>NZ_QOSA01000013.1:0-9234 GCF_008368795.1 Bacillus sp. BF2-3
CAGGCCCTTTCTTTCTATTATATTATGCATTTTGATTAATGACAGTATAGTTTTTATGACTTACAACTGTAAGAGGTTCCATATCTAGTTCTCTAAAATTCTTCATAATTGTTATATCAACAATAACAGAGTTTTGATTTACTTTTTGAACACGGCCTTGCATTCCACCTTTAAATTCGATGATATCTCCAGTTTCTGCGATCTGCATAAGCAACTCTCCTTGTTACAGTTTTCCCAAAAAAAGAATAAATTTGGGTTTTTTTATTTCCTCCTATTTTGAACCATATTTCCTACTTTGTAAATGTTTCCAAAGTAAAAATTCGAAAAATATTCACTTTTTGTAAGAAAATATGTAGAAAATCCATGTTTTTTGAAAAAAATAGCAAAAATGCGAGAATCTTTATATCGAGGTATAATGAAAAAGTAGAATAACCTGCTGAAGTGGGAGAAATTAGAGGCGGTAAAATGATGTTTGAATTTGTGGGGAGTGTTATAGCTTTAATTTTATTTTTATTTTCTTATATGCATTTAAAAAAGATTCGTCAATATGATACGAGTACATATTTTGATGGGATGGATGGTATCCATGCTTCGATAACACATGATAGTGGTGGGGAGATGTAAAGGTATATAACTTTATTTTCTTGCGTGGTATGATGTTTAGAACTAGTGCATAATAGAGTTCATAAGTGATGAATGGAGAGTGAAAAGAATGAAGATTTCTTTTATTCGTCATGGTCGCTTAGATTGTACTATAGAACCAATGACGGTTACATCCTTTCATGAATGGATAAAAGGATATGACTTACATACTATAACAGAAAAACAACCTATACCATTGGAAACAAGAGAAGCGGTTGAAGTAGCGAAATTGATTGTAACGAGTGATCAAAAGTGTGCTGTACAGTCAGCAGCTGAATTAATGGATTCTTTATCTTTTATACAAAATTCTCTTTTTAGGGAAGCGGCAGTTCCGGCGAGCTTTTATGCGCCAAAATGGTTGAAGTGTAAACTTAACGTATGGATGTGTATTGGACGAGCATTATGGATACTTGGTTACCATAAAAATGTTGAATCTTATAAGGAAGTAAGAGAGAGGGCAAGGCAAGCAGCTTACGTATTACATCGTTATGCTCTCGTACATGGAAGTATTGCTCTTGTAGGTCATAATTATTTTAATTCGATGATTGGAACGGAGCTGAGGGCAATGGGATGGTCTGGTTCGCCTATTTTGCATAGAAAGCCATGGGGATGTACAACATATACGTTTCACGAGGCGATGGATGGAAATATATTAAATACGAATTTAACATAAAAGCACACGATTTATATAAATCGTGTGCTTTCTTTTTAAGATACAGAAATTTTGACGTTTAATGGTTTTACGAGATGAGCATAAGGTTCGCCTACTAGCATAACAATTTCATCTTTTTTATAACCTAACTTTTCGTATAGTGAATAGGCGCGTGTGTTTTCTAAATTAACAAGTAAAGCGATTTTTTCATGCCCTTTTTCAGTTGCATAGATTTCGGCAGCTTCAATTAATTTAGAACCGATACCTTTTCCGCCGTGTGCACTTGAAACTGATAGTGTATCAATGTAATACTCATCAAGCTCAGCTTCTTTTTCTAACGTAATTGATTCATCTTTATGTAATTCTCTTAAGTGATGTACAATTGGTGCGTCAAGCTGTGTTGCTTCACTACCGTGATAAGCGACAATAACTCCAACTGCACTCTCGTCTTGTTCATAGACAAAACAGTTTTCGTAGCTCAGACGGTTATTTTCTTTTGAGAACCATGTCTCAAGTCCTAGTAATACTTCTGCTTCATCTGTGCTACCTGTGATTTTTTCAGCAATTTCATGCAGAGCATTATACAATAAAGGAGCTATTGCCATTGCATCTGTCTTTTTTGCTTTCCGAATCATAGTATCCCTCCTAGTTCTATTTGTATATTGTAGCATAGTGGTATGGAACTTTGCATAATTGAATGCCGAAATGTTTGATATAGAGAAGTAGCTATGTTAGTATATGATATTTAGTGGACATATAGTAAAACGATATTGTTTGCGAAATAACGAAAATAAAATCATGGCATAACAACGAGATAAAGTGAAACGTTAATCAGTAAGATTTTTTGTTCATTCCACGACTGATTAGTAGTCAACACCAATCGCACTACCTGCAAATAGCGGGATAAATTTACAGTTGTTGACCTATAGAATATACGATAAAATAAAATATTGCAGAGAGGTGAAATACATGGATAAAGAATTAGCAAATACAATTTTAGATCAGCTAAAAAATGGTGAAATAAAGGAGTATGTTGTTACGAAAGATGTATTTTATACGTTCAGAGAAGTTGTTGTAAATAGAGAAGACTTTAAGCATTTCATTGGTAACGCACAGCGAGGCGGGCAAGTGATTTATACATATTCAGAAACGCCACGTTCATAAAGAGGAATTTTGATCAGCAGGGCATCTCTCACTGATTAGTAGCCTTTCACCAATCGGACGTTTAATGCGGGATAAATAAAAGATAAAGGAGAGGGGAATTATGGGCGATTTTAAACAAGGCATTTTACCACATTGGGATTATATGTGGAAAGATAGAGCCGGCAATCGATTTATGGGAATGGTTATGTATCCAGAGAAACGAAAATGTTCAGCAAAAATGCTTCAGAAAATAAAAAGAGCATATGAAGAAGCAGTAGAAATTAAAGTAACTGTACAAGTTCGACATACATATCAGTACGTAGAAGGAATGATTGTATACTTTGATGAAGAGGCTCCGGTATGTACAATGATTGATAAAGATGAAAATCCGCATCATATATTTGTAAAAGATATTTTGCGCATTGAGCACTCTGAATAAACTTTTCATAAATAAATTGAAGTTCCATAATAATAATCTTTTTCTATAATAGTTATCTTTTAGTATGTAACGAGAAACGAAAGTATATGTATAATATATTTAATAAGGTAAATTTGATAAATGTAATCGTTTTTTAGAGCAGATTATAGTTTCATATCTGTTCTTTTTTGCGTGATGCTGGAGAAATATATTTCTTCAGCATCTACCGTTTTATGACAAAATATATTGTTAACTTTTTTAAAAATAAGGTTAAATTCGTTGACAACTTTTTTGAAAAGCACTTTATTGACATGAGTTTTAGAATGTTGTTTCATAGTCATTGTATTGAAAAAAAACGGCTATCATGTCGAAAAGTAAAAGTTAAAAAAAGAAAGAATTTATACATATATCTTGTGTCTTATTTTGAAACGTAATACAATATATAGAGAAATCAAGAACAACATATAGAGAATATAGATTTGAGAGGGAGGGTCGGAAATGTTAGTTGCATATGATTCTATGACAGGAAACGTGAAGCGTTTCATTCACAAATTAAATATGCCGGCCGTTCAAATTGATGAAGATCTAGTAATAGATGAAGACTTTATTCTTATTACGTATACAACAGGTTTTGGCAATGTACCAGAACGTGTTTTAGACTTTTTAGAGCGCAATAATGAAAAATTAAAAGGCGTATCTGCAAGCGGCAATCGTAACTGGGGAGACATGTTCGGTGCAAGTGCTGACAAGATTTCTACTAAATATGAAGTGCCTATTGTATCAAAATTTGAGTTATCTGGAACAAATAACGATGTAGAATATTTTAAGGAAAGGGTGCGGGAGATTGCGACACATTGAACTGAATAATGAAATCACGCAAATGCAGGACGGTTTTTATCAGCTTCATAAAGATAAAGAGGCATTAGAAGTCTTTATGGAAGAAGCTAGAGAGAATACCGTTCCTTTTAATAGCGTGGCAGAGCGAATGGAGTATATGAAAGAACATGATTACTATTACAACGTTCTGGACGAGTATAGCTTGGAGGAAGTAGAGGAAGTATATAACATCGCTTATGGTGAAAACTTCGAGTTCCAATCTTATATGGCAGCATCTAAGTTCTACAAAGATTATGCGTTAAAAACGAATGATCAAAAACAATACTTAGAAAGCTATGAAGATCGTGTAGCAATTGTTTCATTATACTTAGGACGCGGTGATGTTTCGAAGGCAAGACAATTCGCAAGCATGATTGTAAAACAAAACTACCAACCAGCGACACCAACCTTTTTAAATGCGGGAAGAAGCAGAAGAGGAGAAATGGTGTCTTGTTTCTTGTTAGAGATGGACGATAGCTTAAATTCGATCGGCTTTAACATTAATACTGCGATGCAATTATCGAAAATCGGCGGGGGAGTAGCTTTAAACTTATCTAAACTACGCGCACGCGGTGAGCAAATTAAAGGTATCGACAACGCTGCAAGTGGCGTAGTACCTGTTATGAAATTGCTTGAAGATTCGTTTTCATATGCGAATCAGCTTGGCCAACGAAAAGGTGCCGGTGCAGTATATTTAAACATTTTCCATTGGGATATTATTGAATTCCTGGATTAATTGGTAGTCCCTCTACACAGTAATGTGTATGAGAAAACCTTGTGAACCTAACCAATAGGGTGTCGCATTAGCGGCTAACGGTATCAGTTGAATAAGGGGTAAAAGAAAAAGAACCCGCGAAGAAGCTGACTAAGAGAGCCTACGGTCCATGCAAGTGGATAGCAGGTAATACCGTGCCAAGCTTGAAAGAAATATTACTTGGGTGAAGTGGAATCTTATATTCACCGGAGGCGAGATTCCATGAACTGTGGAATTTATTTGATAATTAATAAGGAAAACAGGAAGTTTTATATTGGTAGTTCTAATAATTTTAAAGTACGATTTAAAACTCATAGAAATCAATTGAATGCTAATCGGCATCATAGTAAACATTTACAAGCAGCCTGGAATTTATATGGTGAGAATAAATTTGAGTTTAAAGGGATAATTGAATTACCAGATGATAAGGACATTCTTCATAAGATAGAGCAAAGTTTATTAAGTCAATATTATGGGAAACAGTATTGCTACAACGGACATCCTATCGCTAGAGGTGGGGCGTTGAGTGGGGAAAAGAACCATATGTATGGGAAAACCCACTCAAAGGAAGTAAAAAAGTTTCTTTCTGAAATTAATACTGGGCTTAATAATTATTGGTATGATAAACCTCAACATATGGAGAATATGAGATCTAAGATTACTAAACGATTTCATGGTAGAAAACATACTGATGAAACAAAAGAAAAAATGTCTAGATCTCGTAAAGGTAAAAAGCATACAAAAGAAACATGTATGAAGATAAGTAAAGCTCAAAAAAATCAATATAATTCAGGTAGAGAAAAACAAAAAAAGCCAATTGTTATAAATGACATTTACTATGAGTCTTTAGCAGAAGCCGGACGAGTGTTTAATGTACCTGCTAATACGATAAAATATAGAGTACTATCCAATAACTTTCCTAATTATCAATACTTTCAAGAAGGTGTAGAGACTATCGAACGCGCGTCATTAGACGAAAGCTAGTAGAGTAGGCTGGAAATAGGTACCAGTCGAAGTGCAAGGCAACCAGTTACAGGTTGATGATATAGTCCAACCTTCATAGAAATATGAAGACGAGTTGACCAAAAAAATAAATGCCGATGAGAAGAGCCGTATTCAGTCTCTATCAATCGGAATTATCGTTCCAAGTAAGTTCTTTGAGCTTGCTGAGAAAAACGAACCTTTCCATGTTTTCGCGCCTTACACGGTGTATAAAGAATACGGAAAGCATTTAGATGACATTGATATCGATGAAATGTACGATGAATTAATGAGCAATCCGAAAGTGAAGAAGAAGCCACTAGATATTAGTGCACGTGATATGCTTATTAAAATCGCTATGATTCAGCTTGAGTCTGGTTACCCATACTTAATGTTTAAATCAAATGCAAATAATCAACATCCATTGAAGGATATTGGAACTGTGAAGATGTCGAACTTATGTACAGAAATCTTCCAGCTTCAAGAAACTTCAGAAATAAATGATTACGGTACAGATGACATTATCCGTCGTGATATTAACTGTAACTTAGGATCGTTAAATATCGTAAACGTAATGGAAAATAAAGAAATTCGTGAAGCAGTTCATGCGGGAATGGAAGCTTTAACAGCTGTTTCTGATATGACGATTATTCCGAATGCACCAACTGTGAAAAAAGCAAATGACGAGCTTCATTCAGTTGGACTTGGAGCAATGAACTTACACGGATATTTAGCAAAAAATAAAATCGCTTATGAAAGTGCAGAAGCGAAAGAATTCGCTCGTACATTCTTTATGATGTTAAATTACTACTCTATTGAGAAAAGTATGGAAATCGCTACAGAAAAAGGCGAGACATTTAAGGACTTCGATAAATCTGATTATGCGAATGGCACATACTTCGAAAAGTATGAAACGACAGATTACAGCCCAGTAACTGAAAAAGTTCAGCAACTATTTGAAGGAATTCATATTCCAACAAAAGAAGATTGGACAAGTTTAAAAGAGCAAGTGCAGAAGAATGGTTTATACAACTCATATCGTCTTGCCATTGCTCCAACACAATCAATCAGTTACGTTCAAAATGCAACTTCAAGCGTAATGCCGATCGTAAGTCAAATCGAATCAAGAACATATGCGAATGCGACAACATATTATCCAATGCCGTATTTATCAAAAGATACGTTCTGGTACTATAAATCTTCTTACGATATGAATCAGTTTAAATTAATTGATTTAATCGCAGAAATTCAAGAACATATTGACCAAGGAATTAGTACAATTCTTTACGTTAATAGTGATATTTCAACACGTGAATTAGCACGTTACTACATCTATGCACATAAAAAAGGCTTAAAGAGTCTGTATTATACGAGAACACGTAAATTAAGCGTGGAAGAGTGTGTGGCTTGTACCGTTTAATGGCATATTGCCATACTAAATGAATAACCCAATAGTATGAGCAGGGTTATGAACCCTGCTCATACTTGGTTTGTTCTACTAAACGGTTAGCTTTTCATTGTTAGATGGAAATTTAACCGTTCAGTAGAACAATAATAGATATAGGGGTGATTCAATGCGCGCTGTTAACTGGAATAAAAAGGAAGATGATTTCAGTTTAATGTTTTGGAAGCAAAACATCGCTCAGTTTTGGACAGAAGAAGAAATCGCGGTTTCTTCTGACAAAAATACTTGGGTGCAATTATCGAAAGAAGAGCAAATTGCTTATAAGCGTGTATTAGGTGGTTTAACACTTTTAGATACGAAACAAGGTGGCGAAGGAATGCCACTTGTACTTGTTCATCTTGAAAATTTACAAGCGAAAAGTGTATTAGCTTTCATGGGAGCTATGGAAGAAGTACATGCGAAAAGTTATAGTCACATTTTCACAACATTAGCTACAGAAGAAGAAATTGATGATATTTTTGACTGGGTAGACAATCATCCGTTACTTGAGAAAAAAGCTGGTATTATTACTAGTTACTATCGTCGTTTATTAAAGCCTGAAGTAACGAAAAAAGAGTTATACATGGCAATGGTAGCAAGTGTGTTCTTAGAAAGTTACTTATTCTATAGTGGATTTTTCTATCCACTTTACTTAGCTGGTCAAGGTAAACTGACGGCAAGTGGTGAAATTATTAACCTTATTATCCGTTAACTTATGGCGGCTTTTGGTAGAGATACCAATTGAAAAACCCTTTTAATTGCTGGGACCCCCTATTGTAAATTTATCTGTATTATTATTGATGAATATATGCATTCAGGTTATTCTCTAACTATCAATAGATGGAAAGGAGAATAGCTGATAGGGCAATCAGCAGCGAAGCCTTTATCTAGCGATAACATGTACGGAATTTACTATTTAAAAATCAATGGGAAGTATTATATTGGTAAAGATGTGAACGTTTCAAATTTAAAACGAATTAGGGAACATATGTGGATGTTAAAGAGTGGTACACATTATAATAGGTATTTACAAGCAGTATACTGTAAATATGAATCCACTTTAGAATATGGAATTCTAGAGGAAATAGAATGTTCATTGGAAGAATTGAGTGAGATTGAGCAACAGTATATTTGGCTGTATGATTCTTATAATAATGGCTATAACTTGACGTTAGGCGGAGAAGGATTGGGTGGAATTAAATTCACTGAAGAACAATTAGAGAAGAAAAGGCAACGTGTTATAGGTGAAAAAAATCCACAATCAAAAATTACAGATGCACAATTTTTTGAGATTGTAGAACTACTAAAGTGCGGAAAGACAAATCCAGAAATTGCTGATATGTATAATCTTCATCCTAATTATGTATCTTTAATTCGACATAAGAAACGTTATAAATATCTTTGGGGAAAAGTGCAAAATTATATGCCGGTTAAATCTGAACACCAACTGAAAACAAGGGGACGTGTGACTCTTGAAATGTTTTTGGATATCGTTCAGATGCTACAAGCCGGTGAATCTAATGCATCCATTGAAAGAAAACATGGGTTATCGAGCGGCACAGGAAGCCGTATCAGACATCGAAAACTGTATAAACAGTGGTGGGTGCGATACGTAGATAAAGGAACGTTCAACGACTATCCCAATGGCGGTGAAATTCCGCAAGAGGAGTAGGGCCAAGCGGTGGGTGAGAATCCCTTAAATCGAAATGGAGGGCTACCTGAGAAGGTAGATGATATAGTCTCTTCTTACAGGAAACTGTAAGCTGTATAAACGGCATAGGAGTAGCGAACTTATGTGAAGGTAAAGGATGAGTCAATTCACGGCGTATTCGTCGGTATTTTAGCACAACAAATCTTCGCAGAACTTTCTGCAGAAGAGCAACAAGAAGTGCAAAAAGAAACACAAGAGTTATTAATGGAACTATATGAAATTGAAATGGCCTATACAGAAGAAATTTACACTTCTATCGGTCTTGTAGAAGATGTAAATCGTTTCGTTCGTTACAATGCGAATAAAGGGCTTATGAACTTAGGACTTGAGCCGAAGTTTGAAGAAGAAGAAATTAACCCAATCGTTTTAAATGGTTTACGTACAGATACGAAAAACCATGATTTCTTCTCTGTAAAAGGAAATGGTTACGTAAAAGCAACGAACGTTGAAAAGTTAGCTGACGATGACTTCGTGTTTAACTTTTAATATAGGATTATAAAGAAAAACTGTCTTGATAAGACAGTTTTTCTTTATAATTTTGTTTACATAACACTATTATTTTTGTATAGCGATTTATATTTGGGAAGTTCTATTCGTTTAACGGATGGAACTT
>NZ_QOSA01000013.1:9244-87457 GCF_008368795.1 Bacillus sp. BF2-3
TTTCTTCTCTGTAAAAAAAAATGGTTACGTAAAAGCAACGAACGTTGAAAAGTTAGCTGACGATGACTTCGTGTTTAACTTTTAATATAGGATTATAAAGAAAAACTGTCTTATTCATTGATAAGACAGTTTTTCTTTATAATTTTGTTTACATAACACTATTATTTTTGTATAGCGATTTATATTTGGGAAGTTCTATTCGTTTAACGGATGGAACTTTTTTGTAATTAAATGGGTATTTACAAACTTTTTGTATCGGTGTATTATTTAACTAGTACACTAATACAAAAGGAGGGAAGAAATGAAAATAGAGTTTTCTCCAAATACACCAATTTACATTCAGGTAATGGAATACATAAAAAATGAGATCGTAACAGGACATTTATTACCTGGTGATAAAATTCCCTCTGTCCGTGAATTAGCGAGTGAATTACAAGTGAATCCAAATACGATTCAGCGTACATTTCAAGAGCTAGAACGGGATGGAGTTGTTGTCACACGTAGAGGAATGGGACGGTATGTAACGAATGAAGGGGAGAAAATTATGGAGCTGCGAAAAGAGATGGCGAAAGAATTACTTCATTCTTTTATAGATGGAATGGACAATTTAGGTTTTTCAGAAGAAGAAATTCTTACAATTCTTCGTTCTTCATTACATGATAAGAGGGAGGAGAGCCAATGACAGAGCTATTGAAAATAGAAAACTTATGGAAGAGATACGGATTAAAAGCAGTGATCCGTGAATTAAACATAGAGATTACGGAAGGGAAAATCGTTGGGCTTGTTGGAGATAACGGGAGCGGGAAAACGACGTTATTGAAAATGATTGCAGGCTTGCAACACCCTTCTGAAGGTAGTATTACAATAGACGGTAAAAAGGTAGGGTTACAGACGAAAGAAATTGTTTCATTTATGTCCGATAAGCCAATCTTTGATGATTGGATGACTGTAAAAGACGCTTTATTTTTCTACCGAGATTTTTATAAAGACTTCGATATTCAAAAAGCGGTAGATACGATTGCAGAATTTAAAATACCGTTAGAAGAAAAAATTACAGCATTGTCAAAAGGTATGGTTGAGAAGCTGCAGATTATTTTAACGTTTTCTCGAAAAGCGAAGCTATATGTACTGGATGAGCCATTGGGCGGGATTGATCTTGTTTCTAGAGAACATGTACTTGAGTTAATACTTAAATTTTATCGTGAAGATTGTACGCTACTTATATCGACTCATTTAATAAGAGAAATCGAAAATATATTCGATGAAGTAATCTTTTTGAAAGATGGAGAAATAATATTGCATGAAAATGTGGAAGAACTACGATTTCAAAAGGGTAAAGCAGTACATGAGCTGTTTAAGGAGGCCTATGAGAAATGAGTCAGCTTTTTCTTTATCTATATAATTGTAATAAGAGAAAGATAGCCATTATTTACTTTGGTTTTATTACAGTTTCATTAATTCTTTTATTTAATATGAAAGGAGTTTCAGGAGTTAGAATTTCAGGTAGGCAAGATATAATTATTATTATATTCTTTATCGTACTAGGTATAAATGGATTTGCAATTCTTTTAACAGGTATATCGTCTTTTCGGAAAATGTTAAAAAACTCTATGCTACGTTATACTTCTATTTCAGCAAAAAAGTATATATGTGCAAATAGTTTATTCTGTGTACTACTCTTTATGATTTTGCTAGGAATAGGAATCATTTTTCTATACTATTTTTCTTTAAATATTTACAATGGAAAAACTAATTTAGGTATTCAGCAAGCAATACACAGTTTATATAATTATGGAATATTACATCATATGTTATCTATTTTCTTATGGGGACTAGATTTTCTTAATATGCTAGTTTCTATTTATTTCATTATAGTAATTGTAAAACTATTAAATGTGAAATCATCTATGAATAAAGTTGCTTGTTTAGTTTTATTCGTCATTTTTACCGCATTTAATGGAGGAATAACGTATATTTTTCAGCAAATAGAAAAGTATGTGTTTGCTATAAATAATATTGGATTTATAGATCAAAATGGTTTTTTAAATACATCATTTTATTCTGGTACAGAGGTTACAATTTTAAATCTATTTTTTAATTGTTTATTAACAATTATATTACTAGTAGTTACAGGTCACATAGTCGATAAAAAACTAGAAGTCTAAAGGAGGAATCAGCATTGGGAAACGTAGTAGTAAAGTTAGAGAATGTTCGAAAAAAGATTGGTGGAACGGAAATTATTCGTGGTTTATCATTTGAGGTTCGTGAAGGAGAAGTATACGGATTCCTTGGACCGAACGGTAGCGGTAAGACGACGACGATCCGTATGATGACAGGTCTTATTTCAATGACAGAGGGCGATATTACAATTTGTGGACATAGTATTCGCTCAGAGCGTGAAAAGGCACTAGAGCAAATTGGAGCGATTGTAGAAAATCCTGAACTATATGATTATATGACAGGAATGCAAAACTTAAAGCATTTTGCGAACATGGCCATTACACCAATTAGTAAAGAGCGCATTGCTGAGATTGTAAAGCTTGTTGAGTTAGAGCATGCGATTCATAAAAAGGTGAAAACATATTCACTTGGTATGAAACAACGTTTAGGAATTGCACAGGCATTACTGCATCAGCCGAAAATCTTAATTTTAGATGAACCGACAAATGGATTAGATCCAGCTGGTATTCGCCAAATTCGTGATTATTTACAACGTTTAGCGAAAGAAGAGAATATTGCTGTAATCGTATCAAGTCACTTATTGAGTGAAATTGAATTAATGTGTGATCGCGTCGTTATTATTAAACAAGGTGAGTTTGTACAAGAGTACAACTTACATGAAAAAGTGAAACATGATGAGGCAGTCGTTGTAGCGTTTGAAGTAGATGAAGTTCAGAAAGCAAATGAAATCATTAAAGGTAAAGCAAAAGGGAATGTAATTGTAGCATCTGTAACAAAAGACAACATTCCGCAACTTGTAAAAAAACTTGTTCATGCTGATGTGCTTGTATACGGAGTTACTGTTCAAAATAAAACGTTAGAGGATGAGTTCTTAGCGATTACTGGGGGAGTGAAAGCGTAATGTTTAAATTAATTCAAAATGAATTTTTAAAGTTGCATGCGAAAAAAGGTATGTATATTTTAATGGGTGTCATTGCGGCACTCGAAATTTTAGGTACTTTAGCAATGTTGAAGTGGGGAAAAGGTGATGAGTTTAAGGGATCATATTTAGATTATGCAAACTCAGAGATTGGCTTAATTGTTTTATTTACAACGATTTTTGGGATTACACTTGCTGCCCGTACTCTTACTGATGAGTTCCAAAAAGGTACAATTAAACAATTGTTAATCCGTCCAAGAAAAAGACTTGCAGTTTTATTTTCTAAATATATTACAGTGTTATTAGCAATGTTATTTATCGTATTAGCTGGTATGCTAATTGCAATGATTATTGGCGGTATTGTAATGGATGGTAGTAAAACAGAATTAACATTAGGAATCGTTATGAAGTCCACTTTATATCAACTACTTTCACCGTTCTTTTTTGCAACACTTGCATTTTTCCTAGCAAATGTCTTTAGAAAATCTGTATTACCATTAATTATTACGATGTTCCTATTCTTCTTACAAGGTGCAATTAATATGGTATTAATAATGTTTGCAAAAGGTGTAGCGAAGTTTGTAGTATTCAACCATTTGGATTTAAGAGCTTACGATAGTAATAAATTAATCAATGGTGGAATGGAACCAACATTTACAGAATTTACGTTTACAACTTCATTATTACTTGTAGCTGCATACTTTGTTGTGTTACTTGTAGCATCAAGTGCATTATTCCAAAAACGTGACGTATTATAATAAAAGAAATCCCCGCTTGTAAAAACGGGGATTTTTATTACATAAATTTCACTTGGATTGCAACTTGAAGAACAGCGATATGGTATTTTAAGAGCTATGTTGTTTGAAAGTAATTGAGAAAAATGGGAAGAGTTTCAACTATATTCATATTATAATGTAGTTATCCGACCATTTACTTTTACTATCTTTGGAGGTGTTCTATATGCACTATGCATTTTCACGTATAAGGTTACGTAGCTTTTTTGGATGGATGATTATAGGGGTGTTCCTTATAATGATACCATTAGGTCTAGCAAATGTTTCTGAGAATACGATGGAGGTTATTTCACAAATAACTGTATTTTTTGTATTTCCGTTACTTTGGCTATACGTAAAAACAAATAAAAATAATATTGTATTTCACAGTTTTTTTGATAAGCCAGGACGTTTATCTTGGGGATTAATTGTATTAGCAACGATAATGGGGATGATTTTTTCAGTTGGCATATCTCAGATTCAATTTTACATATTAGCACATACGTTACCGAATTTCTTAGTTACTATGCTAGAAGACGGAAATGTTATTAATACGAGTAACGTATATATGACGATATTTACTTTCATTTCAGCATGTGTGTTAGCACCTATTATGGAAGAGGTTATTTTTAGGGGATTTTTCTTACAGCGAATGGCTCATAAATGGGGAATTAAAAAAGCTGTAATTATATCTTCAATTATTTTTGGCCTAGGACATTTTGATGTTATTGGTGCGTTCATGTTTGGTGTCGTTATGTGTCTTTTATACATAAAGACAAAAAATATATGGACGAATATAGCTGTGCACGCTCTAAATAATTTGATTGCAACAAGTATGCAATTTTTCGGTGGAGAAGAAAGTGGTACAATCTCAATTACTGAATTACAAGCGCAAAGTAGTTTATGGATTGGTATCGGTCTTACAGTTGTTGGATTACTATGGTTAATTCCGTATGTTTGGAAACAATGGCGTACAGTAAAAGAAGTTGGCGTGCCACCAGTACGTTTTATAAATGAGCAAAAAGTAGTGAATTCATCACAAGAAAATGAAGTGTATAGTCAAGTGATCGTAACCGATAGATTGATGGCCATAGAGTTACCAGATGAGGCTGTAAATAAGCTTCGGTTAGAAGAAAATGATTATGTAACAGTAGCTGTAGAAGAAGATAAAATCGTTATAAAGAAAGCACATAATAGATAATTAAAAAGTAGCTCTTAGGAGCTACTTTTTAATTTGTAATAATTTCTACACGAAAATTATTACCGTTCTTGACATATTTAATATCTGTAACAGTGCGGACTGTCTTTAAAATCTCCACTTTTTCACCAATTCGCGGGATGGTCGGAACATTGTCCCAAATACCAAGCAAGTCATCTAATTGTGCCGTTTTTTCATAAAACCAGATTTTCAATGTAAAGCCCCTTTCTCGAATTTTATGTATTTTAATACATAATATATTATTTTTATTCTTATTGTAAGGGGTTTTTTTATAATTTATGAATAAAAATAAATTAATCTTCTGGGAAGATATGTTCAATATCAGGAGTAAGAGATACTTCTGATAATACGATATGAGAAACTGTCGTTGCATATGAAGAAACATCATTGATAAATTCTTCAAGTTCAACGAGTGAAGGAACAGAAATTTTTACAATGTAGCATAAGCTTCCTGTTACTCGGTAACAAAAACTTGCAGATGGATAAGACTGAATAAACTGTTGCATACGTGTTGTATCACCATTTTTTAAAGTGATTTCTAAAATACAATCTAAAACTAGTCCTGCTTTTTTATAGTCGATATCGATTGTATATTTTTGAATAACGCCTTCACTTTCAAGTTTACGAACACGTTCTGCAGTAGACGGAGCAGATAAGTTTACTCGTTTCGCCAATTCACGCATAGAAAGGCGACTATCATTATATAATTCATTTAAAATTTTTCGATCAACACGGTCTAGTTGCATTTGTAAATATACCTCCAGTAAAATAATGATTTTTGTAAAGGAAAAATATAAATTAAGATTCATATGAAATGTAAAGTGAACGTTATTTATTTTACAATAAAACAGAAGGAAATAGGAGGGGAAATGATGGAGAGAATTTCATTATCAAATGTAGGAGATACAAAGTTTCAAAAGTTATTAGGGCATAATTCGGATATATTACACTCGTGGAGTACGTTAGAAGATACACTGTACAATAAAGGAACTCTTTCAGCAGAGTTGAAGGAGCAAGTGAGAAGAACATTAGCGTATGGGAATGAATGTCCGTACTGTATGGCAAAGGGAAGACCTGATGATGTGCAAAAGGCAGAGGAGATTGGTGTAGCCGTTACTTTTGCGCATACATTTGTTCATGACCGAAAAGCAATAGATGATACTATGTTTCACGCTTTAAAACAATATTGGACAGAAAAAGAAATTGTAGAGCTTTGCGCCTATGTTTGCTTTATTACTGCGTCACAACAACTTGGTTTTCTATTTCAATTACAGCCAAATTAAGGGGGAAATGATGACAAATCAAATAGCACTTATCATAATCGATGTACAAAAGGCATTTCAATTACCAGATTGGGGCGAGAGAAATAATATTTTTGCTGAAGAAAACATGAGAATTTTGTTAGAAGAATGGAGAAAAAGGAAACGACCAGTTTTTCATATTCAACATGTAAATAAAGAAAATGCTCAGTCAATGTTTTATGAGAGAGCGGAAACGGTAAACTTTAAAGAAGAAGTGCAACCACTACTTGGTGAAGTGGTTATTCAGAAATTCGTTAACAGCGCGTTCATTGGGACAAATTTAGAAGAGCAATTAAGAAAGAACAAATGTAATGCAGTAGTGGTTGTAGGATTAACGACAAATCATTGCGTGGAAACTACGACACGAATGGCAGGGAATTTAGGATTTACAACATATTTAGTGAGTGATGCAACGGCTACTTTTAACCGTATAGGTTTAGATGGTAAAGAGTATAGTGCAGAGGATATTCACAATATGACACTTGTAAATTTACATGAAGAGTTTGCTACGATTGTGACGACAAAAGAAGTGTTAAAATTATTTTAAGAAAATAATTGCGAATTATGTAGAAAAAAATAAGAATATTTCGTATAATCTAAGTACAATCATTTTGAAAATAGGGGTGGCATCATATGGAGCAAATTTCAGTAAAGAAATTAGAAGAGGTACTTGTTGTAGCAGGGGATGATAAACAGAAGCAAAAGGAATTTTATGAATTGCTCTTATCTACTGAGTTTTATGTTGCTGGTTCACTAGAAGCAGAGGACGGGGCAACAGAAGGAATACTTCGTTTGCGTCATTTCCAAGGAGAAGGTAGATGGATCGTTCCGTTCTTTACACAAATGGAATTTGTAAAAGATGTGTTGCCAGAAGGAACGCCCCTTATTACGATACGTGGGAAAGAGTTATTTGGTAGCATTGAGAAAGATGCTACAGCTGTATTAAATGTTGGCACTGATATAAGTAAAACATTTATTCCAGAAGAAATTGCAGATATCGCATCTGGACGAATTTTTAATTATTATAAGTAAAAGGAAAAGCGTAATCGCTTTTCCTTTTACTTTTTAATTTGAATATGAAGTGGCTATACCAGAAGAAATAGAGACTGTTTTATTATTCGTGTTTATTGTCGCTGTAGCTCCAAGTGGAATACCGATGTTTGGACTTATATGTCCAATTGGTAAATCGAATAGGACAGGTATATGATATGGCGCGAAATATTCATATAATATTGTTTGCAATGATTGAGAGGGCTTTGAAGGAGTGCAGTCGTGACAACTTGTGAAAATAACGCCCCTGCATTCATTAAACTTTCCAGATAAAAGTAGCTGATTTAACATACGGTCAATGCGGTACGGTTCTTCACCAATGTCTTCAAGTAATAAAAGTGTATTGTTCGTAATTATCTCGTAGGGCGAGCCAATTATACTTGTTAACACAGCTAAATTTCCTCCAACTAACGTACTTGTAACTGTACTGTGAGAGCTAGGTACGATACATTCTGATGCAGATAAAATGGTTGAATACGGATGGAATAGCTGATTAAAAGAGGATAAAGATAGGGAATCAATACCTTTTCCTAGTTCTTCAATCATCGGACCATGAAATGTTATAAGCTTTGCATAACGTGAAACAGCAGTATGTAAAGCTGTAATATCGCTATATCCCCAAAAGATTTTTGGATTTTGCCTAATAACTTCATATTGAATGTGAGGAAGAAGACGAGCACTTCCATAACCACCTCGTGCACAAAAAATTGCCTTCACTTCATTATTTGTAAATGCTTCATGTATATCGTCAAGCCGAACTTGATCACTTCCGGCTAAAAATCCATATTTCTCGTAAACACTCTTCCCGATTATTACGGATAACCCCATCTCTTGTAATACATTCACACCTTTTAATACACTTTCGATTGTAGGTGGACCAGATGGTGCAATAATCATTACTGTATCACCTTGTTTTAATGCATTTGGATAAATCATTAAGCTCAGCCTCCTTCTCTTTCAATATATTCGCTTCATATGAAGTTCAACCCTTACAAAAGCAGGGGAAAGCTTATCAAATAAAGAAGATATAAAGGAAATAGGAGGGGAAATGATGTTTACAAGTCGAGTAACAGACATATTAAAAATTGAGTATCCCGTTGTTCAAGCCGGTATGGCAGGCGCGATTACGACGCCAGAACTTGTTGCAGCAGTAAGTAATAGTGGAGGATTAGGGACGCTTGGAGCCGGCTATATGAGCCCAGAACAAATTCGTGAAGCGATTTATAGAATAAGAGAACTAACAGATAAGCCTTTCGGTGTTAATTTACTTGTAACGAAAGAGATAGAAATAGAAGAAGAGAAGGTAAATGAGGCGAAAGTATTACTAAGCGGAGTGAATAGAGAATTAGGTATAGAAGTAGAAGGAACGTTAAAGCTTCCAAAAAGCTATAAGGAACAATTACAAGTGCTATTAGATGAAAAAGTACCGGTCGTTAGCTTTGCATTTCAAACGTTAGAAAAAGAAGAAATAAATGATTTAAAAAGAAGTGGAATAAAAGTTATCGGAACAGCTACCCATGTGAAGGAAGCGAAAGTACTTGCTGAACTAGGAGTAGATATTATTATTGGGCAAGGTAGCGAAGCAGGAGGGCATAGAGGAACGTTTATTGGGAAAGAACGAGATGCTATGATTGGTACTTTTGCGTTAATACCTCAGTTAGTAGGGGTTATTCCGCATATCCCAATTGTCGCAGCAGGTGGTGTAATGAACGGACAAGGGCTTGTTGCGGCATTGGCACTAGGAGCAGAAGGTGTTCAAATGGGATCAGCCTTTTTAACAAGTGAAGAGAGTATTACGCACGATGTGTATAAAGAAGCGGTTTTGCATAGTACAGATACGAGCACAACTGTAACTCGTGCGTTTTCCGGGAAATATGCACGCGGTATTCGGAATGAATTTATAGAAAGACATGAAGGAAAAGAAGAAGGGCTTCCGGTATATCCAGTGCAAAACGTATTAACTTCTAAAATACGCCAAGAGGCAGCGAAGCAAAATAAGGAAGAATATATGTCACTTTGGGCAGGACAGGCAGCATCATTGGCACGAATCGAATCAGCTCAGCATGTAGTGGAGCGAGTTATGAAAGAGGCGGCGAATGCAATCGAGCAATTACAAAATATATACAAAAAGACCACTTGAGTAATTCAAGCGGTCTTTTCGTTAGTTTGCTTTATAAAATTGTTGGATGGCTTCGTCGATGTAAACCCAGCCTTTCCAACCTAAGTGCATATGATCTTTTAAGAAGTATTTATCGTATTCATGATTTGAGAAGTCGGCAATTGGATAACCAGCTTTTTCAATTTGCTCATGAACTTTCTTATAGTATGCTTCGCGGCGTTCTTTCGGGAAGCCAGCGTAGTCGTACCAAGGACCTTTGACAGGAACAGAAATGAAGAGTGGTTTTGCACCAGATTGTTTTAATAAATCAAGTACAATTTGTAAATCTTCATATTCTGGCGATTGGTCATAAGCATCATTTTTTAAGTAACCTTCACGTTGCTTTAATTTTTTCTTAATTTTGCTATTGAAGTAACCATCTTCGATACCATATTCATTAGATCCAGATTCTGCTGCACCTGTTTGATCCGCATGTTTACGAGCCTCTTCCCAGTTCATTTGTTTTAATGAAGGATCGAGCTTCTCTTTGTGCGGTTTAATATTAAACATAGCTGTAAATAAATCTTTACGATCTAAAATGTTACGATAAATATAAGCGAAAGGTTTAGCAGCAAGTGCTTTTACTTTATACTTCGTATCATCATAAGCGATACCTTCAAGCGAAATTTTTAATAAAGTTTCTTTTTTTACAATCTCAAAGTTTAATAAACGCTTTGCAATTTGTTTTTTCATTTCAGGTTTTAAATCATTGTTGAAAATGAAGTGGTAACCTTGTTGTTTTGAAAAGTTAGGTGCAAAGTGCGTTTCGTCAATACCTTGTGGTACAAACCATTGCGGAGAAAGAACGAATACCATTTTCTTATCTTTCAATTGATCCATTGTAGATGCGAAGTTTAATACATGTACAAGGTCTTGTGTTCCGCCGCGTCCAAGAAGGAATGGCGTAAATCCTTCAGGCTTTACTTTAAAATAATTAGATGGATGGAAAGCATCCATACGTGCGAATTCCGATGAACCGTACATCGGAAGATATTTTGGATCTGCTAACATCTTTTGCTGTAAAATCATACTTTGAATTTTTTCTTCTTTTAAAGAAGTAGCAGCTTGTTCTACTTTTTCATCACTTAAAAGTGGAAGTAGGAAGCGCGTTGGAATAAGTAAGAATACAGCAAAAAGGGCCAATGCTAAAAGCATCGGACCAAATTTTGCTTTGTTCATCGGATTTCTTCCAACTTTTTAATAACCATGTTTGGTGTAGCCCACTCGTCACGGTCAAAATCAGAAATAGAAACTTCAATATCTAAACGCTCTTGGAATTCAACTAATAAAGATACTACAGCGAAAGAATCAAGGATACCTTCTTCAAATAATTGAACATCTAAGTTTTCTTTCACAATATCGTTTTCACATACTTCTTCTAAAATATCTAATACTTGCTCTTTGAATTCTGCCATTTTTAAAATCTCCTTTATATCCGAAATATATTATATGTGCAACTTCTTAATGGAATAAGAAGGGTGCATTAAAAGTATCTGTTAAGGTGTCCAGAGAAGATTAGGAAACCGAAACATACAACGTGGAACGTAATTACAATCGCAAGGATGTGTGTAAATTTATTGTTTGGCCAAAACTTATGCTTCTTGTTTTTTCGTTCAAAAATATCGAATAAAATAAACAGTGCGGCATGGTATAGACCATAAATAACATACTGCGCAACAGCGCTTCCTTGGATGTGCCAAATTCCCATAATGAAGAAGTTTAAAAATGCACCGATATACGAAATAGTGTAACGGTTCTTAATTAACTTTTTCTTCGTTGCAAAAAAGACGAAACGCATGTAAATAAAATCACGGAACCAGAATGATAAACTCATGTGCCAGCGGTTCCAGAAGTCTTTAATATTACGACTAAGGAATGGCTTATTGAAGTTTTCTGGCGTTTTAATTCCCATCATATAACTTACACCAATTACAAAAGAGCTATAACCAGCAAAATCAAAGAATAGATATAAGCTATAGCTATACATGTAAATCATATTTGAAAATATTGTATCGTGTTGAGCGAATGCTGGATCCATACAATATTGCTTTATTAAGTAAGCAATAATAAATTTATACAAGAAACCTTGGAAAATACGATTTAGTCCTGTATATAGTAAATTTTGATATTCTTCAGCGCTAGGTGGCTTTTGAATATCTTTTTGGAATCTTCGGTAACGATCGATAGGTCCTGTTGAAATCGCAGGGAAGAATAAAACGAATTCCCAGAAGTTAAAGAAAGAAAGCTCTTTAATTAAACCATCACGAACTTCAAATACCATTTGAACTGCTCTGAATGTTACGTAAGATATACCTAGGAAAACAACAAGTTTTAACTCAGGTAAAAACGATGCAAACGGCGCGATTTTTGCCAAAATAAGAGGCAAAATCGATAAAATAACAGCTATGCAAAATGTGAATGTACTATTATTTTGTTTTCTTAAAATTAAGTAGCCTTTAATAAGGACATATTGCCAAATAATAAATGCAGCTAGCATCATTGCTTGCTTTGGTTTATCTGAGAAGATAATAGCAATCATGACTAATGTTAAAACGGCATTATATTTGCGCAACATTTTACCTTTTAATCCAGCTATGATAGTAGGTATTAATAAAATGCCCACTATAGCGAAAAAATAAAATGATCCATATGCGGTCATGCTGTAACCTCACTCAATAATTTTTTGCGATCTACCTTTCCATTTGGTGTCATTGGAATAGAAGATTGATACATGAATTTACGTGGAATCATGTAGTTTGGTAATCGCTCATTGAGTTCTTTTTTGATTGCAGATGTTAATTTGAATTCTTTTTCAAATGAATGTTCTCCAGGAACAACAACCGCTAATAAATAATCGTATTTCTCACCTTTTTTAATTGGAACGATAACTGCTCCTTCTACGTAAGAACACGCACGAAGGTGATGCTCAATTTCTTCTAATTCCATTCGATAACCATGCAGCTTAATTTGGAAATCAAGACGACCATTATAGAATAGAAGACCATTTTCAACATAGCCAGCATCGCCTGTTTTATAGGCGCGCTCACCGTCAATCATAGTAAATGCTTTTTCTGTTAATTCAGGGCTTCCTAAATATCCAACGCTTACGCTTGGACCGACAATTACGATTTCACCTTTTTCACCATCAGGTGCGATCGTGCCATCTTCTTTCATAATAAGAAGGCGACAGTCTGATTTACAATAGCCAACTGGAAGTGATTTGTATTGATCAAGCACTTCTTCTGTAACGTGAATACCTGTTACAGCGACAGTAGCTTCTGTTGGACCATACGTATTCATAATTGTTGCTTTAGGGAAACGTTCAATTAATTTTCTAGCCACTTCATTTGGTAACACTTCGCCGCAGAATAAGAATGTTTTCATGTTCGGTAGCATACTCTCAGAGAAAGATGCTTCCATTAAACACATTTCAGCGAAAGAAGGTGTGGAAGTCCATACTTGAATATCCGATTGCTCTAAAGAAGCAAACAAGTCTTTTGGACGCGCAATCATATCTTTATCGATTGCCCAAAGTGTACCACCTGTTACTAATGATGGGTAAATATCCATTACAGATAAATCGAATGAGAAAGGTGCTTGGTTTAAGAATACTTGCCCTGTTTGTAAGTTGAAATCTTCTACAGCCCATTTTGTAAAGCTAACAAGGCAGTTATAAGTAATCTGAACCCCCTTCGGATTACCTGTGCTTCCTGATGTGTAAATAATGTAGAAATTCTCATCACCTTTTACCGCATGTTCAGGATTTGGAGTGTTCCCTTTATGAGTAAAGAAAATATCTTTTAAGTTGTCTTCACTTACGATGCGAACTGGTAAATCAGTTACAGTTACTGCTGTTGCCGATAAAAGTAATTTCGCACCAGAATTTTCAGCAATACGTTGTACACGATCAGCTGGGATAGATAAATCTACAGGAATGTAAGCATGTCCAGCTTTTACACATCCTAAAAAGTTAATAATCATTTCAGGTTGCATATGGCCATACACCATAATTGGTGAACGATCGTCTGGATACTCAGAAGAAATCCAATGTGCTAACGCATCAGAATCTTCCTTTAATTGTTTGTACGTAATTTTCGCATCTCGCCAAACAAAAGCGGTTTGATCAGGCGTTTCTGCAGCCCACTTTTCAATTTGTTCTAATAACTTCATAACGTTCCCACCCTAGAATTCATTGTAAATAAATGTACTTGTGTTTGTATCATGGAATCCATACAACCAAAGTAATGCAAATAAAATTGCAAGATAATAAACCGTCTTTGCAACCCATTGTGTGAGTGGTCGAGACCATATCTCTTTTAATCTTTCCATGTCTTTCCCTCTCTTAATGAAATAATAGCTCTTTGTAGGTATCATGTCCTACATTATTGTGAAAAAAACAAAATCCCACATTTTAGGTAAAAATAAGTCAAAAGGCTCTTTTCTGATATTAGCACTAAATACTAAAAAAGAAAATCCCTAACTTAGCAATTATATTACATTCAGCATGAATTTGTAATGGGTTTGACATGTAAATAGAAAGTGGATTGTGTGAATACATAAAAGTGGACTATAAGAATACGTAAAAATACAGTGTTTGTTTTTATTAATCATTTAAGACGGAGTAAACTTTTAAATTTCTAGTTCTTTTGAAAAGGAGGAAATTATCATGAATAGAGTGTGGAAGAATCTAATTTCGGAAGAAAATATCGTGAAATGGAGAAGGCATTTCCATAAGTATCCGGAATTATCATTTCATGAAAAAGAAACTTCGCAATTTATATATGATACATTATGCTCATTTTCTTCTTTTGAAGTAACGAGACCGACGAAATATAGTGTACTAGCAATTAAAAGAGGTGTGAAGCAAGGGAAAGTAATTGCGATTCGAGCTGATATAGACGCTTTGCCAATTCAAGAGGAGACAAGTAAATCTTATACATCTGTGAATAAAGGAATGATGCATGCATGTGGGCACGATGCTCACGCAGCTATTTTATTAAGCACAGCAGAGGTGTTATCAAATATAAAGGAAGATTTTGCAGGTGAGATTCGTCTATTCTTTCAGCACGCAGAAGAGGTGTATCCAGGCGGGGGACAAGAAATGGTTGAGGCAGGTGTAATGGACGGTGTTGATTATGTAATAGGTTTACATGTTATGTCAGGACTTGAGAGTGGAAAGATAGGAATTGCATATGGACCGATGATGGCAGCTCCAGACGTATTTACAGTTGAGATTCAAGGCAAAGGAGGACATGCGGCGCGACCAGAAGAAACGATAGATCCTATTGCTATCGGAGCACAGATTATTACAAATCTACAACATATCGTATCAAGAAATACAAGTGCTTTTATGCAAAGGGTTGTTTCAGTTACACAATTTCATGGGGGAACGGCTGACAATATTATTCCTAGTACAGCAACTTTAATGGGAACTGTTCGTTCATTTAATCAAGCATTGAGGGTGGAAGCAGAAGGGAAAATCGAGAAAATTGTGAAAGGAATTACAGAAGCACATGGAGGATCGTATACATATACGTATCGATATGGATATGATCCGGTTATTAATGATGAATATATTACGAAAATAGTAGAAGAAAGTGCACTACATTTGTTTGGGAATGAGCGTGTTGTGAAGCTTGAACCTTCTATGGGTGGAGAAGATTTTTCAGCATATTTAAGAAAAGCACCTGGTTGTTTCATTAAATTAGGAACAGGTAATGAAAATATATATACTTGTTATCCACATCATCATCCGAAATTTGACTTGGATGAATCAGCATTAATTTGTGGAGTGGAGCTATTTTTAGAGACGACTATAAGATTACTAAAATCATAGAAAAACAAAAAAAGGCAACTGCACTCTATTGCAGTTGCTTTTATTTCTTTCCGTCAGAGAGGGCTGAGAAAGAACTATGCTCATTCATAGTATATGAATAGCTAACGGACAAGCTTGTACATTTTAATCATTTTTTTAAAAATAGTTATTGACATTGATAATCAATGTCAATTAATCTAAATGTAGTTGGAATTGATAATTATTATCAATAGGATGGATGCGACATGTTAATGAGAAAGAATTTTCACCTTCTGCGGAGGGGATTAAAAGATAAAAATAAAGATGTTGATCAGCATATGAAATGGCAAAGAAATGTAATTCGGTCTGAATATGTAGATGAGAAGAAGAGCATTCAAACAGAAAAAGAGATACAAAGTAAAGGGAGAGGTTCAGTTGAGTAAGTTAGTAATGATTTTTGCAAGTATGAGTGGAAATACAGAGGAAATGGCTGACCATATTGCCGGCGTAATTCGTGAAACAGAAAATGAAATTGAAGTTATTGATATTATGGATTCACCAGAAGCTTCTATATTAGAACAGTATGATGGAATTATTTTAGGTGCATACACTTGGGGAGATGGCGATCTTCCTGATGATTTCTTAGATTTTTATGATGCAATGGATTCTATTGATTTAACTGGGAAAAAAGCGGCAGTATTCGGATCATGTGATTCGGCTTATCCGAAATACGGAGTGGCAGTTGACATTTTAATAGAAAAGCTACAAGAGCGCGGGGCAGCAGTTGTGTTAGAAGGACTAAAAGTAGAATTAACGCCAGAAGATGAAGATGTAGAAAAATGTTTACAGTTTGGAGCTGAATTTGTAAAACACCTTTCTTAATGGCAGAAGGGAGATGAAGAGCAAGTGCATGAGAAAATCTCAATCAAAACGATGACAGATTATCATTTGTATGATTTTATGCGTTGTCCGCATAAATTTTATTTTCGTCACATAAAAAGAAGAGAACCTTCTTCATTTGAATGGCAACAAATAGCACAAATGATTGTCAATCAAATTATTAACGAGTATTACACGCTACCTGCGGGTCAACAAACGAAAATTGTACTTTTAATATTAATAGAAAAGTATTGGAAAAAAGTAAGGATTGATATGTTTGCTTCGAAGACGGAGTACTATATTGTATTAGCGAAGCTAACGGATCACTTATTACAGTTCGTTGAAAAGGATGATAGTCAGACACCACCATTGTTTTTATACGAGAAGTTTCAAACATATATGGAAGAGTTAGGTGTCCACATGTCATTGACATTTGAAGTTGGTGAGTGGAGTGCTGAGTCGTTTGTAATTAAAAAGTATGTTGTCGATGCAGATGAGGAAATGCTTGCTCTTTGTCAGAAGCTAATGACAGTATTCAGTTATAAAGCTTTCGGAGTTCTTCCAGGAAAAATTGAGGTTATTAATTTAATAGAAGGAACTAAGTATGAGTACATTCCGAAACAGGAAGATATTATAACTGGAATGGCTGATTTATCTAGAATGAAAGAAATGTTAGAGCAACCTGAGCATTATACAGAGCGTCATTTTCGTTCTGAGTGTATAAGTTGTGCGTTTCGTAGTGAATGCCAAGGGGAAGAAGTAAAGACAGAAGCGAAACAGAAGAAAAATATAGTTCATTAAAGGATGCAACTTTGCATCCTTTTTTGTTATTGACATGAAAAGCTTTTCATCATTTACGGTATATTTGTAGCAGATTTTAATAAAGTGAAACTTTAATCAGTGGGGGTTTTGTCAATCACCCACTGATTATCAGCCCTCATTAATCGGGCTACCCACAAATAGCAGAATAAAGGGAGGAATAATCAATGAAAGATGAAACAAAAGTATTTCAATGGTTAAAAGAACAAAATGCTCCTTTTGAAATTCAACTGCAAATTTTACAGGCGTTTCAATTGTATAAAGTTATTGTTGAAATGGATAAAAAGTTAATGATGTACGAGGAGAGAGTATATAGGGAGAGAATGTAATCTCATCCCTGTAATATCGTTTTTAGCTGTTCTGTGCCTGTAATAAATTCGAGTTCATTCTCTGACTCAAAGTTATAAATAATATTATGTAGTAAAGGACTGTATTGATAAAAGGTAGTAATACGATGAATGAGTAATGGATCATGATGAGAAATAAGTGTACTGTACTGTTCATATACAGATGTAGTAAACTCATCTCCGAAATCATAATATAGTCCTGCAAAATCAAAAGCAGGATCGCCAATTTGCGCATCACCAAAATCGATAACACCTGAAATGCTTTTGTTATGCTTGTTAAATAAAATGTGATGATGAGTAAAATCAGCGTGAATGATTGTGTTTTGAAAAGTGGATGTAGCTAAACATGCAAAGAAATTTTCAAATAAGCGATTTAAGGCTAGTTTCTGTAATGAAGTAAGGCTAGTAGTGAGATATTGGTTTAATTTTGTTTGTAGCTCTTTCCAGTAGGTACATGTTTTTTCAATAGGGAAACATAGCGTTGTAACTTGGTGTAAAGGAATACTATGTAGTACTGCAAGGAAAGTAGCTAATTGTGTAATAATTGCTTTCAGCTCTATATCCTCCAGCGTGGCAACTGTTTCTGTTTTTAATGGTTCACCATGAATGAGAGTATAGTAACTACAAAGAGGAACCTCATCAGATTCATTTTTATAAATTAGGTGATATTGTGGAACTTCGATTTCTTGTAGTGATTGAGTGAGAATTGCGCATAGTTCTTTTTCTAACGGAATTCGCATCGCATATTCCTGTTTTCGCGGGAAACGAAACAGTAGCTCATCATTTACTATAACTGCTACATTATCCCATCCTTCTTCATTTTGTTTATATGAATGTATAGAAAGATTAGGCAAAGCTTCTTTTATATAATGTTTGTAAGAGTCCATAATTGTTCCTCGTTTCTGAGTTAAGTTATTCTATTTTATGATATCAGAATTTTCTTTCTATATGTTAAAATATATCTATTATTATGAAGAAGGGCGGGAGTATTACGAAAAAAAGACTGTTAATCATTTCTCTATGTATCGCTTTTGTATTGTTTTGGTCATATAAAGAGGAGGTTTTTGCTACCTTTAAACCGATTGATCAGTACGAGTTAAATAAGGAATTAAAGAACAAAAGTATAGAAAATTTAACTCATAATGAAATGAAAAAGGTAGGAGAGCATTTTGTGACTGAACAACTATCAGTGTTTGAGTTTAATAATAAAGAAGATGTGAAACGAAAAGGTGAAGAAATATTTTTAAATAGAGGGTATGAACAATTAATGGAAAATTATTATCCAAATCGTTTTCGAGATTTAGAGTATAAATTTACAAGCGAGGAGATACGTGAAGAGACCGATGAGAGTTTTCTTTATCAAGCTGTAGCGTACGTTGCGGGTACTGAAAATGGTAAGAGAAGCGAAATGAAATTGAATTATGAAGTGAAAATTGTAAAGGTTAATAATATTTTTATGGTGCTAGAACAAAAGCAGCGCGTACAATAAAGGAAATTCATTGCTCAATAGAACATTTGAGGGTGTATTACTTAATGCGGAATAAAAAGGCCCTCAAGGAATAAAGGGCCTTTAAAGATTTTCATTTTGTTGACCAAGTTCTTTTTGAGCAATATATAAATTCCCTTGCTCGACTTGTTTAAGAGTATGAACAGAATCTCCTGCATATCCTTTTTGTGTTTTAACAGTTCTTTTTGAACGATTGGAATCTTGTTTCTTCATATAATAGGCCACCTTTCATCAAAAATAAACGAAAATGATAAGTATGAGTAATACAGCAGCGAAAATGGTAATGCCCATTAAAAACGAAGTGTTTTTATATTTAGGTGGCTTATGTACATCTTGCCGATATCCAGGTGAAATTTCAGGGGCAAATTCTTCATCGAATGATTGCTTTTTTTCTTTGTCGTCCATATGTACCCACCTTTCTTTTTCATTATATTATACGTTACAAGAAAAAATATGCATAAAGAAAACAGCCGCTTTATTATTAGCGGCTGTTTTGTGTTGTATATTTTCGTTGTACTTGAAAGAGACGGATAAGTAGGAAGGCAGCGCCAAATGCTAGACCGATAATAAGACCGATCCAATAGCCTTTCGCGGCCCATTCTGTATACGTCGCTAATATGTAACCTAGTGGTAGACCTATTATCCAATAAGCAATTAAAGTCATAATTAGAGCAACATTTACATCTTTATAACCACGCAAAGCTCCTTGTACAGGGGTTGCAATTGCATCTGAAATTTGAAATAAAATTGCAAAGATAAGAAATTCTTTTGCTAAATGATGAACTTTTGCATCTGTCGTATAAATAGAAGCAATTTGATCATCAAAGAAGTAGAGAAGAATCGAATATAATAAAGCAAAGGCAAGGGCTAATCCAATTCCAATCAATCCGTATTGTTTTGCATTATCGTAACGTTTTGCTCCAACTTCGAATCCGACCGCAATAGTCATTGCCATTGCTAAACTTAGCGGAGTCATATATAACAAGGAAGCAAAGTTCATAGCTGCTTGGTGAGCTGCAATAGTTGTCGTACTAAAATTACTCATCATGAGCGTTACCGCAGCGAAAATACTCGTTTCAAAAAAGATAGCAAATCCGATAGGGACGCCAAGTTTTAAGAATGCTTTCCAACTCGAAAGAGAAGGTCGGTATAATTGTTTGAAAATGTTGAAAGAGGCAAAAGGCTCTTTCGTCTGAATAATAATGACTGTAATAATTAAAATGCACCAATATGTTGCAGTGGAAGCAATTGCTGCTCCGACACCACCAAGCTTTGGGAAACCGAAGTTACCAAAAATTAATAGGTAATTTAATATTACGTTAATTGGTAATGATAATAATGTAATAATCATCGTTGTTCGAGTTTTTCCTAATGCATCAATAAATCCACGTAAAACAGTGTAAGTGAATAAAGGTATAATTCCTATTGCGATAATACTTAAAAATTGCGCTGCAATACGTTCCACAGGTTCTTCTAAGCGCATGCCATTTAAAATAGGTGAAACGACGAAAAAACCGATGAGGATAACAACGAAGCTAGCACAAATTGCTAAATAAACTGCTTGTATGACAACGTGGGGAACGTCCTCTTTTTTCTTGGATCCAACGAGCTGTGCAACAATGGGAGTAGTAGCCATTAAAATTCCTGTTAACCCCGTACTAACTGGAATCCATATACTTGTTCCAATTGCAACACCTGCTAAATCAGTTGGACTTGCATGTCCTGACATCGTTGTATCAAAAAAACTCATCGCAAATAATGACATTTGTGTTACGAAAATCGGAAAAAATAGTAATACAAATTGCTTTAACTTTTGTGAGAATGAAGTAGTTTCTTTCATAAAATCCCCTTTCCGTATAAAAAAACAAACTCTTACTATCATACAATTTAATCAAAGATTAGAAAAGAAATACGCGCCTATAACATATGAAGCCAATAAAAAAAGGATGCACTTTGAAAAGGGATAAGGTATTATGATAAGGTGTGAAAAAATTACATATTATTTGTTATTAAGGAGGCACTACTTGTGGCTGATTGGTTAATTGGTTTAATCATGGGTGCTGTTGAAGGGTTAACAGAGTTTCTACCAGTATCATCAACAGGACATATGATTTTAACAGGACATTTAATTGGATTTGACGATGAGAGAGCGAAAGTTTTTGAAGTTGTTATCCAATTGGGATCGATTTTAGCAGTTGTTGTTATATTTTGGAAGCGTTTATGGTCGTTAGTTGGAATAGGTAAAGTAACAGACGGACCATCGTTAAATTTATTACATATTATTATCGGGATGATTCCTGCTGGGATACTTGGCGTGTTATTCCATAGCACTATTAAAGAGGTTTTATTTGGTCCAGGACCAGTTGTTATTAGCTTAGTAGCCGGTGGTATTTTAATGATTGTTGCTGAGAAGTTTTCGAAACCAAGTACAGCAAGAACGTTAGATGAAATCACATATAAACAGGCATTTACAATTGGAATGTTTCAATGTTTGGCTCTTTGGCCAGGATTTTCTCGTTCTGGTTCTACAATCAGTGGTGGTTTATTAGCTCGCGTGTCGCATACAGCGGCAGCTGAATATACGTTCATTTTAGCGGTACCGATGATGGTAGCTGCAAGTGGATTAGATTTAATTAAAAGCTGGGATGTATTAAGCTCAGCAGATATAACGCTATTTGTAACAGGATTTGTAACTGCATTCGTTGTTGCGATGCTTGCAATTGTTTCATTCTTGAAATTATTATCTCGTGTGAAACTAACACCGTTCGCTTATTATCGTTTCATTTTAGCTGCGGTATTCTATTTCTTCATTATGTAATAAAAAAACCTGCCGAGCTCGGCAGGTTTTTATTTTACTATTTTTTCCACCATATTTTCCATTACATGCTCCCAAAGAGAAGTATCATCAGCTAATGTAGCACGGAAATTAGCATACATTTCTTTTTGTTTTTCTTCGAATCTTGGATCTTCTTTTTCGGGTAATGTAGCGCGCATTGAAGTTACTAATTCTTGTACTTTTGGAGCGCGTGGTCCAAAGACGGCTTGTTCATTTCCATCTTTATCAATGAAAATAAAGATTGGAATCGCACGTGCTGTTCCATTTGTTAAATATTGATCCATTAATTCTAAGTTTTCGTCGCGAATTAATAAACTCATTTCAATATTTGCAACTTCAGAAATTCGTTTCATAACAGGTACGCATAAAAGAGCATCGCCACACCAATCAGCAGTTAATACGATAACACGCCAGCCGTCATTTTGACGTTCTTCTAATACAGGAAGTAATTCATTTGGAATTAAAAAGTTATTGTAAATGTGTAGTAGCTCGTATTGGTTTACTTGCATTTCATTCACATATGTATCAAAGGACATACCTTTATCAGCCCATTGTTGTAAGTTCATAATTAACACCTCTTTAGTAAGATTTGCTTTCATTGTACCAATTTTTATATAGAAAAGCTTGTATTCTTACTCTTTCTCGTCACTTAATAATTTATTTAAGAGGAAAAAGAATAGTACGACACATAATTCAGCTATGTTGGACATTTGTACGCTTTCTATCCAATCATCAGCAGTATGAATGACGAACCAATCTAGTGTAATTTCAATGAATGAGAAAAGAGTAATAGAAATCCAATTTGGCATGTTTTGTGTCAGTGGATATAGCAGCGCTTTGAAGAAACTGAAGATGAAAAATGTAATACTGTCTAAGAAAGTGATTAATAAAAAAAAGAGAAGTAACGCAATACGTGAACTATACTCTATACCTGTAATTTGAAAGATTCCTACATATACAAAAAATATAAATGCAAAAATTATAATGAGAAAAAGAGCAATAATACTAATGATAATCGTTTTATCTTTTAGGCTGAGATTTGAGAATTTCTCCTCCTCATGCATTAAGATACCCCTTTTTTCTGGAAGTTAACTTCATTTTATCATGAAATACATATTAAAAAACTACGAATTATGGGAAAATAAGGTGACAAAAAGTAAGATTTCATGTAAAATTATTAATAAGGTTTTTATTTAACTAAATGAAATAAAAGGAGCTGTCAAAGTTGTCTCAAAATCGAGAGCAATTAATGGAAGAACTATCGACAAATGTGTTTGCTATGTTTCGCACATTGCGTAATGATATCGGAAAAATATTTGGTGGTTACATACCGTGGAATGAATTCATCGTCCTGAGAATATTAAATCGTACGAATAAAGAAATGGTATCGCGTGTAGCAAATGAATTAAATGTGTCGAATAGTCATATTACAGCTGTTACAGAAAAATTAATTAATAAAGGTTTTGTAACTCGTTCACGTTCTACATCAGATCGCCGAGTTGTGTATTTAGAGATTACAGAACAAGGGAAAGATTTAGTTGCGAAAATGGAAGATGCGAAAAAACAATATTTACAAGAAAGATTCTCTGCACTTTCAGAAGATGAAATGAATGTAATGATTTCAATTTCCAAAAAACTTATTTAAGTGATTATAAACAAGAAAACGCTTACGTGATGAAATAGAAGATCTTCCTTATATATGGGAGGTCTTCTTTCATGTGTAATAGATGTTAAAAAATAAAATGTGTATGAAAAAAGATAGAGCGCCATACTACTAATACAAGGAAGGGAGGGAGAAATATGACGAATCGTAACGGTAGTAAAGGGAGCGGTAATCAAGGATCACCAAAGTCTGGCCAGTTTAATCAGGAATTTAGCACTGAATTTGAAACTGGTAATGATAATAAAGGGAAAGAATATCGTTCTAAAAAAGGGAGTAAATCAAAAAAGGAGTGAAATTCATCACTCCTTTTTTGATTTAAGATGCTGCCGATTGATCCGTATTATATTTTTCTTCTGATTTTGCGACAATCATTGCGCAAATTGCATCACCAGAAATGTTTACAGCTGTTCTAGACATATCTAAAATACGGTCAATACCGATAATTAAAGCGATACCTTCTACTGGTAGATTTACTTGATTTAAAACCATTGTAAGCATTACAAGTCCAACACCAGGTACACCAGCAGTACCGATACTAGCTAGTACAGCAGTTAATACGACCATAGCTAATTGCGGTAATGTAAGTTCAACTCCGTATACTTGAGCGATAAATACAGTGGCTACCCCTTGCATAATGGCAGTACCATCCATATTAATAGTTGCCCCTAGTGGTTGTACAAATGAGCTTATCGCTTTTGGAACGCCAAGCTTATCTTGTGCTGTTTTCATTGCAAATGGAAGCGATGCATTAGAGCTAGATGTACTAAATCCAATTGCCATTACTGGTCCGAAATGTTTAAAGAAACGAACAATACTTTCTTTTGCTAATACCTTTAATAAGCCGCCATATACAAAGACCCCGTGAATAATGAGTACTAACATAACGACAATCATATACTTGAACATCGCAGCGACGCCTGCAAGCCCCATTTTACCAACGGATGAAGCGAGCAAACCGAATGTTCCAATTGGGGCTAATTTCATAACGAGATTAACAAGATACATCATTAATTCGTTGCCCTGTTCAAGTAATGAATGGATACCTTGAACTCGTTTTCCTAAAATAGCTATACCGAGTCCAATCAATACGGCAAAGGCAATGAGTTGTAACATGTTTCCGTCAGCCATCGCTTTTGCTGGGTTATCTGGTACGATATTTAGCAATGTGTCGACGAAAGATGTTTCAGTTTTTGCACCTTCATACTTAAGACCTTCTGTTTTAAAATTACCGCCAGCTCCTGGTTTTATAATAAGTGCAAATGTAACCGCTATAGAGATGGCAACCGCAGTTGTTACGAGAAAGAATGAAATTGATTTTAAACCGATTCTTCCAAGTTGTTTCGGATCTCCAAGGCCGGCAGCACCAAGTACGATAGAAATGAACACAACAGGAACAACTAGCATTTTAATAAGTCGAATAAACAATTGACCAATTGGGTTGAACACAAATTGATTTAGTGGCTCAAAGATAGATGGAGCAGCTAAATTTAGAGTGAGTCCAACAACTAGACCTAGAAATAATGCGATTAAGATTGCTTTTGTTTGTTTCAATAAAATCCCCCCTTTTGTTTTTGCGAAATTTCTTTCTAAAGTAATTATACCGAAAAAATACCTGATTTGACAATATTTTCTGAATTTTTCGTTTTTGTTTAAGTGTAGATAGACTGATTTTGTGTTTGGAAAATATAATAGACCATCACATAGGATGGTCTAGGGAAGGGGACAATTTATGTCAATTTAATTAGGGATGGAAGTTGCTTTAAGACACTGGGGAATGTCTTATAAATTAGGGAGGAACAACTTCGATACATATACTATAAAAGGTAGGTGTGACTCTCATGTGAACATAGGGTGAAAGAGAGGGGGAGTTTTAAATAAAAGATAGAAAGACAAAAAATAAGACCATCATATATAAGATGGTCAAGGAAGGGGACAATTTATGTCAATTTAATTAGGGATGGAAGCTGTTCAAAGACACTGGGGAATGTCTTATAAATTAGGGAGGAACAACTTCGATACATATACTATAAAAGGTAGATGTGACCTCTGTGTGAACATAGAGTGAAAGAGAGAGGGAGTTTTAAATAAAAGATAGAAAGACAAAAAAATAAGACCATCATATATAAGATGGTCAAGGAAGGGGACAATTTATGTCAATTTAATTAGGGATGGAAGCTATTCAAAGACACTGGGGAATGTCTTATAAATTAGGGAGGAACAGCTTCGATACATATACTATAAAAGGTGGATGTGACCTCTATGTGAACATAGAGTGAAAGATATGGGGATTTGAAAAATAGTACATATGAAATTGTTATTGCTAGCAATATTGAGTTAGGATATAGAGTTTTCCGGCATAAAACGAAAAGGAATCTGAATATAAATAAAAGTTGTAATCTATGAAAAAAAGGATTATGCTCAACTATATTATGAGAATATAAGGTTTGTCCCAATTATTTAAGGGCTTTTAAAAAGCTTTTTATTGTATGAGGGGAAAGCTTCACTTTAATAAGGGAGTTAGTGATATGGACGTAACAAAAAAACAAGGGCTGTATAATCGTCTTATACGATTAAACCCACCACAAATATTAGCATTAGGCTTTTTCTGCTTAATTGTGGTTGGCGGTTTGTTATTAAAATTACCATTCGCAACGAAAGTACATATTAGTTGGGTAGATGCTTTCTTTACAGCAACGTCAGCAGCGACCGTAACTGGTTTGGGAGTAGTGGATACAGCAAGTACATTTACGATGTTTGGCGAAATTGTTATTATGTTTTTAATTCAAACAGGTGGTCTAGGCCTTATGACAATTGCCATTTTAATTGTTTGGGTACTAGGTAAAAAAATCGGATTACGCCATCGTTTATTAATTGGAGAAGCATTTAATCAAACAAATATAGGTGGTCTTGTAAAATTAGTAAAGCGTGTCTTTATATTTTCGATTTGTATTGAACTTATTGGGGTCATCTTTTTATCGTTTCGCTTTATTCCAGAGTTTGGTTTTGGAAAAGGTTTATACTATAGTATTTTTCATGTAATTGCATCTTATAATAATGCAGGATTTGCTTTATGGCCAGATAATTTAACAAGATATGTAGGGGATCCCATTATTAATATTGGGATTTGCTCTTTAATTGTAATTGGGGGACTCGGTTTTACCGTATTAATTGATATATGGTATAGCCGCAGTTTTCGAAAATTATCACTTCACTCAAAAATAATGATTATTGGAACAGTAGTGCTAAATATTATAGCAATGATTGTGATTTTTGTATTGGAATATAATAATGTGAAGACGTTAGGGAATTTATCTTTAAATGAAAAACTATGGGCTTCCTTCTTTCAAGGTATTACTCCGCGGACAGCTGGATTTAATACGGTTGACTATGGAGGTATGGAAGAATCATCTATATTATTTACGATGATTTTAATGTTTATTGGTGCAGGAAGTGTATCGACAGGTGGAGGAATTAAATTAACGACGTTTGTTATCTTAATTACATCTGTCCTTTCTTTCTTTAGAAAAAAGGAGGAAATTGTTTTATTTCAGCGTACAATTAAAATGTCGACAGTAACGAGGGCCTTAGCGATTGCTGTTGCCAGTCAAATACTTATTTTAGCAGCGGTATTCATATTAATGCTTACAGAAAACTTCAGCTTTATTCAATTATTATTTGAGACAATATCAGCGTTTGGCACAGTCGGATTAACGATGGGAATTACTGCAAAGCTATCGGCATTCGGAAAATGTATTATTATGTTTGTTATGTTCTGCGGATTAATTGGACCATTAACACTTGTGTTCTCTTTAGCGCGACCAGCAAAACAAAAAATAAAATATCCATCGGAAGATGTGTTTACAGGATAAGGTATCCCGCGTTAAGCGAGATACCTTTTTCTTTTTTAGAACAGGGAGAACAATAGACCAATAAGTGCTACTCGGAATAAAATTGCGATAAGTGCAGCAATTCCACCGACAACTGCAGCGATACCGCCAGTTACAGTAGCTCCGCGATTATAAGCGTAAATACCGAGTAAAACAGAAACAAGACCAAATAGTGTTGGAAATGTAAATAGCGATAAGATAGATAGCGCAAGAGCAATAAAACCAGCAGTTGATCCAGCAGCGGACGATTTTACAACATCTTTATCGTCTTTATCATTGTAATCATAATCAATGCGTTGTGGTGCAACCTCAGCGGCGTACTCTTCTTTATAGTCACTATAATCACTATCTATTCTATCTTTTCTTTTATAATCATCAAATTTCTCAGTCAAAGTCATGACTCCTTTCATAACAAGGTTCAATAGTAGTATGTATCTCTTTTTCTTTTTTATCCCGCTATTTGTGAGAGTCGAGCTACGTACACATCCCACTGATTAAATTTTCACTATACCGGAGCATGTACAGGGAGTAGTATCTTTTAAAAGGAGGAAAATGTTTTCTTGAAATAGGAAAAGTTAGTATGACTTCCTCTATTTTGGAAAATATAAAAAGGAATAATGAGGAAAGGGTGCAATACATAATGGAACATCCAATTGAAAATTTAATGAAAACGGCAATGACAAATTTAAAAGAAATGGTAGATGTAAATACAATTGTTGGGAGCCCGGTTTCAACAGCTGACGGAAATGTAGTATTAACAGTATCTCAAGTGGCTTTTGGTTTTGGAGCTGGTGGAAGTGATTTTAAAGGGGATTTCATTACTGAAAAACATAACGGTGGGCAAAATCAGCATAAAGAGAACAAACAAGGGCATCCATTTGGAGGAGGAAGCGGGGCTGGGGTTTCCATTAGTCCAGTAGCTTTTTTAGTAGTTGGTTCTAATGGAGTGCAAGTATTACATCTCAACAGCAGTACACATTTAATTGAAAAGGCTTTAAATACTGTACCAAGCACTGTAGATAAATTTGTGAATGGTCGTCAAAAGTGAACTTGCATTTTTTAGGAATTATGATATATTAGAAAAAGTGCGCTTTAGGATGATCGGAATAATTGAAATGTAAATATATATGATGTGTGGAATAAGGGAGAGGAATTTATGATTAATATCAAAAACTTAGTAGTTGGCTTATTTATGTTAGTAAGCGGCTTTGTTGTATATGTAATAAAAGAAAAAGCTCCATTCTAAAACAGACAAACCGTTAATGTCTGTTTTTAATTTGTGAAAAAATATTGACAAGTTATTGTATTGGTGTTAGAATTTTAATTCGTGTCTCGGTTACAGCTAGTGTAAAGTAAATATCTCTTATGAATGCAATACGAAAAGTTTGCGAAAGATCGGGTAATTTTATCAACAACTTTTGTGAACAAACCCTATAAATTGTATTTGTAAGCTATATATGTATACTAGTGAATCAAGGAGCGGTCAGTGGAACCGTAATGATGAGAGAGAGGTAGGGCTTTCATCCAGTATATGTTACTTTCCCGTTAGGTGAATATAAAAAAGAGGACTCCTTTTAAAAGGAGTCCTCTTTCATTTTTCAAGTGCGACTTTCAACTTGTTGACAAATTTCATCCGTTGTTAAACCGTGAGCTGTAATGACTGATCCTTTAATTGATGTATCTGCAATGCCCATCACATTAGAATCTTGCCCAGTTACAACGCAACAATCACACCCTTGTGCATCCTGTTCTGAGTTAAGTGTAACAACTTCATGACCTTGTTGCTGAAGAGCTTGTTGAACGTCTGTTAATGAGTTTTCAACGCCAATTCTAGCCATAATTCTCACCTCCTACCATCTAATTGCTAGTATGCTCAAGTTCACTGCATTTATGAAAAGACGGTAGGAAGTAAATCTTTGTTTAGTCGTTATATACGCCAGTAAGCATTTGACTAACGAATTGATCGTTTAATGTATCTTGGGCAGAAGAAGTATTTGAATGGATGTCGATTGAAGCAATAAAATGATTATGTTCTTGCGTATTTGGTTCTACCTCTACGTAATTATCGAATTTACAAAAACCTTTCGTATCCATTAGATCAAATAATTGCAGCATTTCTACTACCTCTTGTCTCGTTCCTTTAATTTGTACACACGCCATATTTATTTCCTCCTTCATTTTGACAAATTGTTTTTTAAAAATAGGATTATGATTACGAAATGAAAAATATGAATGTTATTTTTAGACAGCGCTATTTTTGTTATTTTCCCCCTTTTTCAGCAAAAGTCGTTATATATTCCCGGATTTATAAAATCGGACGTCCGTTTATTGAATACAATAGATTCGCATCAATTGATGAAAATCCTTCTTTTAAACAAATATTTTTTTAGTGGAAATTGGCGAAAAAAATTTTTTGACTTTTTGTAAACGTTAACAATGTTGTTAAATCAATATAAGTAAAGAAGTACGTACGATTAAAAATTATAAATTTTCTAAAAATTCACTTGATTTATTTAGAAAGGAGAGTAAACTAGGAAACAATAAAAAATTCATAGAACATAGGAGGCGCTTCTAGTGAATGAGCAATGGATTTTCTTAAATGGAGAATTTGTTCCAAAAGATGAGGCAAAAGTTTCAGTATATGATCATGGCTATTTATATGGCGATGGAGTGTTTGAAGGAATTAGAGTTTATAGCGGTAATGTTTTCCGTTTGAGAGAGCACCTTGTCCGGTTGTATGAATCAGCAAAATCAATCCTTTTAGAAATTCCATATTCATTAGATGAAGTAACAAATATTGTTGTTGAGACGATTCGACAAAATAAATTATCTAATGGATACATTCGCCTGGTTGTATCAAGAGGAGCAGGAAATCTTGGATTGGATCCCGATTCATGTAAGAAGCCGAATGTAGTAGTAATTGCAGAACAATTATCTTTATTCCCACAAGAATATTATGAGAAAGGGATTCCAGTTGTAACAGTTGCAACGCGCCGAAATCGTCCCGATGTTTTATCCCCTCAAGTAAAATCTTTAAATTACTTAAACAATATTTTAGTTCGTATTGAAGCGAAATTAGCTGGAGTACAAGAAGCACTTATGTTAAATGATCAAGGATATGTAGCTGAAGGATCAGGAGATAACGTGTTTATTGTTAAAGGAAATAAATTAATTACACCACCAAGTTCTGCTGGAGCGTTAGAAGGTATTACACGAAACGCCATTTTAGAAATCGGCGAAAAACTTGGATATGACGTAAGAGAAGAGTTATTTACAAGACATGATGTATATGTAGCTGATGAAGTGTTTTTAACAGGAACAGCTGCTGAAGTTATTGCTGTTACGACAGTAGATGGTAGAACGATTGGCTTAGGGCAAACAGGTCCACATACGAACCGTTTATTAGAAGAGTTTCGTAAGTTAGTTGTAGAAGATGGAGAGAAAATTTACGAAGAAAATAAAGTTGGATAACAACTTTTTTAACATAAGAAAGCGTTGATAGGGAGGAGTAGTTGATTGTGAAGCCTCACAGAGAGTCGGTGGTTGCTGAAAACCGATGGTTCACGTCGACGAACATCGCCCTTGAGTGCTAAGCTAAAGCATTTGTCTAGGCTTAGACGGTAGCTCCGTTATTAGCTAGATCCATTTATGGATCACTGAGGCAAGAGTATTCTTGCAAAGAAGGGTGGTACCGCGAAATCTTTCGTCCCTTCAGCACATAGCTGGAGTGTGGACGTAGGATTTTTTTATTGTATAAAAGGTTGAAAAAGGGGGCTTATAAGAACAATGTCTTCAAAAACGGAAGAGAAACTGGAAACTGGTGCACAGCTATTGTTAGAAGCGCTAGAAAAGGAAGGCGTAAAAGTGATTTTCGGTTATCCGGGTGGTGCCGTTTTACCTCTCTATGATGCACTGTATGATTGTGAAATTCCGCATATTTTAACAAGGCATGAGCAAGGGGCAATTCACGCTGCTGAAGGGTATGCCAGAATTACAGGGAACCCAGGGGTTGTAATTGCAACGAGTGGCCCAGGTGCTACAAATGTAATTACGGGTCTAGCGGATGCGATGATTGATTCATTGCCACTTGTTGTATTTACAGGCCAAGTAGCAACAACGTTAATTGGGAGCGATGCTTTTCAAGAGGCGGATATTATGGGACTTACGATGCCAGTGACAAAACATAACTATCAAGTGCGAAAGGCCTCAGATTTACCTCGAATTATTAAAGAAGCATTTCATATTGCTAAAACAGGAAGACCAGGACCAGTCGTTATTGACCTTCCGAAAGATATGGTAGTCGAGAAAGGTGAGCGATGTAGCAATGTACAAATGGATTTACCAGGATATAACCCTAATTATGAACCGAATCTACTTCAAATAAACAAATTACTACAAGCAATTGAAACCGCAAAAAAACCGTTAATTTTAGCTGGAGCAGGTATACTGCATGCGAAAGCTTCGAAAGAATTGACAAGTTTTGCCCGTAAATATGAAATCCCTGTTGTGCATACGTTACTTGGACTTGGTGGTTTTCCGCCAGATGATGGGCTATTTCTAGGGATGGGGGGAATGCACGGTTCTTACACAGCCAATATGGCGTTATATGAATGCGACTTACTCATTAATATAGGTGCGAGATTTGACGATCGTCTTACTGGGAATTTAGCTTTTTTTGCTAAAGGGGCGACTGTTGCACATATCGATATTGATCCAGCAGAAATTGGGAAAAATGTGCCAACAGAGATTCCTATTGTTGCAAGTGCTAAGCGGGCGTTAGAAGTATTGCTTCAATCAGAAGGAAAGAAAGAAAATCATCATGAATGGCTCTCTTTATTAAAGAGTAGAAAAGAAAAGTATCCATTCTCTTATAAACGAAATTCTGAAAGTATTAAACCTCAATACGCGATTGATATGCTATATGAAATCACGAAAGGAGAAGCGATTGTAACAACAGACGTTGGGCAACATCAAATGTGGGCAGCACAATACTATCCGTTGAAAAATCCAGATAAATGGGTAACTTCTGGCGGATTAGGAACGATGGGGTTCGGATTTCCAGCAGCAATCGGTGCGCAAATTGCAAAGCGAGATGAACTAGTTATTGCAATTGTTGGTGATGCTGGGTTTCAAATGACTCTGCAAGAATTAAGTGTATTAAAAGAACACGCTTTACCCGTTAAAGTATTTATTTTAAATAATGAAGCTTTAGGAATGGTAAGACAATGGCAAGATGAATTTTACAATCAAAGATATTCACATTCTTTATTGCCATGCCAACCAGATTTCGTCGCTCTTGCGAATGCGTATGGTATAAAAGGTGTTCGTATTGACGATCCACTTCTTGCAAAGAAGCAAATCCAGCATGCGATCGAATTACAAGAGCCAGTCGTAATCGATTGTCGTGTACTTCAATCAGAGAAGGTTATGCCGATGGTTGCACCAGGAAAAGGTGTTCACCAAATGGAGGGAGTGGAAAAAGGGTGAAGAGAATTGTTACAGCGACAGTTCGAAATCAAAGTGGTGTGTTAAACCGAATTACAGGGGTTATGACACGAAGACATTTTAATATTGAAAGTATTTCAGTAGGTCATACAGAATCATCAGATATATCGCGAATGACGATTGTTGTACACGTTGAAAGTGAACAGCAAGTTGAGCAGTTAATTAAACAACTTCATAAGCAAATCGATGTTCTGAAAGTATCAGATATTACAGAAGAAGCAATGATTGCTAGAGAGCTTGCTCTTATTAAAGTAGCAACTTCTGTAGCGAGGGCAGAATTATATAGTTTAATTGAACCATTTCGAGCCGCTGTAATAGATGTTGGGAAGGATTCCATAGTTGTGCAAGTAACAGGTACGCAAGATAAAGTAGAAGCGTTAATTGAATTACTTCGTCCATACGGTTTAAAAGAAATTGCTAGAACAGGTGTAACAGCATTTACACGTAGTATGAAAAAACAAGATAAGCAAGTTATGTTAATTCAATAATCATTTAAATATAGGGGGAAATGAAAATGGCAAAAGTTTATTATGAGAAAGATGTAACAGTAAATGTATTAAAGGAAAAGAAAGTAGCAATCATCGGATATGGCTCGCAAGGTCATGCGCATGCGCAAAATTTACGTGATAACGGATTTGATGTAGTAGTAGGTTTAAGAAAAGGTAAGTCTTGGGATAAAGCGAATGAAGATGGGTTTTCTGTATATACAGTAGCAGAAGCAGCGGAAAAAGCTGATGTAGTAATGATTCTATTACCTGATGAATTACAACCAGAAGTATATGAAGCTGAAATTGCACCAAATTTACAGGCTGGAAACTCTCTCGTGTTCGCACATGGATTTAATGTTCACTTTGATCAAGTAAAACCACCAGCGAATGTAGATGTATTTCTAGTAGCGCCAAAAGGACCGGGGCATCTCGTACGCCGTACGTTCGCCGAGGGAGGGGCTGTTCCTGCATTATTTGCAGTATATCAAGATGCAACAGGAGTTGCGACTGAAAAAGCACTTTCTTATGCTGACGGAATTGGAGCAACGAGAGCTGGTGTATTAGAAACGACGTTTAAAGAAGAAACAGAAACAGATTTATTTGGAGAGCAAGCTGTACTCTGCGGCGGAGTGACTGCACTTGTAAAAGCAGGATTTGAAACGTTAGTTGATGCGGGATACCAGCCTGAACTTGCATATTTTGAATGTTTACATGAACTGAAGCTAATCGTTGACCTTATGTATGAAGGTGGACTTGAAAATATGAGATATTCAGTTTCAGATACAGCGCAGTGGGGAGACTTCGTATCAGGACCACGCGTTGTTACTGAAGATACGAAGAAAGCGATGGGGGCAGTATTAGCAGAAATCCAAGATGGTACATTTGCAAGAGGCTGGATTGCAGAGCATAAAGCAGGAAGACCAAATTTCCACGCGACAAATGAGAAAGAGAATGAACATGAAATCGAAGTAGTAGGACGTAAATTACGTGAAATGATGCCTTTCGTACAGCCGCGAGTAAAGGTAGGGATTAAATAATATGAAGCAGATTTTGTTCATGGATACAACGCTTCGTGATGGCGAACAATCACCAGGAGTAAATTTAAATGAACAAGAGAAGTTACAAATTGCTAGGCAATTAGAGAGGCTTGGTATTCATGTAATGGAAGCTGGATTCGCGGCAGCTTCCGAAGGTGACTTCCAATCGGTAAAACGCATCGCGAATACAATTCAAAACGCTACGGTTATGAGTTTAGCTAGAGCGAAAGAAAGTGACATTCGAAGAGCATATGAAGCTGTGAGAGGCGCTGTATCTCCTCGTCTACACGTATTTCTAGCTACGAGTGATATTCATATGAAATATAAACTTTGTATGTCAAAAGAAGATGTGTTAAATAGTATTCATCGCTCGGTTACGCTCGGAAAATCATTATTTCCGACAGTACAATTTTCTGCAGAAGATGCGACAAGAACATCGAGAGCATTTTTAGCTGAAGCAGTAGAAATTGCGATTCGAGCAGGAGCGAATGTAATTAATATTCCGGATACAGTTGGATATACAAATCCGGAAGAGTATTATTCTCTTTTTAAATACTTACAAGAATCCGTTCCATCATATGAAAAAGCGATTTTTTCTTGTCATTGTCACGATGATCTTGGTATGGCAGTAGCAAATTCGTTAGCTGCGGTTGAAGGGGGAGCATTGCAAGTAGAAGGAACGATTAATGGCATTGGAGAAAGAGCAGGGAATGCAGCGTTAGAAGAAGTTGCAGTAGCTCTTCATATTAGAAAAGATTTTTATAAAGCAGAGCCTTCGATGACTTTAAAAGAAATTAAGGCGACGAGTACATTAGTAAGCAGGTTAACGGGTATGGTTGTACCGAAAAATAAAGCAATCGTTGGAGCGAATGCATTTGCTCATGAATCGGGCATCCACCAAGACGGGGTTTTAAAAGAAGTAACAACTTATGAAATTATCGAACCAGCGCTTATAGGAGAATCTCAAAATCTCTTTGTACTTGGGAAACACTCTGGCCGTCATGCGTTTACGGAAAAAATGAAAGAGCTTGGTTATGAATTTACAAATGAAGAGCGAGATGCGGCATTCGAAGCATTTAAAAAATTGGCTGATCGTAAAAAGGAAATTACTGAAGAAGATTTACGCGCACTTATGCTTGGTGAAGCAGCATTTGCAGCTCAGCAATATAACATTACGCAATTACAAGTGCATTTCGTATCAAATAGTACACAATGCGCAACAGTTGTGCTGAAGGATGAGGAAGGAAATATATATGAAGATGCAGCCACTGGTTCTGGTAGTATTGAAGCGATATACAATGCGATTCAAAGAATTTTAGGATTAGAATGTGAATTGGCAGATTATCGCATACAATCTATTACACAAGGTCAAGATGCACTTGCTCACGTTCATGTTGAATTAAAAGAAGGTAGTCACCAAATATCAGGTTTCGGAGTTGCGCAAGACGTATTGGAAGCGTCGGCGAGAGCTTATGTCCATGCAGCAGGGAAATTAAAATCTCTTATAGCGCTTGTGAAATAAATAATTGATAGGTGAGAGAAGCTTTCCTCACCTATCAAATTAAAGTTCTGAAAATTCGGTTAAAAGGAGTGTTAAAAATGGAAAAACGTATCGTTTGTTTAGCTGGTGATGGTGTCGGTCCAGAAGTAATGGAGAGTGCGAAGGAAGTATTGCATATGGTAGAAAGGCTATATGGACATCATTTTCATTTGCAAGATGAGTACTTTGGTGGTATTGCTATCGATTTAACTGGGCAACCATTACCACAGCGAACACTTGCCGCCTGTTTAGCGAGTGATGCGGTTTTACTTGGAGCAGTAGGTGGACCAAGGTGGGATAGTGCGAAAGAAAGGCCTGAGAAAGGATTATTAGCATTAAGAAAAGGACTCGGTGTATTTGCGAATGTTCGCCCTGTAACGGTAGAAAGTGCAACTGCACATTTATCACCATTAAAAAACGCTGATGAAATTGATTTCGTTGTCGTTCGTGAATTAACAGGCGGAATTTATTTTTCTTATCCGAAAGAGCGAACGGAAGAAGTGGCGACAGATACACTTACGTATCATCGCCATGAAATTGAACGTATCGTTTCGTATGCTTTTCAATTAGCAAATAAGCGGAAGAAAAAAGTAACATCTATTGATAAAGCGAATGTTTTAGAGTCTAGTAAATTATGGAGAACTGTGACAGAAGAAGTAGCACTTCGCTACCCAAATGTGGAAGTAGAACACATTTTAGTAGATGCAGCAGCTATGGAATTAATTCGGAATCCAGGAAGATTTGACGTTATTGTAACGGAAAATTTATTTGGTGATATTTTAAGTGATGAGGCTTCAGTATTAGCTGGATCATTAGGAATGCTTCCATCAGCAAGTCACGCTGAAAAGGGACCTTCATTATATGAGCCTATTCACGGATCAGCACCGGATATTGCGGGGAAAAATAAGGCGAATCCAATTGCGATGATGCGTTCTGTTGCAATGATGCTTGGGCAATCGTTCGGATTAACGAGAGAAGGAGATGCAATTGAAGAAGCAGTTTCTGCAGTCCTTAAATCAGGGAAATGTACAGCAGATATCGGGGGGACTGAAACGACAACTTCATTTACAAAGGCAGTTATTCAAGAAATGGAAGAGCAAGCGTTAGTAGGGAGAGGAAGATAATGGGAAAAAGGTTACTAGATAAGCTTTGGGAAAGACATGTAGTTGCGACTAATGAAAATGGATTGGATTTATTATATATCGATCTACATCTTGTTCATGAAGTAACGTCACCGCAAGCCTTTGAAGGCTTGCGGCTTACAAATCGAACAGTCCGCAGACCAGATTTAACATTTGCAACGATGGATCATAATATTCCAACGAAAGATGTTTGGAATATTACCGACCGCATTGCGAAGCAGCAACTAGATACACTTCGGCAAAACTGTAAACAATTTCAGGTGCCATTAGCGGATATCGGAGATGAAGAGCAAGGGATCGTTCATGTAATAGGACCAGAACTTGGACTCACACAGCCAGGAAAAACGATTGTTTGTGGTGATAGTCATACAGCAACACACGGTGCTTTTGGCGCACTAGCGTTTGGTATTGGTACGAGTGAAGTGGAACATGTATTGGCAACGCAAACGTTATGGCAACGAAAGCCGAAAGCGATGGGCATTGAGTTAAAAGGAAAGTTACCGCAAGGTGTCTATGCGAAAGATATTATTTTACACCTTCTTTCAAAGTACGGAGTAGCAGTTGGAACAGGTTACGTAATGGAATTTTACGGAGAGGCCATTCATGCTATGGATATGGAAGAGAGGATGACGCTTTGCAATATGGCAATTGAAGGGGGAGCAAAGGCTGGCATTATTGCACCAGATGAAAAAACGGTTGCTTACGTAAAAGGGCGTAAATATGCGCCGAAAGACTATGAATCTATTAAGGAAAAATGGTCAGAACTTTATACAGATTTAGATGCAATTTATGATTTACATATTCTAGTAGATGTTACAGATTTAGCGCCGTACGTTACGTGGGGAACAAATCCTAGTATGAGTGTTCGGATTGATGAGAAATTGCCAGAAAAGCATGATGCAAATGACGAAAGAGCGTTTTCTTATATGGGATTGAGTCCCGGACAAAGTACGTATGACATTCCAGTTCAACATGTTTTCATTGGATCTTGTACAAATTCCAGGCTTTCTGACTTAGAAATTGCTGCATCTGTCGTGAAAGGTAAAAAAGTAAAAGAAGGTGTGCGAGCACTTGTTGTACCTGGATCTCAAAGGGTAAGAGAAGCAGCGATGCATAAAGGATTACATCGCATATTTGAAGAAGCTGGATTTGAATGGAGAGAGCCCGGATGCTCAATGTGTCTAGGTATGAATCCAGATCAAGTGCCTGAAGGAGATCATTGTGCCTCTACGTCCAATCGCAATTTTGAAGGAAGACAAGGAAAGGGAGCACGAACGCATTTAGTTAGCCCGGCAATGGCGGCAGCGGCTGCGTTATATGGTCATTTTGTTGATATTAGAAAGGAGAGTTATGATGGAGCCATTTCGTATTCATAAAGGTACTGCCGCAGTACTGATGAATGATAACATTGATACAGATCAAATTATTCCGAAGCAATATTTAAAGAGAATTGAAAGAACTGGGTTTGGGAAGTTTTTATTTGATGAGTGGCGATATGATAATAATCGCCAAGAAAACCCTAATTTCCCGCTTAATGCACAAGAAAGAAAAGGAGCCAGCATATTAATCACAGGTGATAATTTTGGATGTGGCTCGTCAAGAGAACATGCTCCATGGGCACTTGCTGATTATGGTTTCCGCGTTATTATCGCTGGAGGATTTGCCGATATCTTTTATATGAATTGTATGAAGAATGGCATGTTACCGATTGTAATGGATAAAGATATGCGTGAACAACTTGCTAAAACAGATGCGAGGGAACAAATTACAGTTGATTTAGAAAATGAAATAATGACAACGAATACGCATAGATTCCATTTTACGATCGAGAAAATGTGGAAAGAGAAGTTATTAAATGGTTTAGATGAAATTAGTATTACAATGCAATATGAACAAGAAATAAAAGAGTATGAAAGAAAAGTGGCTTTACATTAAAAAATGACGGAATATTAAAAATGTATTTACATTCAAAATTAACTGTTATATACTATGTGAAAATCAGAGGAGAAAGGGAGTAAGTATTATGAATATCGTGCAATCTATTACAATGCTTACACAACTACATCATCATACATGAAACCCTTGAACCTAGCGTGAAAACGTGTAGGTACAAGGGTTATTCCCGTTGTACCTACACTCTACTGAAGAGCCTTGTAGGTATTTTGTCTACAAGGCTCTTTTTATTTTCGGCTTAGGGGAATGAAATAGGCATACATTAGAAGGGGAAAGGTGTGAAAATTTAGATGACAAAATGGAAACGAGCAAACCCGAATGGAACGAGAGATTATTTATTCGAAGAATGTACGTTAATTGAAGAAGTAGAACAAAAATTAAGGCTTACTTTTTTAGAGAGAGGTTATGAGGAAATAAGAACACCTACAATTGAATTTTATGATGTTTTTGCATTTCAAAATAGACCGATAGATGAAGAGAAGATGTATAAATTTTTTGATGAAAAGGGAAGGATTATCGTTTTACGTCCAGATATGACAATTCCTTTAGCGAGAGTTATTGGAACACAGAGATGGGATACACCACTTAAAGTGACGTATAGCGGGAATGTATTTCGAGCGAATGAATCCCATTCTGGAAAATATAATGAAATCGTACAAAGTGGTATTGAAGTTATCGGGATTGATAATGTAAGAGCTGAAATTGAATGTGTAATAAGTGTCATTCAAGCACTTCAAAAGTTGAAGGTGCAATCTTTTACAATTGAGATTGGGCAAGTACAGTTATATAAATGTATTGTAAAAAAACTCTCCATCCAGGATGAAGAAGAAAGGGTACTTAGAACGTATATAGAAAGTAAAAATTATGCAGCCCTCTCAAATTTTATCGGAGAAAAGAAATTAGATCGATGCGATGAGACAGTAAGATTACTTGAGAAATTGCCAAGGCTATTTGGAAATTTAGAAGTTATTGAGGAAGCAGAAAAGCTTGCTTCAAGTAATGAAATGAAAATGGCAATTGCAAGAGTAAAAGAAATTTATGAAACAATTGAAACGTTAGGATATGGTTCTTACATATCAATTGATTTGGGCATGATTCAACACTTAGATTACTATACGGGTGTTATTTTCAAAGGATATATATATGAAATTGGAGAAGAAATCGTTAGTGGCGGAAGATACGATGAGCTAATTGGGAATTTTGGAGAAATGCTGCCAGCTGTTGGACTCGCGGTACAAGTAAATCAAATTGTGAAGGCGCTGCAAGAGCAGCAAGAACCATATGAACGAAATCAAATTGATATTGTGATTCATTATGAGTTAAATAGATTAGCGGAAGCAGAAAGGTTACGAAATTTACTTCGAAAGGATGGGAAAAATGCTTGGTTATCTCTATTCTCTAATTTAAGCGATACCTTTCAATTTGCAAGAAAAAATAAAATAGGAACGGTCGTTGAGGCAAAGAATGAATACTTAGTGGAATATGTATGGAATGAGAAATGGGTAGTCCAGAAAGAAGGAGAGGCTTCATGCGTAACATTCAAATTGCGTTAACGAAAGGAAGATTAGAAAAACATGTCATTCCACTTTTTGAGCAGATTGGAATTGATTGTTCCGAGCTCAAAAATAAAGGTCGGAAGCTTGTATTTCAAAGTAAAAATACAAATGTTTCATTTATTTTAGTAAAAGCGGTTGATGTTGCTACTTATGTAGAACATGGGGTAGCTGATATTGGCATCGTTGGAAAAGATATTTTAATGGAAAACGAGAAAGATATTTATGAAATGCTGGATTTAGGAGTGGGGATTTGTAAGTTTTGTGTTGCTTCTATTCCTACGTATAATCCGAAGAGTTACCGGAAGAAAAGAATCGCTACGAAATACCCCCATATTACTTCTACTTATTTTCATGATAAGGGAGAGGATGTAGAAATTATTAAGATAGAAGGTTCTGTAGAAATCGCTCCTCTTCTTGGATTGGCAGATGCGATTGTAGATATTGTTGAAACAGGAAAAACATTACAAGAGAATGGACTCATTGTATTTGAGGAAATGTACTTTATATCGGCTCGGATGATTGTAAATAAGGCAGCCTTAAAAACTAAAAAAGACGAAATATTCAGTATTATAAATATGATGGAGCAAGAAATCTTATCAGGGAAATAGGAGGATTTAAAATGGAAATCATTTATGAAGAATTTAAGGAGGCATTATCTAAAATAAAAGTGCTAAGAGAAAACGCTAATATAATAGAAGAAACTGTTCAAAGAAGTGTAAGAGAAATCATTAGACATGTAAGGGAAGGGAAAGATGAGGCTTTATCTTTCTATACAAAAAAGTTTGATGGTGTAGAGATGAAAAATTTTCGTGTAAGTGAAGAAGAAATACAGCAAGCGAGTATGTTTGTAGAGAATTCATTTTTAGAAGCTTTAAAAGAGGCGAAGAAAAACGTTGTTTCGTATCACGAAAAGCAAAAGAAGCACTCAATATTCGATTGTGAAAGTAAAGGGATAATTAGAGGGCAACTCATTCGGCCGTTAGAAAATGTAGGTGTATATGTACCGGGTGGGACAGCCTCATATCCTTCTTCAGTATTAATGAATGTATTGCCGGCGAAACTCGCAGGTGTGAAAAAGATTGTAATGGTAACACCGCCGAGGAAAGGAGGAATTGATCCACATATATTAGCTGCTGCAGATCTTGCGGGAGTAGATGAAATTTATACGATAGGTGGCGCACAAGCAATTGCTGCTTTAGCATACGGGACGGAATCGATTCCGAAAGTGGATAAAATAGTTGGACCGGGAAATTTGTACGTCGCTCTAGCGAAACGAGAAGTATACGGAATAGTAAATATCGATATGATTGCTGGTCCATCAGAAATTGTAGTTGTCGCGGATGAAACAGGTAATGCAAAATATATCGCAGCGGATTTATTATCGCAAGCAGAGCATGATGAGAGAGCAACGGCGATTTGTATTACAACGAATATGGAACTAGCTAAAGAAGTAGAAAAAGAGGTAGAAAGACAGTTAGAAACGTTACCAAGAAGTGAAATTGCACGTGAATCAATAAATAGAAATGGAGCCATCTTTATCGTTCCTTCTTTAGAGGAGGCGCTAAAGTTATCAAATGAAATTGCTCCAGAACATTTAGAGTTACATATAAAAGAACCAATGAATGCTCTAGATTATGTGAAACATGCAGGCTCTATTTTCCTTGGGCCATATTCACCTGAACCGCTCGGGGATTATTTAGCGGGACCGAATCATGTATTACCAACGAGCGGAACGGCAAGATTTTTTTCTCCGTTATCAGTCGATGATTTCGTGAAAAAATCAAGTTTTATTTCTTATACGGAGGAAGCATTAAAAAATGTACAGCATCATATTGTAGAGCTTGCAAATAAAGAAGGGTTACATGCGCATGCGAGAGCAATCCAAATAAGGTTTGAGGAGGAAAAATAATGCGTCAGTCCAGTCAAGCACGTGAGACGACAGAAACAAAAATTAAATTAAATTTGCAGCTTGATGAAAGTACAAATGTATCTATTCAAACAGGGGTTGGTTTTTTCGATCATATGCTTACTTTATTTGCTAGACATGGAAGGTTTGGATTGCAGGTTGAAGCAGAAGGTGATGTATTTGTCGATGCACATCACACCGTTGAAGATGTTGGAATTGTACTCGGAAATTGCTTGAAAGAAGCATTGCAAAACAAAGAGGGAATTAATCGTTACGGTTCTGCGTATGTACCGATGGATGAATCTTTAGGATTTGTCGCAATTGATATAAGTGGACGCTCATATTGTGTATTTCAAGGGGAATTAACAAATCCGAAGCTCGGGGATTTTGATACAGAATTGACGGAAGAATTTTTTAGAGCAGTTGCACATGCTGCCAATATTACATTACATGCGCGCGTTCTATACGGAAGTAATACACATCACAAAATTGAAGCATTATTTAAAGCTTTTGGTAGAGCGCTTAGAGAAGCGGTCGAAAAAAATGCCAACATTACTGGTGTAAATTCAACGAAAGGAATGTTGTAATTGATTGCCATTATAGATTATGGAATGGGGAATATTCGCAGTGTAGAGCAAGCATTAAAATATATTGGCGCAGAGTACATTGTAACGAGTGATAAAAAAGAGATATTGAGAAGCGATGGCGTGATTTTACCGGGAGTAGGTGCATTTCCGAAAGCGATGGACGTATTAGAAGAAAGAGATTTAGTGTGTGTACTAAAAGAGGTTTGTGATATAGGAAAACCACTCCTCGGTATATGTTTGGGCATGCAGCTTTTATTTGAACGAAGTGAGGAACTAAAAGATTGTAGCGGGTTAGGTTTACTACCAGGGGAAATTCGTAAGTTAAAAGTTTCGTATAAAATTCCTCATATGGGATGGAATGAATTAAGGAAGGAAAGAGAATTTCCGCTTTGGAATGGATTAGTGGATGGTTCTTTCGTGTATTATGTTCACTCATATTACGCGGATTGTCCAGATGAAATTGTATGCGGAGTAAGTGATTATGGAATGCAAGTACCAGGGTTTGTCGCGAAAGGAAATGTATTTGGTGCACAGTTTCATCCAGAAAAAAGTGGCGAAATTGGCATGCAAATATTAAAAAATTTTCAAGGGGTGGTAGAAGCATGGAAATCTTCCCAGCTATCGATTTAAAAGAAGGACGATGCGTTAGACTTTATCAAGGAGAGTTTAGTAAAGAAACGGTGATGAATGAAGATCCAGTAGCGCAGGCGATCATATTTGAAAAGCTTGGAGCGGAAATACTACACATTGTTGATTTAGACGGTGCAATTGCTGGCGAGTCTTTAAATTTGCCCGTCATTGAAAAAATCTGCAAGGCGGTACGTATTCCTGTGCAAGTGGGAGGAGGAATTCGTTCACTTGTAACGGTGGAGAAGTTATTGTCAGCAGGTGTAGAAAAAGTGATTTTAGGAACAGCAGCTCTTTATGATAAGTCATTTTTAGAGGAAGCAGTTCGTCTATATAAAGAGAAAATCATTGTTGGAATTGATGCGAAAAATGGTTTCGTAGCAACGAGAGGTTGGCTTGATCTATCTGAAATTTCTTACGTTAGTTTAGCGAAACAAATGGAAAGTTTAGGTGTTCAAACGATTGTGTTTACAGACATTTCGAAAGACGGGACGCTTGCAGGTCCAAATTTTGAACAATTAGCGATACTTCAAAAAAGTGTGGGCATTCGTCTCATCGCCTCTGGAGGAGTGGCATCTATTCAAGATGTGAAAAAGTTAAATGATATGAATATATATGGTGTCATAATTGGAAAGGCGCTTTACGAGAAAACGATTGATTTAGAAGAAGTATTACAGGTAACGAAGTTATGTTAGCGAAACGAATTATTCCATGTCTAGATGTGAAAGAAGGGCGAGTCGTAAAGGGTGTAAATTTTATAGGATTACAAGATGTCGGTGATCCGGTTGAAATAGCTGAAGCATATAACGAGGCAGGGGCAGATGAAATCGTATTTTTAGATATTACGGCGACTCATGAAGGAAGAAAAACGATTATAGATGTTGTAGAAAAAACAGCAGCAAAAGTATTTATTCCTCTTACGGTTGGCGGGGGGATATCAAGTGTGAAAGATATGTACAATTTACTAAGAGTTGGGGCAGACAAAGTTTCACTAAACTCAGCGGCAGTGCGAAACCCGAAGTTAATAGAAGAAGGGGCAGAACACTTTGGATCACAATGTATTGTCGTGGCAATTGATGCTAGAAAAGTAGCAGAAGATAAATGGAACGTATATGTCAACGGTGGAAGAGTTGACACAGGAATGGATGCCATAGAATGGGCGAAGCGTGTTGTTAAACTTGGGGCAGGTGAAATTTTGTTAACGAGTATGGATGCAGATGGAACGAAAAGCGGATATGACCTTCGTTTAATAGAAGAAATTTCAAAAAGTGTTTCTATTCCAGTCATCGCATCAGGAGGCTGTGGTCATACGGATCATATTATAGAAGTTTTTCAAAAGACAACGGTTGATGCAGCGTTAGCGGCATCCATCTTTCATTATGGTGAGGCGACAGTGCAGAGTGTAAAGCGAAAATTAAGAGATGCAAATATTGAGGTGCGGTTATGAAACCTAATTTTTCAAAAGGATTAATACCGGCAATTGTCATCGAAGAAGGTACGAAAGACGTTTTAATGCTAGCTTATATGAATGAAGAAGCATATAAAAAAACGTTAGAGACGAAAAGAACATGGTTTTATTCTCGTTCGAGGCAGTCGTTATGGAATAAGGGGGAAACATCAGGGAATGTTCAATATGTGCAATCTTTATATTTAGATTGTGATCAAGATTCAATTGTTGTGAATGTGAAACAAGTAGGACCTGCTTGTCATACGGGAGAGAAGACATGTTTTTACTATCAAATTATATAGGGGGATACATATGGAAAATGCCTTTAAGTTGCTGTATAAAACAATTGAAGAACGAAAGGGAAGCCCACTTCCTGAATCGTATACAAATTATTTATTTTCAAAAGGAGAAGATAAAATTTTAAAGAAGATTGGTGAAGAGTGTGCTGAAGTAATTATCGCATGTAAAAATAATGATAAAGAAGAAGTAGTGAAAGAAATGGTTGATGTATTTTATCACTGTTTCGTTTTATTAGCTGAAAAAAATATTGCATTGGAAGATGTGATGCGAGAGGTGAAAGAACGAAATGGAAAGCTTTCGAGAGTTGGGGATAGAAGGGAAATAGATACATTATAAGGGGGAATGTATATGAAAGTAGATTATCATCTTCACTTAGAAGAAGGACCGTATTCAATAGGATGGCTTGCTAAAATAAATGAAGCGTTGGAATGTTATGAACCGCTTCAAGAAAGACATTCTATTGATTGGCTTATGAAAACACAAGAGCGTTTGCAAAAGCGTGTGAAGGAAGGGCCATTTACAACAGAATGGATAGATCTATATTTAGAAGAAGCTGTGCGAAAAGGAATAAAAGAAGTGGGAATTGTTGATCATCTATATCGTTTTCATGAAGCAAAAGGATATTATGAAAAATATGTAGATATTAGTGATTCTAAGCTCGGTCGTATACAGAAAGAATGGTTAGATCAAGTAAGGGTAGTTTCACTGTATGATTTTACAAAGGCAATTGAAGAGGCGAAAGAACGATGGGGGAAAAGAGGTGTCACACTTAAACTTGGAATTGAAGCGGATTATTTTATTGGTTGTGAAGGAGAGTTAAAAGAATTATTAGCGCTAGGAGACTTTGATTATGTAATTGGTTCCGTTCATTTTCTAAATGGCTGGGGATTTGATAATCCAGATACGAAAGAATATTTTGAGGTGCATGACCTACGCGCATTATATGATATGTTTTTTAAAACAGTTGAGAGTGCGATTCGTACCGAGTTATTTGATATTATCGCTCATCTTGATAATATAAAGGTATTTAATTATCGATTGGATGAGAATGAACAGCTTTCTTATTATGAGGAAATTGCCTGTGCATTAGTAGAAACGAATACGGCAACAGAAATAAATGCAGGATTATACTATCGTTATCCTGTTCGTGAAATGTGCCCAAGTCCACTATATTTACAAGTATTAGCTAAGTATGGTGTTCCAATTACGATTTCTTCGGATGCCCATTACCCAAATGATTTAGGGAATTATGTACAAGAAAATATACAAACATTACGAGCTCACGGTGTTACTCAGGTTGCAACATTTACGAAGCGAGCAAGAGTAATGAGGTCGCTTGAAGAAGAAGTAACAAATTCAAAATGAAACGCAATTTTTTGATGAAAACTGTCCTTTTTGTTCAAAATAAGAAAGAATGAAAAGGAGGGTAAGAAATGGCGAAACAACAAAACAAACAAAATGTACAAGGTGCACAGCAACAAGCTTATACTTCTGAAACGAATGCTGCATCTCAATCGGTTATTGAGGAGCAAATTAGCGATACGGTTGCAGAAGGAACTATTGATGTGAAGCTTGGAAAAGAATCGCAGGAAAAAGCGTAAGAAGAGGGGAGAGTTGCATCTCCTCTTTTTTCATGGAAAAGTGTCGATTTTCAAAACTATAATCAAATTCCTTGGTTTTTATATGTGGATTTCTTACAATGAAATATAAGAGATGTCTTATTTTCTATAGAAGAGGTGTTAGTAGTGGCAAAAATATTAGTAGCGGGAAAAATTCCGGAAATTGGATTAGAACTATTAAAAGATCATAATGTAGAAATGTACAATAAAGAGGAGTTAATTTCTATAGATGAATTAACAGAGCGTGTAAAAGATAAAGATGCATTGTTAAGTTTACTTTCGACAAAGGTGCCAAAAGAAGTTATTGATGCAGCGCCTCATTTAAAGATTGTTGCAAACTATGGTGCTGGTTACGACAATATTGATTACACGTATGCGGGCGAAAAAGGAATTGCAGTTACGAATACACCGAAAGTATCAACGGAAGCGACTGCAGAATTAACATTTGCACTTCTTTTAGCAGCGGCGCGTAGAATTCCTGAAGGGGATACGTTATGTCGTACGACTGGATTTAACGGATGGGCACCGTTATTTTTCTTAGGACGAGAAGTCCATGGTAAGACAATCGGAATTATAGGTCTTGGAGAAATCGGGAAGGCTGTTGCAAAACGTGCGAAAGCATTTGGAATGGATGTTTTATATACAGGGCCAAATCGTAAGCTTGAAGCTGAAAGTGAACTGGGAGCAACGTATGTGACGTTGGAAGAATTATTACAAACAGCAGACTTTATTACAATTAACTGTGCTTATAATCCGAAATTACATCATATGATTGATGAAGAGCAGTTTAAAATGATGAAGAAAACAGCGTATATTGTAAATGCTTCACGTGGACCAATTATGAATGAAGCAGCACTTGCTCATGCATTAAAAACGAATGAAATTGAAGGAGCAGCTCTTGACGTGTTTGAATTTGAACCGAAAATTACAGAAGAGCTAAAAGAATTAAAGAATGTAGTACTTGCTCCACACGTAGGGAATGCAACATTTGAAACTCGTGATGCGATGGCTGAAATGGCTGTCAGAAATATTTTAGCTGTATTAAACGGCGAAGAGCCAGTAACACCTGTAAATCAAAAGGTATTAGTTACAAAATAAAAAGAAACCTTCCGGACTCGGAAGGTTTTCTTATTTTTCTTTATTGGCTTTTTTAGACGGTCTTTGTCTAATGAATTGAGATAACATGTACAAAATATATAGTGGAATGGCAATGAATAAGAAAACAGAAAAATTTCCAAATCCTGTTTGATACATTGTAATAATGATTCCAACTAAAAATAGTGTAATAATGATGCTATATCGTGGAATTGGTACATCTTTTAAACTTGGGATACGAATGCGGCTCACCATTAAAAATGCGAACGTTACAAATACGGTAATAAGAACGATTTTTGGAATGGTATGTGAAAATAATGTTAAGAAAGCAACAAGCCCTCCCGCTGCTGTAATCGGTACTCCAGTGAAATATTTCATTGAAGTAGAAGATGGTGTTACATTAAATCGTGCTAAACGATATGCTCCGAAAAGAGGGAATAATCCCGCTATGTATAATCCGATGATTCCGTAGTTTGAGAAAGATGTGTAATACATTAAAACAGCTGGTGCTGCACCAAATGTTACGACATCTGCAAGCGAGTCGAGCTCTTTTCCCATTTGTGAATCAACACGTAATAAACGAGCAACACGACCATCAAGACTATCTAACATCATCCCGATAAGTACTAAAATAGCAGCTGATTTATAATATCCTAAAGATGCATAGCCGATTGATAAAAATCCGCTATATAAATTTCCGAGCGTAAATAAGTTTGGAATAGCTGCTCTATACAAAATCTGATCCCTTGCTTTCTGTAATAAATTCTTAATTAGTGTATGAAAGTTTACTTATTTTATCATACCATAAATTTATTCCTCATACGAAAGAAATTACCAATTTGTGAAAGATTTCATAGAAGGATGGTTCCAAAATTAAGTGAAAATAAAAAGAGGAAGCAACTTGTATGAAGTTGCTTCCTTTACTATTCAAATTTCGTTGTCATCGTTCCGGTTTTATATCGATTATTAGGATCGAAGCGTAATAAATCTCCATAAATTAATTTATCGGAGAGTTTTAATTCTGTTTTTGCTTTTTCAATATACGGCTGACATAACGTCATGTCAGCTTCTTCACCCGTACTTCTTTTGTAGCACATATTTTTTGTATAAACATACTCTTCAGAAACAAAGCTACCATCACGCATTACCATAAGCGGGTCTTTCTCTTTAATAAATAAGTCAGTTCCAAATTCAACGGATTTATTTGTTTTAATACCAAGTAAATGAAGGAGCGTTGGCTTAATATCAATTTGACCGGATACTTTAGAAACAACTTTTCCTTCTTGGCCAGGCACATGAATAATAAGAGGGACTCGTTGTAATTGCATAGAATCGAATGGTGTAATAGTATCTTTTCCTAGGAACTGTGCCATAGCTGCGTTATGGTTTTCGGAAATACCGTAATGATCACCATAAATGACAATAACGGAATTATCATATAATCCTTCTTCTTTTAATTGTTGAATAAATAATTTAAGAGCTTCATCTGTGTAACGAACAGTTGGGAAGTAGCGGTTTACAACACCACTTTCCGAGTTGAATTCATCAACATATTGATCTTCCGGATTTAGAAGAAACGGAAAATGATTTGTTAATGTAATAAATTTTGTATAGAACGGTTGCGGTAAAGATTTTAACTTTGGAATAGATTGTTCAAAGAACTCTTTATCTTTTAATCCCCAACCGACAGACATTTGCTCCGTTCCTGCGTAATCATTTAAATTAAAATAACGATCATATCCAAGCGCAGGATACATTACATCCCGATTCCAAAACGTTTTATCGTTTGAATGGAAGACGGCAGAAGAATATCCGTATTTCTTTAATTGTTCTGGTGTCGCTGTGTATTCATTTGTTGCATGAGTAAAGAATACAGAACCACGATCTAGCGGATAAAGTGAGTTTTCAACGATAAATTCAGCATCAGAAGTTTTGCCTTGTCCAGTTTGATGATAGAAGTTATCGAAATAGAAACTATCCTTAATAAATTCATTTAAAAATGGTGTAATTTCTTTTCCATTTATTTTTTTATTAATAACAAAGTTTTGTGTAGATTCCATTGAAATTAAAATTACATTTTTACCTTTTGCAGCTCCAAATAAGTTTTTATCAACTTGTTTGTCTTTTGAGTCTGTATAGTTTTTAATTTCAGAAAACCCATCCCCACTTGCAAATACACGCTCAGCTGAAGACTTGGATTGAAGCGTAATATCAAATAGATGGTATGTGTATAAACCTAAATTCTTCACGACAGTTTGACGGTCAAATGAGCGCGAGAACATTTGTGGTTTATAAATAACTGATACAACAATTTGTAGTGCTAATAAAGCTGTTACACCGCTAAAGAAAGTTCGCTTCTCTGAGCGGGAAAGTGGTGTTTTGTCGCCAAATGATGGGAATTTACGTGAAATAAACATTAAAATAATTGCATCTGCAAATAAAAGTAATGTTTTGTACGTAAAGAGTTCTTTTATACTTGTCCCTAAATCAGCCATATTGTTTGTTTGGAATAAAACCGGGAAAGTAACGAAATCGTTATAGAACCCATAAAACATTGCGTTTCCAAATAAAATAAATGACAGTATAAAACTGATTCCAATTGTAATTCGGTTTCGGTGCTTAGATGCAAGTAAAGCTAAGCCGAAAAATAAAAGTAACGCAGCTAGTGGATTGATAAAAAGCATGAATTCTTCAAAGAAATTATCAATTTTAATATCAAATGCTAGCTTGTACACAATATATGTTTTAATCCATAGTAAAACGACTGCAACGAGTGCAAATCGCAGTTTTGGAAACAGATGTTGTAGCATAATATACTCCTCTCCTAAAAAGCATGACAGTTCTTGTGAATCAGTTTGCTTAACGACTCATTTTATATATACGAACAGTCCTTTGTTATTATGATTATTATACTATGAGTATCATTATACGAAAATAAAAGAAGGTTGTGGGCTTTTTTATAATAATCGAGTAGAAAAAGAGTGATGGGAGACAATAAAACAGAATTTCTATGTATGATAATTATCGTACGCAGAAAGAATCGCGTGATAATACGGAGGTTATAATGCGAAAATTATTATATTTTATAGCATGCAGTAGTGTTATACTTTTTACTTCACCGAGTGTGTCGGTAGCCCAATATGATGCACCTCTTATGGAAGATGCACTTTATTCTGTTTTATTTCCAAAAATAAATAAAGCAATTGAAAAACAATATGGAAGTTTGAAACCTTATCAATGTCCTAAAATTATTAGTTTAAAAAAAGTGTATAGCGGTACATATTTATTTCAAGCAAGTATTGAAGTGACAAAGTATGAACGTGTTGCTGGGAAAATTGCTCCACCATTTGAGAAGGTAACGATTACATTTAATAACGAAGAAGGCGAATGGGAAGTGACAAAGATTTCAGTAAAGCGCTTACCAAATGATACGAAACTAAACTGTGAAAAAACAATATAAAAAATTGTTTGACAAATAAAATGGTCCTTTGGTATTGTTAATAGCAACAATTAGATGTTTGAAAATTAAATAGACTTACCTCATCTACTCTCAAAGGTAGAGGCCGCGATAGGAAAGAGTAAGCTATGGGAGATTTAATGGAATCTGTGATCATAGGTTGAAAGGGACTATTGCCGAAATATAAGAATAACCATCTTATTCATATATTGGGACTGCATTAAATAAATGTAGTACTGTCATAAGATTTATTTTATGGAGAGCTATTTGGAGATGTTGATGCGGTTTCTTATTTTGAGGAGATAACAACTCGTTTATTTTTTCAATATATATTTTTCCTAATAAGAAACGCGTGTGAACATTGTTCCGCGCGTTTTTTGTCTATCTAAAAGCGTGCTGCAATGAATAGAAGATTGGGGTTATGAGTTTTAGAGGAAATAAGGGAGGAATTTAAATGTATTTACACGGCACAAGCCGAATTAATGGGCAAGGACACTTAGAAATTGGAGGGTGCGATACGACGCAGCTAGCAAAGCAATACGGAACACCACTTTATGTATACGATGAAGAGTCTATTCGAGGAAAATGCCGAGCATTTCATCGTGCTTTTAAAGAAAGTGGTTTCTCTTATCAAGTAGCATATGCAAGCAAGGCGTTCTTGTGCATGGAGATGTGCCGAGTAGCTCGTGAAGAGAATATGTCATTAGACGTTGTTTCTGGGGGAGAATTATATACTGCGCTCCAAGCAGGATTTCCGGCATCACGTATTCATTTTCATGGAAATAATAAAACAGAAGAAGAAATAGTGATGGCTCTTCAGGCGAATATCGGTTGTTTTGTCGTAGATAATTTCTTTGAATTAGAAGTTTTACACGATTTAGCGATGCAACATGGGAAATTTGTGAACATATTAATTCGTGTAACGCCTGGAGTAGAGGCGCACACACATGAATATATTACAACAGGTCAAGATGATTCGAAATTTGGATTTGGTGTTTCAAATGGTCAAGCAATGCAGGCAATTGGATTGGCTTTACAAAAATCCAATTATAATGTGCTAGGGATCCATTCACATATTGGGTCGCAAATATTTGAAACAGCTGGTTTTGTTCGAGCAATTGAAGTTCTTCGCCAATTTTTAGAAGAAGTGAGAGAGCAAACAAACTATGTAGTAAAAGTGTTAAATGTAGGCGGGGGATTTGGAATACGTTACACAGAGTCAGATACACCATTAACTCTTGAGACATATGTGCGAGCTGTAACAAGTGCAGTGAGAGAACAATTTACTGTATGTGAATATCCATTGCCAGAAATATGGATTGAGCCAGGCCGTAGCATTGTAGGTGATGCTGGGACAACAATTTATACAGTTGGATCTGTGAAAGATATTCCTGGTATTCGGAAATATGTATCAGTCGATGGTGGAATGACAGATAATTTAAGACCTGCTTTATATAATGCGCGTTATGAAGCGATGTTAGCGAATCGAGCGAATGATGAGAATGAGGAACTCGTTTCGATTGCCGGGAAATGCTGTGAGAGTGGAGACATGTTGATTTGGGATATTCATTTACCGAAAGTTGCTGCTTCTGATTTACTAGCAGTTTCCTGTACAGGAGCATACGGGTACTCGATGGCGAATAATTACAATCGAATTCGAAGACCAGCCGTTGTCTTTGCAAAAGGCGGAACATCGCAAGTAGTTGTGGAACGCGAAACATATGAAAATATTATTGGGAACGATCGCATACGTATTAAAGAGCTTGTCTAAATAAGAAAAGGAGTTGTTCGAATGGGCAATTCCTTTTTTATAAAATAAAATAATTAAAATATATCGGAAAACTAGGATTGAAAAAAATCAGAATTGTGATAAAATACAAATACAAAGCTTATCAAGAGAAGCGGAGGGAACTGGCCCGAAGAAGCTCGGCAACCTGCTTATAGAAAGCAAGGTGCTAAATCCAGCAAAATGGGATCCATTTTGAAAGATAAGGTAAAATATATTACCGAACAGTCTTTTCGAAATGGGAAAGATTTTTTTTATGAATAAAAAGGGGGGGCTGTTCGCGTGAGTGTACGGGAACATTTTGATGAAGTATCCGAGAAGATTGAAGCGATGCTTGCTGATATGAAATATGGTTCAATTACAATTGTTGTGCAAGATGGAAAAGTAATTCAGTTAGAGAAAAGTGAGAAAGTACGTTTAAAGTGAAAAGCGCTGACTAGAAAAACTAGAGGCGGTTTTAACCTATTTTTATTAGGTTAAAACCGTCTTTTTGCTTTTACAGGGGGAAAAAACATGTTGACGTATGAAACGTGGGAAGAAAATGTTGTTTCGTTTTCGGAAGAAGATGAAACAAAAGGTGCGTTATCAGTATTAAATTGGGCTTATAAAGAATATAAAGATGAGGTTGTCTACGCATGTAGCTTTGGGGTGGAAGGTATGGTATTGCTGCACATTATAAACCAAGTAAATCCATCTGCTAAAGTTGTATTTTTGGATACAAATGTTCATTTTCAAGAAACGTATGAATTAATTCAAAAAGTGCGGGAACGATTTCCTTCATTGAATATTATAGAAAAACAGCCAGAACTTACACTTGATGAACAGGCGAAGTTGCATGGTGAAAAACTGTGGGAGAGCAATCCGAATCTTTGTTGTAAGATTAGAAAAATTTTACCTTTAGAAAAATCATTAGTCGTGGAAAAAGCATGGATATCGGGCTTAAGAAGGGAACAATCAGAAACACGTAAGCATACAAAGTTTATAAATCAAGATCATCGTTTTCAATCTATTAAAGTTTGTCCACTCATTCATTGGACGTGGAAAGAAGTTTGGCGATATGTATACAAACATAGCTTGCCGTATAACCCGTTGCATGATGTTGGCTATCCAAGTATTGGGTGTGAGAAATGTACGTTGCCTGTAGGAGAGGGTGGCGATTTGAGAGATGGTAGATGGGCTGGGAAAGTGAAAACTGAATGTGGTCTTCATTACCAATAAGATGAATTTGAAAATAAAGCTAAGAGAGGGTATAGAAAATGAGTACAAGAAACGAATTAATAAATCGAATAGACGAGACATACGACGTATCACAAATTAAAAAAGAAATTGGGCTAGATAACATTGCGTTAAGTGATTTAGAACTATTAGCGACAGGAGGATATAGCCCGCTTACTGGTTTTTTAGGAAAGAAAGATTATGATTCGGTTGTAGAAACGCTTCGTTTAGCTAATGGGAGCGTTTGGAGTATACCAATTACATTACCAGTAACAGAAGAAGTAGCAGAGACGCTAAAAGTTGGAGAGGAAGTAAAACTTGTTAACGGTGGAAATGTATATGGTGTTATTCAAATAGAAGATATTTTTGTGCCTGATAAGGAAAAAGAAGCGTTACTAGTGTATAAAACGACGGATGAGGCTCATCCTGGAGTGAAAAAATTATACGAAAGACCGAACGTTTACATCGGAGGAGCTATTGTTCTTACGAAACGTTTTGAAAATAATCTGTTTCCTTCTTATCATTTAGATCCAATTGAAACGAGAGAAGAATTTAAAAAACGTGGTTGGAAAACAGTAGTTGGATTCCAAACGAGAAATCCGGTACATCGTGCCCATGAGTATATTCAAAAATCTGCTCTTGAAATTGTAGATGGTCTCTTTTTAAATCCGCTCGTTGGAGAAACGAAATCGGATGATATTCCTGCTGATGTAAGAATGGAAAGCTATGAAGTACTTCTTCAAAACTATTATCCGAAAAATCGTGTCTTTTTAAGTGTATTTCCTGCTGCCATGCGTTACGCAGGACCAAGGGAAGCGATATTTCATGCGTTAGTAAGAAAGAATTTTGGATGTACCCACTTTATAGTAGGGCGTGATCATGCTGGAGTAGGAGATTATTACGGAACGTATGAAGCGCAAGAAATCTTCACAAATTTTACGATAGAAGAGTTAGGAATTACACCACTATTCTTTGAGCATAGTTTTTACTGCACGAAATGTGAAGCGATGGCTTCAACGAAAACATGTCCGCACGGAAAAGAAGATCATGTTATTTTATCGGGTACGAAAGTAAGAGAATTATTAAGAAACGGTGAGATTCCGCCAAGTACATTTAGTCGTAAAGAAGTAGTGGAAGTGCTAATTAAAGGCTTGAAAAAAGAAGTAGTAACAGAATAGGGAGAGAACGAGATGGATACGAATATTACTTGGCATACAGCTTCGGTTTCAAAAGATGAGAGAAGAGTGAAGAATGGACATCATAGTTTTGTAATTTGGTTTACTGGTTTATCAGCTTCGGGTAAATCTACAGTAGCGAATGCGGTCGCTCGTAAACTGTTTGAAAAGAATATTGGAAATTATGTGCTGGATGGGGATAACATTCGCCACGGTTTAAATAAAGACTTAGGATTTTCTGAAAGTGATCGCATGGAAAATATAAGACGTATTGGCGAAGTGGCAAAGTTATTTGTAGACCAAGGAGCAGTTGTCCTTACAGCATTTATTTCACCATTTCGAGTAGACCGCAAACAAGTAAGAGATTTATTAGCGGCAGATGAATTTATTGAAATTTTTGTGAAGTGTCCGATTGAAGAGTGTGAGAAACGTGATCCGAAAGGACTTTATAAAAAGGCAAGAAAAGGTGATATTAAGGATTTCACAGGTATTGATTCGCCTTATGAAGAGCCAGAGCAAGCGGAATTAATTGTAGAAACGCACAAATATTCTATTGAAGAATGTGCAGAACAAATCGTGAAGTACTTACAAGAGCGTAGTTTTATATAGGGGGATAAACAATGAGTTATGAAAAAGTATGGGCTAACAATGAAAAATTAAATCAGACCGAGAAAAATAAATTAGAAAAAGATGGCTTAGAAATTTTTAATGATATTCCTTACTATGCGGAAAATGGTTTCGAATCTATTCCGAAAGAAGAGTGGGATGCCTTTAAATGGGCAGGCTTGTATTTACAAAGACCGAAAGAAGCTGGTTATTTTATGATGCGGGTAAATATTCCGTCAGGGATTATTACAAATGCACAGGCAGAAGTACTTGCTTCTATTGCTGAAGATTATGGACGTAATGTAATAGATATTACGACGAGACAGGCGATTCAGTTTCACTGGTTAGAAATTCAGCAAATTCCAGATATTTTTAAAAGATTAGCAAGAGTTGGGTTATCTTCAGCGGGGGCTTGTGGTGATATAACGCGGAATATTACAGGTAATCCGCTTGCTGGCATTGATGCAAATGAACTATTCGATACAACGCATATTGTAAAAGAAGTATATGATTACTTCCAACATAATGAAGAGTTTTCTAACTTGCCACGTAAATTTAAAATGTCTATTAGTTCTAATATTTATAATTCAGCAAACGCAGAAATTAACTGTGTTGCATTTACGCCTGCAACGAAAGAAATAGATGGTGAGAAAAAAGTTGGTTTTCATATAAAAGTAGGTGGAGGATTATCAGCTCGACCGTATTTAGCTGATGAATTAGATGTATTCGTTTTACCAGAAGAAGTGAAGGCGGTGGCGATTGCGATTGCTACTATATTCCGTGATTTTGGATATCGTGAAAAACGTCATTTAGCTCGGTTGAAATTTCTTGTTGCGGACTGGGGAGCAGAGAAATTTAAAGAGAAACTAATAGAGTATACAGGGCCTTTACAAAGTAAAGGGGAAAGTGCACTCAAAGGATGGAATGCAGGCTATTTTTATGGTGTTCAAGACCAAAAACAAAAGGGATTAAAATATGTAGGTTTTAATGTACCGGTAGGTCGTTTACATGCAGAAGAAATGTTTGAGATTGCAAGAATCGCAAAGCAATATGGAAATGGACAAATTCGTACATGTAATTCACAAAATTTCATTATTCCGAACGTTCCTCCGGAAAATGTAAAAGGATTACTTAGTGAACCGTTGTTTGAAGCGATATCTGCAAGCCCAAAATCATTTATTGGTCATGCGGTTTCATGTACCGGTATTGAATATTGTAATCTTGCACTAGTAGAAACGAAAGAAAGATTACGAAAAATTGCAGAATACTTAGATACACAAATTGCACTCGATGTTCCAGTTCGAATTCATATGGTAGGCTGCCCAAATTCATGTGGTCAACGTCAAATTGCTGACATTGGGTTACAAGGGGTGAAAATGAAAACGAAGGAAAAGGGAATTGTTGAAGCATTTGAGATATATGTAGGTGGAACGTTGTTAGATGGCGGTGCCTACAATCAAAAGTTAAAAGGAAAAATAGATGGCGAGGATTTACCTGATGTACTCGCATCATTTATAAGTTATTTCAAAGAGAATAAATTACCAGCCGAAACATTTTATGATTTTGTAGGTCGTGTTGGTGTAGATACATTACAAATAGCGTTAAATAACGTGCTAGAAGAAGTAATAGCGTCTTAGGAGGGACGATATGGATTTATATCGATTTGAAGCTGTGTTAGTAAATAGTATTGTTCCGATTGTTGTTGTTGCTCAAAGTGAAGAACAGGCATTTAAGCTTGCGGAGATTGAGCTTGAAAAGCATTTTTTACCGTTGCCAGAGGTAAAAGAGATTTCTTTGTTTGAAAAAAAGAAGATTCGAAAAGGTGGGGCATTTGTTATCCATGAGTAGAGATCAGTAATACGAAAAAATAAAAACTTCCATTCTTATATACGAATGGAAGTTTCATTTTAATAGTAGAAATGAGGAGAGATGATGGGGAAGGTTTATATTGTTGGAGCGGGTCCTGGCGATCCAGATTTAATTACTGTTAAAGGGTTGAAATGTATTGAGAAGGCAGATGTTATTTTATACGACCGACTTGTGAATAAAGAGCTGCTTTCATACGCAAAGCCTGACGCGGATTTAATTTATTGTGGAAAACTCCCGAATTATCACACGATGAAGCAAGAGACAATTAACACGTTTCTTATTAAGTATGCGAAAAAAGGAAAAGTTGTAACGAGGCTCAAGGGCGGCGATCCATTTGTGTTTGGTAGAGGGGGAGAAGAAGCTGAAGCATTAGCAAAGCAAGGTGTACCATTTGAAATCATTCCTGGTATTTCAGCTGGAATAGCTGCTCCTGCTTATGCGGGCATTCCAGTGACGCACCGTGATGCAAGTGCAAGTTTTGCTATTGTGACTGGGCATAGGAAAGAAGGTGCTGAAGAAGAAGTGAAATGGGAAAGTTTAGCGAAAGGTGTAGAGACTTTAGCGGTATATATGGGGGTTAGTAATTTGCCCTACATATGTGAGCAACTTATGAAGCATGGAAAAGATAAAAGTACGCCAGCTGCTATTATTGAGCAGGGGACGACGTCTATGCAACGCACAGTTGTTGGAACGTTAGGGACAATTGTAGATGTTGCGAAAAAAGAGCAAATTCAAAATCCGAGTATGATTGTAATTGGAGAGGTTGTCCGTTTTAGAGAAAAAATTCATTGGTTTGAGAAGCAGACAGAAAATGCTTATCAAGTAAGTGGAGTGTTGTAAAATGAAAGCCGTCTTATATATATGTCATGGAAGTCGTTTGAAGACAGCGAAAGAAGAGGCGATTCAATTTATTACATCGTGCATGAGCCGTATAGAAGCGACTATTCAAGAAGTTTGTTTTTTAGAGTTAGCGAATCCTTCTATTGAAGATGGTTTTCGTACATGTGTGAAGCGTGGGGCCACTGAGATTATTGCTATCCCTGTTTTTTTATTAGCGGCAGGTCATGTGAAAAAAGATATCCCTTTTGAATTGGAAAAGTTAACTAATCAATTTTCGGATGTTAAAGTTACCTATGGTAATCCGTTTGGTGTATCAGAAACACTTGTTAAATCGGTGTATAGCGGAAGTGGCATCGAACAGGAAGATAAAAATGAAGTGACGTTACTTCTTGTTGCAAGAGGGAGCAGTGATCCTGAAGTATTAAGAGATATAAACTGGATTGCTTCTTTATTTCAAACAAAAGAGAAGGTTAAAAAAGTAGAAGTTTGTTATTTAGCGGCTGCAGAGCCAAAATTTGAGGAGAAGTTAAAGGAAGTTGTAGAACGAAAAGAAAAGAACATCGTTGTACTGCCTTACTTGTTATTTACAGGTTTACTTATGAAACATATTGAGAAAGAAGTGCGCCAATATGAAGTGGAAGAGATAAAAATTAGTCCATATTTAGGGAAGAATGAAGCGTTTCAAGATATGTTAATTCAGAAAACGACGGAGTTATTGAAAGGAGATCAGTATGTATCCACTTACAGTGCGAGTTAATGAGAAACGCGTTGTTGTTATTGGCGGGGGAAAAGTTGCAGGATTTAAAATTATTCCTTTACTCAAACAGGGTGCGGATATAGTTGTGATAAGTCCAGAATTAGATGCGAATTTAGTAAAACTTGTGGAAGAAAAGAAAATTCGTTGGTATCAAAGAGAATATGAAAAAAGTGATATTAAAAGTGCTTTTTTAGTTGTTGCAGCGAGTAGTGATTCAATATTAAATGAACAAGTTGCTGAAGATGCCGCTGAGAATCAATTAGTAAATGTTATTACAAATCCGGAAAGTGGTAATGTTCATTTTCCGGCAGCGATTCATCGTGGTTTACTTAATATAGCAGTTTCTACTGGGGGAGCGAGCCCGAAGCTCGCAAAAAAAATTCGAGATGATATTGCAAATAAATATGATGAGACATATGAATCGTATTTAGATTTTTTATATGAAGTAAGGTTGAAGTTAAAAGATTTACAGTTAGAAAAGAGGGAACGAAATATATTGCTCCAAGAAGTGTTGAAATCAGTATATGTGCAAAATGAGGGGAAAAGAGAAAGTTTTTTACGTGAGTTAGAGGAAAAGGTTTTAAAATAATAAAAGATAAAGTGCGCTTTACAAATATAAAAATATAATTTATAATCACAAGTAACTTCAATAGATGAAATCGATGAGCAAGAAGAGTACGTATATTTGATGCGTTCAGAGAGCTGGGGTTAGGTGGGAGCCCGGTACGATAAAATATACAGAATGGGCTTGCGAGAGGTATGTTGAACATTGTAGTAGGCAACCCGGGTTCCGCCGTTAAAAGGATAGAGTATCGGAATTATTCCTGTACTTGAACAAGTGGGATTTATCAATCCAATTGAGGTGGTACCACGGTATTTACATTACATATATCGTCCTCTACATGCATATTTGCGTGTAGGGGACTTTTTTATTTTCTAAAGGAGGTGTGCGAGTATGAAATGAAAGTGTATAATTAACAAAAGTTTAAATATTCAGAAAAGGAGAAATTATGATGAAAGAAACACAGCAATGGACGTCGAAAATAGGCTTTGTACTCGCAGCAGCCGGAGCCGCAGTAGGTCTTGGTGCGATATGGAAATTTCCATATGTTGCAGGTAATGGCGGGGGAGGCGCATTCTTCCTTGTATTTTTACTATTAACTTTATTTATAGGTATGCCTCTTCTAATAGCGGAGTTTGTTATTGGACGTAGCACGCAAAAAGAGGCGGTTACAGCTTATAAAGTACTAGTGCCAAATAGCAAATTATATCCTTGGATTGGTCGTATGGGAGTTGTTACTTGTTTTAGTGTACTATCTTTTTATAGTGTTGTAGGTGGATGGATTTTACTTTATTTATATTATAGTGTGACAGGAAGTTTCTGGAATGGTGCAGCTGATTATGGACAATTGTTCGGTGAAACGATTTCAAATCCATTAAGTGCGATTGGAGCACAATTTATCTTTATGCTTTGTACGATTTTTGTTGTAAGTAAAGGTGTAGAGAAAGGTATAGAAAAGGCAAGTAAGTACATGATGCCGCTATTATTTATTTTATTTATTGCGATTATTGTTCGTGCGTTAACACTCGATGGTGCTTTTGCTGGAGTAGAGTTCTTCTTAAAACCAGATTTTTCAAAGCTTACAGCAGATACAATTTTATATGCGATGGGACAATCTTTCTTCTCGCTAACTGTAGGTGCCTCGGTAATGGTAACGTATAGTTCGTATTTAAAGAAAGAGGAACATTTAGCGAAATCGGCAACATCTATTGTAAGTTTAACTGTTTTTGTTACAGTACTTGCAGGATTAGCAATTTTCCCAGCGATTTTCGCATTAGGAGTTAAACCGACTGAAGGACCGGGATTACTGTTTATCGTCCTTCCAGCAGTATTTGCAAAAATACCATTTGGTCAATTTTTCTTTATTATGTTTTTAATTTTATTCTTCTTTGCGACTTTAACATCAGCAATTTCAATGCTTGAAATTGTAGTAGCATCTGTTGCGAAAGGTAATGAGAAGAAGCGTCCGTCAGCATCATTATTAATTGGTATTCTTATCTTTGCAGTCGGTATTCCATCAGCGTTATCATTTGGGATTATGAGTGACGTGAAAATATTTGGGAAAACATTCTTTGATTTAGTCGACTTTTCGGTAAGTAACGTATTGCTGCCGTTAGGAGTACTAGCTATTTCATTATTTGTACCAAATAAAATGAGTAAAGAGTTGTTGATGAAAGAATTAGAAGTGACGGAAACGAAAGGGAAAACGTTATTTAACATTTGGTTCTTCTTACTTCGTTATGTTATTCCGGTAACTGTAATAATTGTATTTTTAAATGCGATAGGTGTATTTAAAATGTTTGCATAAAAAAAGGCGGGGATCTCCCGTCTTTTTTTATGTTGATGAATGTAATAGACGATTATACGCTTTATAGGCTGTGGTGACTGCGAGGAATGAACCGATTAAAAATAAAACTGAGCCGCCAAATGTAAATATCCGGCCAATATACGTTTCTCTAGCTTCTTCTATTTTTTGTTGTAATTGCGTATTCATATGGATCACCTCGTAAACTATAGGCATTTAGTTATAGTCTATGTAGAATGCCTATATTGTGTGAAGTGTAAATGAAAAACCTCGGTAGGCACCGAGGTTTTTTATAATCCGATATAAGGAGATGGGTCAACTGCGTTTGTCTTGCCGACATTCCATTCTCCAAGATGAAGTTCGAAGTGTAAATGTTGTCCGTATGATTGGCCCGTATTCCCCATAAATCCAAGCTGATCGCCTTGTTTTACAGTTTGTCCATTCGATACAGAACGACTATTCATATGAGCATATACTGTCGTATATGTTTTTCCGTTTATACGGTGAGATAAATACACTACGTTTCCGTAACTAGATGATAATTCTGAGCGAATAACAACGCCATCTGCAGCAGCGATAATTGGAACCGTTCCCGAAGCAGCGATGTCAATTCCTTTATGGTTATCTAAAGAACGTACACCAAATCCGGAAGTTTTTGATCCAGCTGCTGGTTTGATAAAACCACCGATATTTGTATCATGTGGTGTTGGGGCCGCTTGAGCAGATTTAGTAGCTTGTTGTTTGCGAGCCTCTTCTGCCTGTCGGGCTTCTTCCGCTTTACGAGCTTCTTCCGCCCGTTTTTCTTCTTCAATTGCTTTTTGAACAGCTTGACGTTGATTTTCTAAAATGCCCTTGGATTCTTCTAATCCTTCAATCTCTGAATCTACTTTTGCTACTTTCGTATGTAGATCGTTAATAAGAGTTTGTTGCTGCTGTTGGTTATTTTGTAATTCTTGTTGTTTTTGTTCTAGTTTTTGTTCAGAGTCTTTCAGTTGTTGTTCTTTTTTCTCAACAGCCTCTTTTTCTGTCGTTACAGCATTTTGATCAGATGTTTGTTTTTTTACAATATCTGTATCGTTGTTTAATATTAAACTTACGGAGTACATATTATCAACAAGATCAGCAATGTTTGTAGAGTTTGTTAATACTTCTGTAATGATATTTGTACGCGGTTTTTCTTGCATAGATTGTAATCGTTGTTTAATAACTTCCTGACGTGTATCTATGTTTGTTTGTAATTGTTCTATATGTTTCTTTTTGTCAGTAATTACTTGTTGTGTTTTGCTAATTTCTTTTTTTGTATCGTTTAATTCAGTCTCATTTTTATTAATGGAAGTAGTTAATTCATCAATTTTCTTCTGTAATTCTTGAATTTCTTTTTCTATTTGTTCTTTCTCGACTGATTTATTTTGTAAGTCACTTTGTTTGCCTTCTAATTCAGATTGAATGTTAGATAATTTATCTTGATTCGTTTCAGCGTATACGGGTGAAAGTAACGGGGAAGCAAAAATCGTTCCTGCTGCTAAAACACTAAACGCTGCAAATTTCTTTTTCATTGTTGTCTGACTCCTTTCCCTATGAATGTTATATATCATAAGAAGAAGGGTGTCTATCGTTGTAATCATAATGTAAAGAAAATTTTATAAAATTGCTAAGTTTTGTCGGAATTTATCATTTTTCAACTGTAATTGTCATAGTGCTTACATTTTATTCATATGTGTAACAAAGGTATATTTTGGAATTTTCCTGTAAAATGAAGGAGGAAAGTAATCGTTTTTATGAGGTGAAATATTACTTGGAAAGCTAATAAAACACTAGTGAGGAATCGTTCTCATGTGAGGTTTTCTGACATAGGTCTACTTTTTGTCAAGAAAATTATTTGCGTTCGGGCAAAGTTATTTTGTTGTCAGATTTAAATTTTTGATTTATGATTTTTAACAGGGACAAAATGTAGTGAATTGTCGAATAATATGTAATACTCTTAATTTCTTAGTTTTATAGAGATAGAATGAGAGATAGAGTGACACATCGAAGAGGGGGTTACAACAAATATGAAAAGAATAGGACTAGCATGGCAAATATTAATAGGACTTGCGCTTGGTATTGCGGTTGGGGCGATTTTCTTTGGCAATCCAGCAGTGGTGAGTTATTTACAACCAATTGGTGATATTTTCATCCGATTAATTAAAATGATCGTTGTGCCAATTGTTGTAGCAAGTATTGTTGTTGGGGTTGCTGGTGTTGGCGATGTTAAAAAACTAGGTCGACTAGGCGGAAAAACAATTATTTACTTTGAAATCATTACAACAATTGCAATTATTGTCGGTCTATTAATAGCGAATATTTTCCAACCAGGAAAAGGCGTAAATATGGAGCAGTTAACAAAGACAGATATTTCGAAATATACACATACGACAGAGCAAGTACAAAGTCATTCATTTGCAGATACATTTGTAAATATTGTTCCAACGAACATTATGAAGTCGTTAGCTGACGGAGATATGCTAGCTATTATCTTCTTCTCTGTACTATTTGGTTTAGGTGTAGCAGCAATTGGTGAAAGAGGAAGACCAGTTCTTCAATTTTTCCAAGGTGTGGCTGACGCAATGTTTTACGTAACAAACCAAGTTATGAAATTTGCACCATTTGGTGTATTTGCACTAATTGGTGTTACAGTTTCTACATTTGGTCTTGCTTCATTAATTCCATTAGGGAAATTACTAATTGTCGTATATGGAGCAATGATCTTCTTCGTCGTAGTTGTCTTAGGACTTACAGCGAAAATATTTGGAATTAACATTTTCCAATTCTTTAAGATTTTAAAAGACGAGCTGATTTTAGCGTATTCTACAGCAAGCTCAGAAACAGTTTTACCAAAAATCATGGAGAAAATGGAGAAATTCGGTTGTCCGAAAGCAATTACATCTTTCGTTATTCCGACAGGTTATTCATTTAACTTAGATGGATCAACTTTATATCAAGCAATTGCGGCTATTTTCTTAGCGCAAATGTACGGTATTGATTTATCTATTACACAACAAATTACATTGTTGCTTGTATTAATGGTTACATCAAAAGGGATCGCAGGTGTACCGGGCGTATCATTCGTTGTATTATTAGCGACACTTGGTACAGTAGGTATTCCACCTGAAGGCTTAGCGTTCATTGCTGGTATTGACCGTATTTTAGATATGGCTCGTACAGCAGTTAACGTTGTAGGAAACTCTTTAGCAGCTGTAGTTATGTCTAAGTGGGAAGGTCAATATGACGCTGAAAAAGGACAAGCTTATTTAAAAGAGATTTCTGAAAAGGGTCAAGCGGCTTAATTATAATATGAACAAGCTCTCACATAATATGTGGGAGCTTTTCTGTATATAGAAGAGGAGCAGACATAATGAAACGAAAATATGGTGACGGTTCTTCGTGGAAGAGACTAATAGAAAAGAGTTATACGGTTAAGCAAGTGGAAGAGGGAATGCTCGGAATACTGGATATAAAAAAGGTGAGAGAGCCTAGTTGTAAAGAATATGATGGTGAAGAACTTTGTATTGCAGCAGATCAGTATACGTGGATTCAATATTTCATAGACGGGAAAAACTTTGCGATTACCGCTATGTTAGATGATCAGAAAAAATTAGTGCAATATTATATCGATGTGGCGAAAGAATATAAAATAGACGATCGTGGTTTACCGTATTTTGATGATTTATATTTAGATGTAGTATTATTATCTAGCGGTAAGGTGTATGTATTAGATGAAGAGGAGCTAGAGGATGCTTATAAAAGTGGTGATGTCACGAAGGAAGAGTATGAGCTAGCTTGGCACACTACGAAATGGATATTAGCAACAATAAAAAATAGTGAATTTTATTGGATTTCAATATTGGAAGAAGAAATCGAAAAGTTAAAATGATTGTTGTATTCAAATTTTTGTATAATTACCAAAAAAATCTATACAAAAAATAATTGACTTTTGTTTTGTAAGCGAGTAAAGTTAGGGAAGAAATTATTATTAAAAAATAAATATGAAACCTTCTTATAAAGAGAGGCGGAGGGACTGGCCCTACGATGCCTCGGCAGCGGACTCGATTTCAGAGTGCTGTGCCAAATCCAGCAAGCGTGTGCTTGAAAGATGAGAAGAGTGTTTCTTATAGATGTATAAGACCTCTTCTCATCGGAAGAGGTCTTTTGTTATTTATTAGAAAAAGGTTGAAACTAGGGAGAGATGGTACTTTGAAAGAAACGAGAGGAAATGGTTTAGCTTTATTACCACTTGGGATATTTTTGGCGCTATTTATTGGTTCTGGAATTATTACAGGTGATTTCTATAAATTGCCGATACTTGTAGCGATTTCAATTGCTGTAGGGGTCGCTTTAGTGATGAATCGTAAAGAAAGTTTTAATGTGAAAGTAGAGCGGTTCGCTAAAGGTGCAGGAAATCCGGATATTATGATTATGGTATTAATTTTTGTGCTTGCAGGTGCGTTTTCTGAAACTGCTAAAGGAATGGGCGGAGTAGACTCAACTGTTAATTTAGCGTTAACTATTTTACCGCCAGGATTTATCGTAGCTGGAATCTTTGTTATTGGTGCATTTATTTCATTAGCGATGGGAACTTCAATGGGAACAATTGCAGCATTAGCGCCGATTGCTGTAGGTATTAGTGGTCAAACTGATATCTCAATTGCGCTTGCAATGGCTACTGTTGTTGGCGGAGCGATGTTTGGTGATAATTTATCATTTATTTCAGATACAACAATCGCAGCTGTTCGTTCACAAGGAACAGAAATGAAAGATAAGTTTAAAACGAACTTTTTAATTGTGTTACCAGCGGCTATTATTACAATTGTACTATTAGTAATAGTTACTTCAGGAAGTGACACGCAGATTAAAGCACATAGCTTTGATTGGATAAAGATTTTACCGTACGCAGGAGTACTTATTACAGCGCTACTTGGCTGGAATGTACTTATTGTATTAACTGGTGGAACTTTACTATCTGGTGTTATCGGCCTTATAGATGGAAGTTACACGTTAGAAAGTTTCTTTAAAAGTGTAACGACTGGAATGGGCGGTATGATGGAGTTAGTATTACTTGCTATATTAATTGGCGGTATGGTTGAATTAATCCAATATAATGGTGGTATTCAATATTTAATGAATGTATTAACACGTAATATTCGTTCGAAAAAAGGAGCGGAATTTGGTATTGCTGGTTTAGTGAGTATGACGAATATGTGTACAGCGAATAATACGATTTCAATTATCTTTACAGGCCCGCTTGCAAAAAATATTGCAGATCAATATGAAATAGACCCTCGTAAATCAGCGAGTGTATTAGATCTTTTCTCATGTTGTGTGCAAGGATTAATTCCGTACGGTGCCCAAATGTTAACGGCAGCAGGATTTGCAGCGTTATCTCCGGTTGAATTGTTGCCATATGCATTTTATCCAATCTTAGTTGGAGTATGTGGTATTGTTTCTATTTTAATTGGGTTTCCAAGGTTTTCGAAAGTAGCTGAGAAAAAAGAGTATCATAAAACAGCTTAATTTAATATGAATGTTAGTAATTAAAAAACGTGCAGAGAATAGACTCTGCACGTTTTTTTGCGTAAAGGGCTGAATATGACTCGGTCTTAAGTCTGAGTTAAAAACGGTTCTTAAGCTCGTTATGGAAAGATGAAAAAATAGTTAAGATAAGAGTATCAAATCGAAGGGAGGCAAGCACAAGATGAAACAATTTCTAGCGTTTATCGCAGCCGGTATTTTGGCTTTAATTGCTCTTGGTAGTCTTGCTGGTATTGTAGGATTCGCAATCGGAGCAGGAGTTGTATATTGGAGCTATAAATCATTTGTGCGAGCTAAATCATTTTTTGGAAAGTTAGCTTGGGGTATTGTTGGTTTAATCGGTTTATCCATTGCGCTTTCTCATTCGCCAGCATTAATCGGTATCGCTGCTTTAGTGGTTTTATACTACGGATACCGTGAGTGGAAAAAAGAAAAAGATGTAGTTGTTGAATCTGCTCCAGAAAGTTCTAAACCATATAGTAACTTTGAAGATGAGTGGAACAAATTAATGAAAAACTAAAACAATAAATCAAATTATAAATAAAGTAGAAGAGAGGAAGATTTATAATGAAACAATCTTTATTCGGACGTGTACGCGATGCAATTTTAGCTGATTTTCATAACGTGTTAGATGAGAAGGAAAGAAAAAATCCAATTGCGATGTTAAACCAATATTTACGTGATAGTGAGCGTGAAATAACAAAAATTGAGAAGTTAATTGAGCGTCATAAAACATTAAAATCTAATTTTGCTCGTGAGCTTGAGCAAGCACGTTATTTCGTTAATAAAAGATCAAAGCAAGCTATCATTGCTCAAGAAGCAGACGAATTACAATTGCACGAACGTGCGTTAGAAGAGGTAGCTTATTATGAAGGGCAAGTAACTCGATTAGAAGAAATGTATGCAGGTGTTGTAGAGCAAATTGATGAGTTAGAGCGTCGTCTTTCTGAAATGAAAAATAAATTAAAAGAAATGCACGCAAAGCGCATGGAACTAATGGCACGTGAAAATATGGCACATGCAAATCGTCGTATGAATACTGCGATGCATAAAATGGATGAAAATAATCCGTTCTTACGATTTGAAGAGATTGAAGATCATATTCGTGACTTAGAAACTCGTATGAATGAAGAGCATGAGCGTGACACGTTTGATATGAAAATTGCAAAACTTGAGCGTGAAATGAAAGAAAAGAATGATGTATCGTTAACGAAAGAGTTAACAAAATAATAGTAGTATATTATAAAACAGGCTTATGATATAGTGATAGGAGAAAAGGTGTTGGAAAGCAATGCCTTTTCTTCTATGTATATGTGACAAGAAGGGGGGAGCTGAAATGAAGAAACATTTTTCAAAGACACAATTAATGGGGATGCTCCTCATCATATTTGGATTCGGTCTTTTTCTTGATATGATACTTGGACATTTTGAACCAGGTGGTCTCATTTTTGCATTTATTATGCTTATGTTTGGAAGGCATTATCGTAAAAAGAATCGTTATGTACGGGGAAATGTATTTTTATTTGTTGGTGGTATCGTATTTTTATTTTTCTTATTTTCATCAGCAGCATTTGTTCTTGTCGTATTTGCTTGTTTAGCTTTAATTGGTTATCAATTGATTCAACAAGGGCATCAGCAAAAAGCAATGAAGGTTGAAATTAAAGAAAAAGGGATTATAGACGAAGAGAAGCAAATATATCGTACAGAAACATATTTGAAAAATATGTTTGTAGGCAATGTACGAATGATGGATCATATTTATGAACTTGAGGATATTAATGTTCAATATGGTGCTTGTGATGTGGAAATAGATTTAACAACTGCTATGATTCCAGAAGGGGAAACGGTAATTGTTATTCGGGGTGTCGTTGGTAATATTCGTTTATATGTGCCATATGATATTGAACTTTCTTTAAATCATTCTGTTATTGTCGGACGTGTGCTCTTGCCAGGTCATGAAGAGACAGGGTTTAACCGCAATGTTACATTTAGAACAGAGCAGTATAAAGAGGCTCCTCGTCGTATTAAAATTATTTCTTCGCTTGTCGTAGGCGACACGGAAGTGAGGAAAGTATAATGAAGAAACAAAAAAATATTTCGTGGATGTATATTCGTTATTCTATGTTGTCCTCTGTTAGTATCGCACTCATTTGTACAATTGTATATGTATGGAAAAGCGAGCAACAAGTGTATGATTTATTATGGAAGGAATCCATCGCTTCTGTTCCAATTGGCTTGTTTATTATGACTACAAGTTTACTTATCGGGGGAATTGTAGGATATGCAATCGGTTATTATATAGAGCAGCGTATACAAGGATTAAATACTTTTCTATTTGAAGTAGAGCGAGGGAATTTTCCGAGCGATGTTTCGTTTACTGCAGATGATGAATTTCATGAAGTGGAACGAAAAGTAATCGTTCTGGCTCGTCGATTAGAGGAGCAAGCTGGACTCTTTCAAAAAGTAACGAATGAACGAGCTCATTGGAATGAAGAGATGAGACAAGAAGCGATTTCTCAAGAAAGGCATCGTTTAGCAAGGGAGTTGCATGATTCAGTAAGTCAGCAGCTTTTCGCAATGTCGATGATGATGTCAGCGATTAATGAACAAATAACTGAATTTCCAGATGTGACAAAAAAACAATTGCAACTTGTTGAAAATATGGTTGTAAATGCTCAATCAGAAATGAGAGCATTGCTCCTTCATTTACGTCCTGTACAATTGGAAGGTAAGAAACTGACAGAAGGTATAGAGGAATTATTAACGGAATTATCGCGAAAACAACATATGAAAATTGAATGGCTTATTGAGCCAATAGAATTAAAAAAAGGTGTAGAAGATCATTTATTCCGTATTGTGCAAGAAGCGCTATCAAACACGTTGCGACACGCGAAGGCAAAGAAAACAGAAGTGCGCCTTCGAAAAATTGATCAATATGCGATTTTAAAAATCATTGATGACGGCGTTGGGTTTGAAGTAGGGGTTAATAAGGCTGGTTCATATGGCCTAAGATCGATGCAAGAGCGTGTTCATGAAATTGGTGGGACACTTAAGGTACTTAGTTTCCCGACCAAAGGTACACAAATAGAAGTAAAAGTACCGATCATGATTGAGAGAGGGGGAGAAGTATGATAAAAGTATTGCTTGTCGATGATCATGAAATGGTTCGTATGGGTGTATCGGCATATTTATCTACACAGCCAGATATTGAAGTAGTAGGGGAAGCTGAGAATGGAAGAAAAGGATCAGAGTTAGCATTGCAATTAAGGCCGGATATTATTTTAATGGACCTTGTTATGGATGAGATGGATGGTGTCGAAGCAACACGTGCTATTATTCAAGAATGGCCAGAAGCAAAAATTGTAGTTGTAACAAGCTTTTTAGATGACGAAAAATTGTATCCTGTTATTGAGGCTGGGGCGACCAGTTACTTATTAAAAACATCAAGAGCAAGTGATATTGCTGATGCTGTACGAGCTACTTATGATGGAGAAACAGTATTAGAGCCGAAAGTTACCGGGAAAATGATGTCCCGTATGCGTCAAAAGAAAGAGCAACCTTTGCATGATGATTTAACGGAAAGAGAGTTTGAGATTTTGTTATTAATTGCAGAGGGAAAAAGTAATCAAGAGATTGCGGACGAGTTATTTATTGCACTGAAAACGGTAAAGACACATGTGAGTAATATATTAAATAAATTGAATGTAAGTGACCGTACTCAGGCGGTTATTTATGCATTTAGGCATCAATTAACGAAGTGATAAAGTGAAACTTTAATCAGTGGGGAGGTTGTTCCTCTCCCACTGATTATCAGCCCTCACCAATCGGGCTTTTACGGGCAGTTAATGCGAAGCTTTAATTGGAGGGGAATTCCTCGCTGATTATTGGCTCGATACAATATAGATTTGGCATTAAAACAATTGAATGTTTTTATTGACGATAAATAATGTAAGCGTTATCATTGAGGTGTTAACAGTACATATAAAGGGGAGAATGTATATGTTAGTTCAAACTATATTCGGAATGGATAAGTCTAAAAAATTAGGGGATTATGTGAACGCATTACAAGCGCTTTGTGAACAATATAATGTTGAAACAGATAAAATTGCGATTATTGAGGCAACAGAGGAATACTATTTATTTTTAGTAAAGCAAGAAGAGCGCTATGATGTTGTCAAGGTAGAAACAGTTGATACAAATATTGAATATTATACGAAGGCTTATAAAATAAGCAGTTTTAATCATGCTGCGTATCAAATGTAAAAAAACTCCCTTTTGGGAGTTTTTTTAGGAGGCTTTTACTTCGTGAGATTCGGTTACTAATGGAACTTTTTTCGTACCGCTTAACCTAGCCGTTGCAAGACCAATAAGACCTCCTACTAATGCTGGTATTAGCCAGCCGATTCCTTCATTATATAAAGGGATAAATTCAAAATATGGTGTGATAAATGAAACTGAAATACCACCTTGTTTTAATCCATCAAATACGCTCACTACAGCTGCTCCAATTAAAGCACCTACATAAACAGAGCGATATCCACCGAAGTATTTATGAAGTAATGATAGTAGTACGAGTACAATCGCAATTGGATACACAACAAGTAGAATTGGAACAGAGATTGCGATAATTTTCGTTAAACCTAAGTTGGCAACTAGTAATCCTAATGCGCAAATGATACTCGCGAACGTTTTGTATGAAAATGTAGTCAATAATGTTGAAAAATATTGGCTGCACGCAGATACGAGTCCAACGCATGTCGTTAAACAAGCGAGTGTAACGATAAGAGATAATAGGAGCAAACCGTATGGACCGAATAATTGTTGTACGATAACAGTAAGTAGCTGTCCGCCATTTTTTGCATATCCGAGCGAGACGCTAGTTGCCCCAAGCCAGCCGAGTGCACCGTATACAAGTACGAGCCCTGTAGCGGCAATAAGCCCTGCTTTTGCTGTGGCGATGGCAATGGACTTACGATCATTCACACCTTTAGAGCGAATTGCATTTACAACGATAATTCCGAATGCAAGTGCTGAAATAGTGTCCATTGTTAAGTAGCCTTCCATAAAGCCTTTGAAGATTGGAGAAGTTTGATACTCTTGCATCGCTGGTCCTGATTGCCCAAGTGGTGTAAATACACTTTTAACAAATAATAAGAAAATAGAGAGTAATAAAATAGGTGTTAATACATTCCCAATACGATCAACAAGTTTAGATGGATTCAAACTCAGCCAAAATACGATAGTAAAGAAGATGATTGTATATACAAATAGCACTAGGCTGCTAGAGCGGATTGTTTCTGGCAAGAAAGAACTAACCCCCATTTCATAAGCGACATTTGCAACACGTGGGATGCCCATGGATGGACCGATGGCAATGTATACAACTACTGTAAAGAAAATTCCGAATAATGGATGGGCATGACTTGCAAGTTGCTGCATTCCATTTCCTGATAGAGAAATTGCGATAACAGTAAGTAGTGGTAAGCCAACTCCTGTTAGTAAAAATCCAATCATTGCTGGCCAAAAGTTTTCACCTGCGTTTTGCCCAAGCATGGGAGGGAAAATTAAATTACCTGCCCCAAAAAATAAAGAAAATAGCATAAGACCCGTGAAAAAAATATGTTTTTTTGATACAGTGTTCATTGTTTTTCCTCCTTTTTCATTCATTTGTAAGAACACAAAAAACTCGTCCCTAAAGAAAGGGACGAGTTATATTTACCCGCGATACCACCCTAATTTACACATGTAGAAATAAATCTATATGTATACGGCTTTGCAACGTACAACATGATACGTGTTCCTTGTAACGGGGGACGGCCGGTAAGAACTTACTGTAACATTCGGTTCTACTTCTCGGAGATGATTTTCGGTTACGCACTGAACGTTGGCTTTCAGCAAATCGCCAACTCTCTGGGGAACAGTTCTATAACGTACTCGTTCTCGTCAATGAATTTTTATTCAAGTATTCTGACAGTATTGTTGCATGTTTTTTTTAGAAAGTCAATATGTTTTTTGGAAGATATATTTATATATGGAAATATCGAAAGTGATATTCGTTGTTGCAAAAGGAATAATGAATTGTAAAATAGGAGTAAAAATTTGCGGAGAATTGTAAAATTTATAGAGAAAGTTGATATTTATAGGAGTAAAGAAGGGATTGTTTGAATTTACAGAGAATAATACAACAATCCACTTGCTGGAAAGAACAAACCAAAAGAGGTGACTGAAATGCTTGCGATGGGAGTATTATTTGGCATTATTGCTATAATTGGTTTTATGTGGTTATATTATTCGCGTTCGTTTAAACAAGCAGAAGTTTTACTCTTTCAAAAAGGTAGTTTATTGACAAATCAGTCTAGATATTTAGTATGTCCGAAGTGTGGAAGTGCACAGGCCAGAAGTGGAGGATATCAAGAGTGTTGTAAAATTAGATTATGAAAGAAAGGAAGCCTCACATTATTTTGTGAGGCTTCCTTCCTTACAACTTCATGGCGCTCCAAATTGTCCATCGATCTCTTTCAATAATAGGAGAGACGTTTTGTAATGCGGTCTGTATATGTTGTAGAAGTTGAGAAAGTTCATCATCTGTTAACTCATATAGAATGGATCGACCTGTTCGAGGAGATAAATCTTGCAATAATGCTTCTACAGAATCATGTATTTTTCGTATTTCCCATTGTGTTTGTGCGGGAAGTACATGAAGAGAATGTTTTTGTAATTCTGTCTGTATAGTGTTGGTTTTTGGACGTCTTTTTGACTCTATTTCAATAAGTTTTGGAAATAGAGAGAAAAAATATCCGCGAATGTGTTCGGGACTTCCTGGAATTGTACAATCTTCAATTGTTCGATCTTGTAAAATAAGTACACCGTTTTTATTTAATATACGAGAAGCTTCACGTAAAAATGTAGGAATGTCTTGTAAATGATGAATAACTGCACGCGAAATAACTATGTCGAATGTTTCATTAGGGTATGGGATATTATGTGCATCACCGTGGATGAATGAAATGTTTGAAAAGTTGTTACAATTTTCTTTTGCAGCTTGTAATATTTCTTTTGAAAAATCAAGTCCCACAACATTTTTGGCTCCCATAAGAGCGAGTTCTTTCGTATAAATCCCACCACCACAGCCGATATCAATTATTTGCTTGTTTTGTATTTCTGTAATGTTTTTTACCATTTCAGCCCAAGAAATATGAGCGTTTCTTGTTGCATATGTGTACTTATTATTTTCATCATGAAAATTAATGGACATGATAAAGACCTCCTTTCAATGATTAGTATAGCGTATTTAATAGGATGTCACGTTTTTGTTTTATGTATGAAGATTATAAGGATTTCTTATCGTAAGAGGAGGATTAATTTGAAAGGGAAATATGTATTGGTGTTGTTGTTTGTTATGTTACTAGCAGCTTGTGGTCAAGTTGAGCCGAAAAAAGAAACAAAAAAAGTAGAAGAGACGGTGAATGAAGTGAAAGAAACAATAGGGGTAACCGTTATACAAAAAAAACATAAAGAGAAAAAGTTGCAGGAATCAGAAGCGAAGTTAGTAATAGACATTTTGAATAAAGCTGAGAAACAAGAAATAACAGGAAGCTTCGGTGAACCTGAATATGAAATACAAATTAGTAGAGATGGGAAAAAAGAAACTTATTATGCATGGTTAAGAGGAGAAGATAGACGAGGATGGGTGCAATATAAGAAAGCTATGTATATGTTGAATGAAAAAGATACGGAAAAGCTTTTGGATATATTTCCAAATGTCTCAGAACAAAAAGAAGATGAGATGCAGGTAAGCCCTTTAACAGAAGTAACAAAAAAAGATTTACAGATTACCGCATTTCATATTAAAACAGGCGATCAAAACGTGAATTATACGGTACGGTATACGATTTCACAATCACTATACAATAAGTTAGTGAAGGAGCAAGAATATTATTTGCAACTCAATTTTCCAGAAAAAGTTCAAAAATTAATTGGAGCAAAAGAGAGTGAAATAATTTTAGGTGAAAAAGTAAAGGAAGGGTATAAGCAATATGAATTGCATGCTACTGTTCTGATAAAAAGCGCTTCACAATCACAATTAAAATCATTAGAAACATATTACGAAAATTATGATTTGAAAATATTAAACAGTGAAAAAGAAAAAATAGGTGTGTTTCAAAATATAATTCAGATTGTTAAAGATTATGGTGAAAAAATGAATTTTCAAAGATAAAGTGAGCCTTTAATTAGCCCTTACGGATTGGAATGAATGTAAACTCGTCAAATCTATATGGCCTTTCCTAGGAAATGATAATAGAGAGGGGAAAGCACCCCTCTCTATTACTTTGCTTTTGCAGATGGCTCATTCATTGATTTTCGTGTAATAAGAAAAGAAATCATAAGAGCGGAAAGGATGACAAGGGCAATAAATACGTGATTGGGCAACAAATCTAATAATAATACGTAACTAACGGTATAAAAAATAAGAGTTGAAGCTAAAAACGATAGAGCACCTATTATAAGAGATTGTAAATTCATTTGTGTACACCTCCTTTTATTTATATTTTTGGCTGAAAATGGATTATATAAACATTATTTCTAACAATAGAAAAAAATATGTCATAATAGAGAAAAGAACAAGCTTTGATGAATGAATATGATTCATTAATGAGAGATAAAGGAGAGGAATATGAAAAATAATAAAAAAGGATTATGGGGAATTATTGTTGCGGTAGGTCTATTTTTACTGTCTAAGTTAAAGTGGGTATTTGCAATTTTTAAATTAGCAAAGTTTTCAACGGTATTTAGTATGTTTCTATCGCTTGGCGCATACGCAGTTCTATATGGTTGGAAATTTGGAGTAGCGCTCATTTATTTGTTGTTTGTTCATGAAATGGGCCATTTATGGGCTGCGAAAAGAAAGGGGATCCCGACATCGCCAGCAATCTTTATTCCATTTATGGGGGCCCTTATTGGAATGAAAGAGATGCCGAAAAATGCGAAAGATGAAGCTTACATTGCCTATATGGGGCCGCTTTTCGGACTTCTGTCATTTTTACCGGCGATACCGCTTTATATAATGACGAAAGAGCCATTTTGGGCGCTTGTTATTTTGCTTGGAAGTATGATTAATTTCTTTAATTTAATTCCCGTTTCGCCGCTAGATGGTGGGAGAATTATTTCAGTTGTCAGTACTAAAATTTGGGGAGCAGGCCTTATTTTATTACTTGGCTATTCAATTTACTTTAAAAGTATTTTGGGAGGATTTATTGTTATTATCGGTTGTATGGAGTTATATAGAGTAATAAAGAGAGATGAGCCGATTAAGGAATTAGGGCATAAAATTGATGGGATGAAAGAATATGTTACTAGGCTTGAAGAGGAATTAAAAGAAACGGGTGCTGTACATCGGACTATATACGTGATGCATCATGAGATGAATGCATTAAGACAAAGAGAACGGGAAAAAGAGTTACAAATAGGTGAACTTCAAAAAATGGAAGTGTTAGAGTATCTTTTACCGAAGTTCGAACCGTTAGATTATGTTCCATATGAAGATGAAAAAGATGAGTATACAATTCACATAAGGGAAGCATTTGAAGCGTCAGAAAGAAAATTAAATGAATGGAAAACAGAAAAGGAACAACAAGAAAACTATTATAAAGTGGATGCGAAAACGAAATGGACAGTATTTGCTTGTTATATCGGATTAATGGTTATACTCGGTTACACAGCTTATGAAGGATATATTGTTTTACAAGAACATTTGCCAACGAGAAATGTATAGAAAAATATTGTCGAAATGATAGGAAGAATTAATACAGGAATTATATTTCTACGAGAGAATGTTACAAGTATAGTCATACGTTGCAATATTTTTAGTAGAGAAGGAGTTCTGTGTATGAAGAAATTGTTAAATGTATTAGGTATTATTATCGTGATGATCATTGCGAGTTATAGTCTTATGAAAGTGCTGTTACATTATGCGAATAAGCCTGCTGAGGTAAATACAATAGCTCAAATAGAAGATGTGCAAGAAGAGACAAAAGTGCTAGATTTTATTCGAATGACACATGAAAGCTATAATAATTTCTTAAATTATGGTAAAGCAGAGAATTATACAGACGGGGATTGGAATCAATTTAAGCAATGGTTTCAACAACAAGAACAATCTTTAAAAAATATACATACGGAAATAAAGAATGAAAAAATAAAACGCGATGTAAATAGAAGCTATGAAATTGTAAAACAAGGTGTGGAACTTCAAAATATTGAGTATGTAGTGTATGCCCACCGTGTATATCATGACTTGGATATTATCGTAAATAAATATAGAGGTGAAACGAATATCTGGGGGTATACGGAGTTTGGCGATGGGAAAGATATAAAAGTAATCGAACAAGCTATACAAACAAAATAATAAGCTAGCTAGAATTTGAAGTGACCCCTAAAAG
>NZ_QOSA01000014.1:0-55036 GCF_008368795.1 Bacillus sp. BF2-3
GAACAAATTCTACTTTTTTAGCTAAATGATTCAGAGTATGTGGTGATATATGTTGACGTAATTCTCTAGAAAACAATTGTAATTCATCAGAAATCGATAAATTCATACTAATATTATTTTATTATTCTGTATTGACCTACCATTATATCTATAAAGTCTTTAATGAAATCTTTATGATTCAATTTTAACCCAATTCGAACGCCCTCAGCTTTTGAGCCAGGACGAAAATCAGCAACTGTTTGTCCTCTGAAAGAATTTAAGTCAACTTCCACTTTACGATACATATATTGCAAGAAATTAGGGTTAGCTATTGCACTCATTGCAACTACATCATGTAAAGGAGCTCCTTTAATACTTTTATTCAATTTTTTATAGGCACTGTAATAATAATCATAGATTGGTTTGATTAATGATTTGAATGGGCTATTTGTATGTTCCACAATATAATCCACTTCGTTTGGGAGCAATACAGCTGAATTCGTTACATTTAAAGGAATCATTGTTAAATTTTTTGACTGATTGATTACAAACTGAGTTGAAACTGGATCACCATATGCATTTGCCTCCGCTACAGAAGTGACATTTCCTGGTTGTAAAAACACCCCAGACATGATATATACTTCCTTTACACTTTGCATCATTTCTTTCCAAATATTTAATACCATTGCAAGAGAAGTAGATCTTCCTACATCAATAATTGTTAACTCTTCCTTGTACCTTTCAATAATTTTGGGGATTAAACTAAAATCATGAACAGGACCAATTGTTACACTTTCAGGAGGCTGAATAGGACCAAGTCCTTCTGCACCATGTATTTCTGGATAATAAGCTGTAAACCCATTCGAAAATGGTAAAGTAGCACCACTTATAACAGGAATATCTTGTCTTCCAGCCAATTGCAAAAGATACAAGGCATTTCGAGTTGTTTGTTCTTTGGTAACATTACCGTAACTCGTAACAATTCCAACAATTTCAATTTTAGGATTTAATAGACCATATATGATAGCTAATGAATCATCAATACCTGGGTCGCCAAATAACAATACTTTTTTCAAGATGGGTCTCCCTTCTTAAATCACAAATTCTATTGGACAAGCCTTATAATATGTATATGTAAGAAGTTATCTTATTTATGATTCATATTTTGAAAAACTCTTAGCAACTTTGACATATGTATCTTTTTTAAGTTTGAAATCTAAACTTATGTTAAAAAGTTAGTATGATTACATCAATCAAAAATAGGGATAGTGACAGGGTCGCTGTCATAGACCGCAAAGTAAAAACACAGAGATTTGTCACCTCTGTGTTTCTTCAAGTTTTCTTTGATTGATTGCTCGATAAAGAGAGCCTTGTGATATATTAGTTCCTTCTACAATTTCTTTAATTGAGTATTCTTTACTTTCATACATGCGTAATGCGATCGAGAGCTTTTCTCTTTCTAATTTTGGCCTACCTAACTTTTGGCCACGTTTCTTACTTGCTTCTAATCCTTCTTTTACCCGTTCTGCAATCAAATTTCTTTCTAATTCTGCGATAACACACATCATTTGCAACATAGCTTTTCCTGTAGGAGTTCCTGTATCCATATTCTCTTTCAATGATACAAATTGAATTCCTATTTCTTCGAACTGTTGAATAATACTTAGGATATCTAATGTTTTTCGTCCTAAACGTGAAATACTTTCAACTACAACAGTATCTCCTTTTCTTATCACATCAAACAAATTTATAAGACCTTGTCTTTCTCGGATTGTTCCAGTGAATTTTTCTTGAATGACTTTTTCACATCCGTATTCAGTAAGTGAATGGATTTGACGATCTAAATTTTGATCGAGAGTAGATACGCGTGCGTAACCAATAATCATTTGTTTCCTCCTGTTCAATCATATACTTTCATTTTACTGAAGGTTCATTTATTGTAAAGGTATTTGGTAATACTTTTGGTAACTATTTTTTGTAACCTGAAAAACCTTATAAATATAGAAATAGATGCAGGATGAGAAATGTTACAAAAATATTGGTTTTTGGTAATGTTCTTTCAATAAGTTTTTATACATCACTTATGAAGGGCAGCTCCAGCATTTCTGAAAAAAAACCTAATTTATTACTTAATAAATTAGGTTTTACTAAACAAACATGTCTATTATCAAATTCTATTACGTTAATAAAAACATTTTAAATGAAAATCGAAAATTCTAATTCGAAACCATCTGTAACAATTTTTAAAATATAAATCATAAATATATGCTCCTCTTACATATATAATACAGAGCTTGTCTTATTAAATATTAAGTTATGTAAGAAGGGAGACCCCCCCTTGAAAAAAGTATTATTATTTGGAGACCCAGGTATAGATGATTCTTTGGCAATTATATACGGTTTATTGCATCCTGAAATTGAGATTGTTGGAATTGTTACAAATTACGGAAATGTTACAAAAGAACAAACAACTCGAAATGCTGTTTACTTATTACAATTAGCTGGAAGAACAGATATCCCTGTTATCAGTGGTGCCTCTTTACCATTTCTTAATGGTTTCACTGTTTATTATCCAGAAATACATGGTGCTGAAGGCCTTGGACCTATCCAACCACCAGAAAGTGTAGCATCAATTCCTATTCATAATTTTAGTCTAATTCTGTCAATTGTTGAAAAATATAAGGAAGAATTAACAATTGTTGATGTAGGTAGGTCCACTTCCCTTGCAATCGCTTTAAACCTTTGGAAAGAAACAATGCAAAGCATAAAAGAAATATACATAATGTCCGGAGTATTTCTTCAACCAGGAAACGTCTCAACTGTAGCTGAAGCAAATGCGTATGGTGATCCAGTTTCAACCCGGTTTGTAGTTTGTAATTAATCAATCTAAAAATTTAACAATAATTCCTTTAAACGTAACAAATTCAGCTATTTACTTCCAAATGAAGCAGAATATATTGCAGAACACACTACTACCCCATTTAAATCATTAATTAAACCAATTTATGATTATTATTTTAGTGCCTACAAAAAATTAAACCCTGGTATTAAAGGCGCTCCTTTACATGATGTTGTTGCGATGAGTGCAATTGTCAATCTAGATTTTCTTCAATACATGTATCGAAAAGTAGAGATTGATTTAGAATCTTTAAGGGGACAGACTGTCGCAGATTTTCGACCAGGTGCAAAAGCTGAGGGAGCTAGAATTGGATTGAAATTAAATCGAAAACAGTTTATTAAGAATTTCATGGAAATTATGATAGATAGAGGAACAAATTAGAAAGTGAATTTACCCATTCGTATGTAAACCAGTATGACATAATAAATTTTCTTTAAATAACATACAATATACCTAAAAGGAGTATGTATGCATTTTTTTGTAGGATTTTTAAGATACTTAGTGCTTACAATTGGATGGATTTTTTTGCTACTGCTTTGGTATGCTATATTTTTTTTGTAAAAACTCCACTATTTCATTCATACTATTCAAGAATCCTAAGAGACACAAAATGTGTCTTTTTTTATGCACAACTAATTGGCCACCATTCAAAAAAGAAAATGACACAGTTGAACTTAATTTGAACAAATATCAATCAATTTCTTGATATGAAGGAAAATAATTAAAATTTACCGAAATCATTTCACATGCTGAAAGTAAAAGGAAGTATATATCATTTGGTCTAAAAAATTTTGAAATGGAAAGGAGTGAGATTAAATGAGTATACATGAAGTTTTGATATCTAGAGCTAATACAGCTATAATATAGACTATTTTAAAATGAAAAAATTAATGTTTAAAATTACTTCACCCTTTTTATATTCCCCTATAATATCTACAGAAATCTTTCAACAAGTAATTAAGGGATTAACCGTACATACAACATTGCACTCCATAACTTTAGACAATTTAAACTAAAAAATAAAAATAAATTCTAAAAGAGAGGAAAAAAGAAAGAATGGGAGTTAAACAATTACTGTCGGAGGCACAACGAAATGAATTAATGGATTTATCACGTTTAACAGAATGGGATTTGGTAACATTTCATACCTTTTCTAAACATGACTTACATTTAATATTCAAGCATCGTAGAGGATATAATCGTTTAGGTTTCGCTCTTCAACTGGCATTAATTCGTTATCCTGGATGAGCTTTAACTGAGTATAAAGATATTCCTATGTCAGTAATCAAGCATATCGCAAGACAGTTACAGATTTCTGCAGAAGAGTTTTCTAGATATGCCAATCGGAGTAACACATTATGGGAGCACCTTAGTGAAATTCGTGAAGAGTATAAGTACAGTAATTTTTCTTCTAAACAGGAAGAAAATCTATTGAAACATCTTACACAACAAGCTATGGAAAACAGCAATTCACTTCATTTAATTGAAATAGCACTGTCCATGTTACGGAAATCAAAAGTTATTCTTCCTGCCATGTATGTAATTGAAAAGATAGTTTGGGAAGCCAAACAGCAAGCAGATCAAAAGGTATACAGTATTTTGTATGATGACTTAACATCTGAGCAAAAGAAAAGAATAGATGCTTTACTTCTACCCACAAACAATGGAATTTCGCCATTGGCTTGGTTAAAACAACTTCCCTCTCAACCATCACCAGAGTCTTTTCTCAAGGTTGTGGAGCGATTTGAATATGTAAAAGATATAGGACTTGTAGTTGATACGAGCAAGATTAATTCCAACCGCCTTCGGCAGCTTGCAAGATTAGGATCAAAATATGAACCATATGCCTTTAGAAGGTTTGATGAAGTAAGAAGATACAGTATTTTAGTTGCTTTTATGCTAGAAATTACACAAGATTTAATCGATTATGCAATTGAAATACACGACCGTATCATGATGAATCTTCAATTAAAAGGAAAAAAAGCACAAGATGAGATGCAAAAAGTAAATGGTAAAAAACTGAATGAAAAACTTGTACAATTTATCAAGATATGTGGAGCACTTATTGAAGCGAAAGAAGTAGGAAAAGATGCTTTTATAGCTCTAAATGACGTTATGCCGTGGGATAAAATGGTGGAATCGGTTGAGGAAGCCAAATAGTTATCAAGACCTATAAGCTATGATTATTTAGATTTGTTGGAGACTAGATATTCTTATATCAGGCGGTATGCGCCTGCCCTATTAAGGGTCTTCCAGTTTGGATCAACTAAATCTGCAGAGTCAGTACTTCAAGCGCTTCATACTATACATGATTTAAACATAAACGGAAAACGAAAAGTACCGATGAGTGCACCTTTGAATTTTGTATCAAATCGTTGGCAAAAACACGTGTATGACGACGAAGGTAATGTTAACCGACATTATTACGAACTTGCAGCATTAACAGAGTTGCGAAATTACATAAGATCAGGAGATATATTTGTTTCAGGAAGTAGACAACATAAGGCATTTGATGATTACTTAATATCTGAAGAAGATTGGAGAAACATAATAAATGCGGAAAATTACTTGGCAGTTCCTTTGACGGTCGAGGAGTACTTAACAGAAAGGATTACTTCACTAAACCAACGTTTGGACTGATTATCAAAAAACAGTGAAAAATTAGAAGGTGTTGATATCAGTCAAGGAAAGCTATATGTGGAGAGGTTAGATAAAGGGACTCCAGAAGAAGCAAAAGCATTTAGTATCCGTCTACATAATATGTTACCAAGAATAAAGCTTACAGATTTACTATTAGAAGTAGCAAGTTGGACTGGATTTCATGAGCAATTTATTCATGCTTCAACAAACAAATCTCCTGATCAAGAAGAGAAGAATATAGTATTAGCAACTCTGATGGCAATGGGAACAAATATTGGTCTTACAAAAATGGCAGAGGCTACTCCTGGAATCTCTTATAGACAAATGGCAAATACTGCGCAATGGAGAATGTATGATGATGCTATGGTTCGAGCTCAGTCTGTTCTAGTTAACTTTCAACACAGGCGACAACTAGCAACATATTGGGGAGACGGTAATACATCGTCCTCAGATGGAATGCGGGTACCTATTGGTGTTCGCTCTTTACATGCTGATTCAAACCCACATTATGGGACAGGAAGAGGAGCAACTATCTATAGGTTTATAAGTGATCAATTTGCTTCCTTCTATTTAAAAGTAATTAATACAAATGCCCGAGATGCACTATACGTCCTTGATGGTTTACTTCATCATGAAACAGACCTCATGATTGAAGAACATTATACAGATACCGCCGGATATACAGATCAAGTTTTCGGATTAACACATCTTCTAGGGTTCCGCTTTGCACCACGTATTCGTGACTTAATGGATACGAAACTTTTTACTATTAACGGTGTGCAAGAATATCCAAATGTTCAGTCACTATTAAAAGGGAAAATTAATTTAAAAGTTATTCAAGAAAATTACCATGATGTTTTACGGTTAGCATACTCCGTAAGAACAGGTAAAGTATCTAGCTCACTTATAATGGGGAAACTTGGATCTTATGCAAGACAAAATAAATTAGCAACCGCCCTTGGTGAAATGGGTCGAATAGAAAAAACGATCTTTACCTTAGATTATATTTCGAGTAAATCAGTGAGGAGAAAAATACAAAAAGGCTTAAACAAAGGTGAAGCCACAAATGCCTTAGCCAGAGCTATATTTTTCGGAAAGAGCGGAGAGTTTAGAGAAAGAGCCCTTCAAGATCAATTGCAGCGGGCCAGTGCACTTAACATTATCATTAATGCAATAAGTGTATGGAATACGGTCTATATGGAAAAAGCCGTAGAAGAATTAAAACGTACAGGCGAATTTCGAGAAGATTTAATGCCGTATATATGGCCTTTAGGTTGGGAACACATCAATTTCTTAGGAGAATATAAATTTGAGGGATTATATGCAACAAGTTTACAATCCTTACGCCCTTTAAATAAGAAAGAGCCGATTTACTCGTAACGGGGTAAAGTTCGGCTCTTTTTTAGATAAATTCTCTTAGCGTGGTTTTTTTCCGAAATGCTGGCGGTACCCCTAAAAGAAGATAATGGGGAATCTAGAGAATATTCTTGTTTAGCTGATGAAAGAGGCACTGTCTATTCAAGAGAAGATGTAAAAGCACTGTTTGAAGAAATTAAAGAGTTTTATATGCGTGAAGATATTCCTAATATAGATGATTACAATAAGTATATGCAGTTATTAGATTATATGAGATGTGTATCTATTTCGTTAGAAGAAGATGAAATGGGGAAGTATTTGATTCCTAAGGCTAGGTATACATATAAGAAGTTTAATAGTGATAAACGAAATTGGTCTTTTAAGTGTAATTGGTGTGGTGAGAAAGTATCTAGTAAGACTGATGAAGGTTACTATTCAGTATATGACCGTAATTTTAAAGTTGATAATTTTGATAGGGGTTGTTCGGAGGATTGTGCTAAGTTAATTTGGAAAGATAATTTTAAACATTGGGCACATGAACATGGGTATGGTAAGTTCTTTGCATAAACAACAAATTCCCCTACCAATTAATTAAGATCAGTAGGGGAAAGTATGGATACACCCAATGCGGGGCTTAAGTCAGTTGGGTGGTGTGTTCTTTACTCATCTATTCTTTCGAATTGTGCTGTAGTTACCGCGCCAATTATGGGTAAAGCTCTATCTACATAAGATTTTATACGTCTATCTTCTACAGATAAAACCATAATAGCTCTATATGTAACGTTTTTCTTTATTAACCTTCTTTCCCTTACGCTTACAATTGTTCCTGTCCAAGTATCTGAGATAGAGTTTGTAATTTTGAAAGTTCCTAAACCGTTCTCATTAGTTAGTAAGTACATTAAGTCCACAGTCGACTTCCCCTCTCTTTTTCCATCAAAGGTAAGATTACCTATAGGTTTAAATAGTGGAAAGACTTGTACCAAAACGCAAGAGTTCCACAAACAGCTAAAAATAAATATTGTATATCAGGTATAGTTTAACATACATATATATGACATATTACAATTGGAAGTAAAGCAACGATTAGGAAAGTGTAGAATAAAAGTGAATGCGGCTAGTTTATGTGTTTCAGAAGATAGCCGATATAAGATAATAAAAAAAGTTCCCTAAAAAGGGAACTTTTTTCATATTAACTCCGCATAATGGAGGCACATATTAATTGATCATTTTTAGTATAGTGTAAGAATGAAGGGAATACATCTTTTAAATATGTAATGTTGATATTGATTTTAAAATTGAGAGCGGGTCAGTACATGTTTGGATAGAATTTTAAATGTATTGGACTATATTGTATCAATTTATGTATTGCATTTTTATTTGTATTTTGTATACTAAACGTGAGTTTTCCTTACAGTAGGCAATCTTTCAATTTCTATGAAAGCCAACTAATCTGTTAATTATGTATGGTAGCAAACAAGCTCTTATGTCTACGGATATAAGAGCTTGTTTGCATATAGATCACTCTTTTATGTACAATGAAAGAAAAACATCATATGAGATGGGGAGAGGAAAACCCATGTCCAACCAACAATTAGTAAATTTACGCATTGATTTTGCTTTTAAACAATTATTTGGCACAAGTGGAAATGAAGATATTCTGATTGCTTTTTTAAATGCTCTGTTACAAGATTCTTTAGAATCCCCTATTGTTTCCTTACAATTAGAAGACCCACACTTGCACCGAGAACATGAAGAAGATAAATTATCGATTTTAGATATTTCCGCAACATTAGATACGGGAACAAAGGTAAATGTAGAAATCCAGCTAAATAATAATCATGACATGATTAAGAGAAGTTTATATTACTGGGGAAGGCTATACACATCCCAACTTCAAAAAGGAATGCCCTATAGTTCTCTTCATAAAACAATTACGATTAATTTATTAAACTTTGTCATGTTTCCAGAATATGAAGCATTTCATACAACAGGAATTTTATGGAATCAACAACAACAGAAAATATTGAGTGATGATATTGAAGTTCATATTGTGGAGATTCCAAAACTCATGCAACAGTGGCGAAATGAACAAATAAATCCCTGGGAAGATTCGTTTGTTCGTTGGTTGTTATTACTTCCAGCGAATGAGGATGAACAATTAGCCCAAACATTGGAGGATATTGCGATGAACCAAGACCCGATTTTACAAAAAGCAATGGATAAATGGGAACGTATGAGTCAAGATTCTTCTTTCCGACAAGCGTATGAAGCAAGGGAGAAAGCGTTGATGGATGAAGCCGCAAAATTTGCTCATGCTCGTAATGAAGGAAAGAAAGAAGGGCGTCAAGAGGGAATTGAAGAAGGGAAAATCCAATTAATTCGTGGAATGCATAAAAATGGAATGCCAATTGAAGATATTGCAAAGTTTACAAATTTACGCATAGAAGAAATACGTGAGATTATCCAACTATAAGTAAAAATAACATCTATAGTATATGTAGCAATGAAACAAAAACTTATGTTCAATATTTGTGCACATAAAAGACTTATTTTTAGTAGTATGGTGTCCACTAATGTTTGTTGCGTAATTTTGTTTCATTGCTATACAAAAGTCAAAATTCAAAAATTCACATTAAATAAAAAAGAAGATTAAACTAGAAAAATAGACTAGTTTAATCTTCTTTTTATTTTGAGATAGCATCATATGTGCTTATTTTACTAACAATAAACTCTCTATTAATAGTTTTATATTATATTATGAACCCAACCAATTATAGAAGGGAATTTTACCAGTGTATTCGTGTGTTGAAAGCGATTGAAGTATTATATTACGATTTAATTTATCTTCTTGTAATTGTTTTTTTGCATTTTCTTTTGTTCTTCTAAGATCTAATTCTTCAATCTTATTAACCAGGGCCGTAATGAAATAATCTCTAAAATTAGAGATTTTCCCTTGATTATATTTGTCCATTACTTTTCTTAAAACAGATTTGAAGCTTCTATCTGTTAATTCATCATTTGTAGCTTCTCGAAGAGTATTAACAATTAGATTTAAATGTTTTTCTGATAGAGAAGGAAAGCTTCGCTTATCATCATCAAATTTCACTATATCTTGTATAAAAATATTGGTATTTTCTTTATTAGTATTTTTTCTTTGGTATTTTATATTATACTGAAAATCCGAATTCGGGATTTTCACATTCGGATTTTCAGTAAGTGGATTCCCGAATTCTATTCGAACTGCGTAACCTTGTGTTTTTAGTTCCTGTAAAGTTTCCTCTAACATTTCCGCAACATCTTCTTTAATTTGTCCGTAAATGTAAATTTGTTCTTTATGTTTTCCATTATCTAAAACTTTAACGCGAGCAACATATTTGTTATGTATTAATTCTTTAAGGGCCTTATAGTGTGCATCACGTCCGTTTTTAGAACGCTTAATAATATCTGGCATGGTAACTTTCCATACGCCCTCACGATGCGAACAAAATTGAATTAATAGGTATTTTGCCATTCCTGTAAGGTTAAAATCATCAAGTAGGGCGTTTTCTACAACGCTATGTCCCCGTTTTCGTGCGTGTTTAAATACGTCATTTGACATAAAAAATCCTCCATTTTTCGCCCCAACAAAATGTAGACATACCAAAATAGAGGATTCATATTTACGTTTTTTTTAAGTTATGCTACTATTTAAGTACCAACTTAATTTACGTATCTACAAAACCTCTGCTCCGGATTTTTAAAGGGTATCTGCCGCCAAGCTAAATGACCATTTAAAAATTTTTGTTGGGGTTTTAATTTTATATAATAATCTTTGTCACAAAATCTGCATATCTGGAACAATCATAGCAGAATAATAAGGAAAAAAGAAGATAAACTGGAAAGCTTTACAAAGATTAGTAGTGGGATGTATATTTTTACATGTGAGAAAAAACAAGTAAGCTAAAATATACTAATTAGCCAATGTGAAAACTAATAAAAATACATGTTAATGCACATTTAATTATATTTCAGTTTCATCTTTTTGTATATTGATGTTTCTGAATATTATATATAGAAATATAATGTTTTTGCAAAATTACTATTAAAATAATTATTAATCTAATAGTAAAACTAATAAGAGGACATGTAATATAGTTTGAATGTTAAAATTCAAACTTGTTAAAAATATGGATATCATTAACATATACAATGAGGATCAAAAGAAAAATTTATTTGTACGGCATAAAAGCATTTCAAGATTATAAAACAGCTATTTGTATTTCGAACTACGTTAAGTTAGGGCGGTGGTTCATCGTCTTAGCAATAAAATTAATATTTAACTTATGGAATTTCTAAATCTGGTTATTATGTAATGGTTTAGAGATTTATTATAGTAATTAAATGAAAGCTACCTTATTTTGAGGAAGCTTTTTTATTTTTCTAAATTACTTATTAAGAGCATATTGAAGTGAAATTTAAAAAAGAGAATTTATAAAGATATAAAATTAATAGTAATTATAAGGGTCTTTATATGTTTTTATTATTATGGAAAATTGATTGATTTTCATATAGTATTATTTAAGTTGGATAATATTTCTTAATTAAATAATCTCATAAAGGGGTAAAAGATTTATGCAATTACAGTACCAGAAAAAAAAGAAGAAATGGTTTATCCTTGGGATAATAATATTAATGGCTATTGTTGTAGGTATCAATATTTTTATGATGCAAGGAAAGAAAATGAATGTAAAAGAAGCGGAAGCTGTAAGTTTCGAGAAAGTAACAGAGCGTAAGTTTAATAGTACGAAATTAATTTCGGGGCAAGTAAAACCAGGAAATATAGAAAGTTTTTACACAGATCCAACAAAAGGAAGAGTGAAAGAGATTGAGGTAAAAGAAGGACAAGAGATAGAAAAAGGAACAAAATTATTTTCTTATGAAAATGAAGAAATTAATTTACAGATGAAGCAGGTTGAGCTTGATCAAAAGATGATAGATATGCGTTATGATCAAGGAAAAAAGAAAATTGAGTCATTGAAGAAGGAAATTAAGAAAGCAAAAAATAGCGTTGCTACAAAAGAAGTAATAGTTCCAATGGAAGAGCAAGTAAGCGAGTTAGAAATGCAGCAAAAAACAATTGAGCTCGAGAAAGAAAAAGAAAAGTTACAAAAAGAAGAAATGCAGAAGAAACAGAATGAAGTAACAGCCTCAATGGAAGAGCAAGTAAGCGAGTTAGAAATGCAGCAAAAAACAATTGAGCTTGAGAAAGAAAAAGGAAAGTTACAAAAAGAAGAACTACAAAAGAAACAGAAAGAACTTACGATTTATAGTAATTTCGCTGGCGTTGTACAAAAGTTAGATAAAGATGCGGCACAAAGTTCATCCCAGGCTATTGGTGGACAAGGAAAAGCATTTTTACAAATTGCCTCCAAAGATCCGTTCCAAATTCAAGGAACATTAACAGAGCTTCAGAAATCACAAATTCAAAAGGACCAAACGTTTACTGTAACTGCAAAGGCAAATAGTAAGAAAAAATGGACAGGTAAGATTACAGAAATAAGTGAATTCCCGACAAGTGCAGAAATGGCTCAGGCTGCAGGCGGCATGGGGGAAGGAACTCAAACTATGTCTCAATATACATATAAAGCAAGTCTTGATAGTCAAGATGGCCTATCTCCAGGTTATCACGTTTCTTTACAAGTAAACCTAGAAAACAAACCGATGCTTGCTGTTCCAAGCAAGAGCATTGTAGAAAAGGGCGATGATACATTTGTTTATATCGAGGAAAAAGGAAGACTTCATAAGCAAAATGTAAAGAAAGGTGCTACTGATGGAGACTGGACAGAGATTATTGAAGGCGCAACATTGGGGCAAAAGGTGGTTGAAAATCCTTCCGACAACGTGTATGACGGAATGGAAGTGAAAGAGAAATGATTACGTTAAATAATATTTCTAAAACATATTATCAAGGTAAGTTGACAGTGCCAATTTTACACGGTATTAGTTTAACGATTCAAAGTGGTGAGTTTGTCTCTATTATGGGGCCGTCTGGTTCTGGGAAATCAACGTTGATGAATATTATTGGTTGTTTAGATCGCCCGACAGATGGTGAATATATATTAAATGATGTCAATATCTTAACAGCGGACGAGGAAAAATTGGCTTTGATTCGCAATGAATATATCGGATTCGTATTCCAGCACTTTAACTTATTACCACGTCTTTCAGCAATGGAAAATGTTGAACTTCCGCTTATCTATAGTGGGGTAAAAAAAACTGAGCGGCGCCAACGTGCGCTTGAAGCACTTGATAAAGTGGGATTGTCTGACAGGTTTCATCATCTACCAAGTGAGCTATCAGGTGGACAGAAGCAACGTGTAGCAATCGCAAGGTCAATTGCGAATAACCCAAAATTTATTATGGCTGATGAGCCGACAGGTGCGCTTGATACAAAATCTAGTGAGCAAATTATGGATATATTTACAAATTTAAATATAGAAGGTACGACCATTGTTATGATTACACATGAAGAAGAGGTAGCTGACTATTCTTCTCGTCGTATTGTACTGCGAGATGGGAAAATTACAGAAGATAGAAGGTATGCGATATGAGTTTATTAGATAGTCTAAAAATTGCTGTTTCTTCTATAATAGCTCATAAATTACGTTCTGCTCTTACAATGCTTGGGATTATTATTGGCGTGGGTTCTATTATTACTGTCGTTGCGATTGGACAAGGCGGGGAGGCAATGTTAAAATCGCAATTTGCTGGATCTGGAAATCAAACCGTCTCTATTAATTATAATGTTGATTTAAATGATCCTATGGGAATGGACATGTCTGATTCCCCTAAAATAACAGAGGAAGACATTTTTGAAATAAAAAAGATTCAAGAAATTTCACATGTTGTAACAACAAATTCCAGTACGGAGCCACTTGATATTGAAGATAAAAAAGAGATGGTGAATATTACTGGTCTAGATAGTGAGTATTTTGCAGTAAATAAAATAAAGTTGTTAAAAGGACGTTCCTTACAAGAATCCGATGTGGATCAAGGTAATAACGTTGTTATGATTAGTAAACAAATGGAAGAAAAGTTGTTTAAAGATGCCAATCCAGTCGGTAAAATTATTGAAATGAAAGGTCAACCAATGCAAATTATTGGTGTCTATAAATCAGATAATGAGTTTATGGGAATAGGCTCGTCTGAAGCATTAATTCCTATTTCATTATGGCCGATATTGTATGGGGAAGATAAAATTCAAAATATTTCTGTACAAGCAAAAAATGTAGATCTTTTGGAAAAGGCAGGCGAAAAAGCTGTGGCTGTATTAAATAGCCGCAAGCCAAGTGATGCAACTGGAAAATATGAAGTGCTGAACTTAAAAGCACTTCAAGAGGGTATTTCTCAGGTAACAAATATTATGACTATGATTATTGGAGGAATTGCTAGTATTTCATTAGTTGTTGGTGGTATTGGTGTGATGAATATTATGCTTGTATCTGTCACAGAACGTACACGTGAAATTGGTATACGCAAAGCTCTTGGAGCAACTCGTAGTAAAATTTTGCTTCAATTCTTAATTGAAGCTGTTATGTTAACGCTTCTTGGTGGATTAATTGGAATTGGTCTTGGATATGGAGGAGCATATGCTATTTCGAAATTTGCGAAATGGCCACCGCTTGTTTCATGGGAAGTCGTTATAGGAGGGGTATTATTTTCTATGATACTCGGTATAATTTTCGGATTAATGCCAGCAAATAAAGCTGCGAAACTAGATCCGATTGAAGCACTTCGTTACGAATAAGCTTGCTAGTATGATAGAAGTTTCTACATACTAAATAATTCAGTTGGTGGTTTCTAGTTTTTCGAAGAATATGTGAACCATCAGCTAGAACGAGTGATATATAAACAAGGAGGATTTATAATGGAAACAAATGTAACAACAGAGAATCTGGTTGGAAAACCATCACTGCTAGGAATGTTTACTTCTCCTAGCGCACAATTTACAAAGCTTAAAAGTACCCAAAAGGTGTGGGGAATTTTCTTCTTGGTTGCTTTCTTACAGTCACTTATCAATGGAGTAACTACCTATGTATCACAGAATACTCCAGAAATGCTTGAACTAAAAAAACAATTTGGTGACGATATGCAGGAATCTATGGGACTATTGATTGGAAAAGCAATAGGAACAGGATTCTTGGGAGCAATGATTGGAACATTATTTGTAGCAATAGTATATAAGATATTCATGGTGTTTTTTGGGAATGATACATCATATAAAAAAATAGTTGGAATTATTACCTATGCAAGTATTGTACTTCTTACAGGGGCACTCCTAAATGCACTGTTAACGCTTATTTTTGGTGGAGGTATCACTGGTTATACTAATTTGGCTTTCTTATTTCCAGAAGGGACAATTGCGTATGGAATTGCTAGTACAATCGAAATCTTTCACTTATGGTACATGTTTTTAATTTGGATTGGATTACAAACGACAGCAGGATTAAGTAAGGTGAAATCTGCGGTTCCAATTGTTGTGATATTTCTTATTCAATCAGCTGTTACAAGCTTTTTTACCATAGTATTAGCGTCTCTTATGGAATACGTAAAGTAAATAATGGTAAAAGGATTGAGTACCTTTGTTGGCACGATAAAAAAACGAAGTCTTTCAAAAGACTTCGTTTTTTTATGTCTCAAAAACTATAATAGTTAGTGGTAATGACTTATTTATATGTTCTTTAATTTTTTTGATCTTTTTTCTTAAAACCATCTTTGTAGAAACTCAACACAATTCCGGCACTAACAATAATGCTAAGGGCACTAATATAGTTTTTATCCTTAAGAGACATATAAACTAATGGAATAACTACTATTAATGTAATTACAGCTAAAATAACAGATCTAATATTCATAACTTTCTCTCCTTAAATAAACTTAATATTTAGACTTTTAAAATACGTATAGCAATATATCTAGATTAATGATATATTGTTTTTGCGAGCAAGATATTACTAAATTTAGAAAAGGTTACTAATAAATGTTATAAAATAACATTTAATTTTGGTAACCACACTTCAAAAAAGTAATAACATTACAATTTTATAATAAAATGTGTAAATCATCAATAGCGTAATATCTTATTATAAAATTAGTAGGAATTAAAGGTGAAAGAATGTTAAAAAATAAAAATATCCTTTTCAATGTATTATTTAAACCGGTAGATTATTTTGATAAATTCAAACAAAAAAGGTCAACGTTTTTAAACATTATAACTTTACTGGTTCTAAATTCTATTATCATATATATGTTTTCAGGAACTATATTTGATAGTGTTTTAACAGATAAGGTTGATACTTCTCTCCCTATAGAAACTTATGAAAAATTCAAACCAATATTCTCAATATTAATTTTATTTATGAATAACATCCAATTAATATTTACTTTGCTATTATCAAGCATAATTCTAGTAGTGCTTGCAAAGGTGTTTAAAATTAAAGTTAAAATGGCAGATGGGTTTGCAATATTGGTTGTAGCATACTTACCTATAATGTTTAGTAATGCGATTAACTATTATGCTTTAAGTAAGTTCGGGATAGAATCACCTATTACCAGTATGGGGATTTTACTTGAGAAAACAGGATTTCCAATTTTAATGCACTTTGGTTCACAAGTAGAAATATTTAATATATGGTCTTGTTTTTTAATAGGATTAGGAGTACTAACTTGTGCGGATTCTAATTCAAAAAATGTAAGAAACCTTATTATAGCTTATTGGATTTTACAAACAGCGTTAAATGTAGTATTCAAATCGATGTAACTAAATAACTTTTCATTTAAAGGAGGTGAAATAATATGTTCTTAGAGTTAATTTCTAAATTAAACTTATCATCTAATATTGCAGAGAAGATTGTTGCTGTTTTAGATGCAGGCTCTGATGTTGCTACTGTTGTGGCAATGTTTACAACTTTTGGTGTTGGAGCTTTAGCTATTCAAACTGGTAAACAAATCTTGAAAAAACAAGGTAAAAAAGCAGCTGTTAAATTCTAATAGCAATTATTTATTAATTAAATTAATACTATTAAAAAGTAAAGTAGGCGGTTTTGACCCGCCTACTTTACTTTTATAATTGAGGAGAACACATGAGTTTAAATAGATCACAAAAAATAGTAATATTTACAATAATATTTTCAATACTATCTATTGGTTTCCTTACTGGGTATAAATTAATAACTTTATTCGATCTAAATGCTACTGATTACAATGGTGCAGATTATTATAAAAATAATGAAGGATTTTCAGGTGTTATATCAATTTTTATGAATAATATTAAGATTGATATATTAGTTATTTCAGGGATATTTTTATTATGTTTGCCAACCATACTACTATTATTTATGAATGGATTTTGGATAGGGGCTACCATTAAAGCAAGCTTATCTTCAGGACTATCAATAAAATATATAATTTTGAGTATTCTCCCACATGGCATATTAGAGATACCAATATTAATTTTAGCTGCTTATATTGGGATGCAAGGAATATACTTTTATCAAAGTAAAAATAAGGATTATAAAAAGATAGTTAGGATAATAATATTAACTATAGTGTTAGGCTTTATAGCTTCTATGATAGAAGTGTATATAACACCTATATTTTTATAATAAATAAAAGTGAGGTTTATCAATTGAAAGGATACATGCTTAAATGGTTGAAATGGAAAATAAAGATAAGATGGAGGAATACATGGAATTATTTTTCATTCCTAAATTTAAAATTAAATGGGCAAATATTCTTTTTACTTAGTATATTAAAAGATTTAACTACAATGATGGTTAATCTTGGGATTTTTTATTTCTTATTTTATTATTTCTTAAATAATCCAGTGAATACTAATAGTGATTTAAATTTTATAAACTTGACTATTAAATTAATTTCAAGTTTATTTGGATCACAATTTTCTATTTTAATCTTAATTATTATTATAACAGTTCTATATGCTATTCAAATTGGAATAGTTTCATCGAAAAGGTTTAATTATTCCAAGGATAAAGAATGGATGGTATCACATTTAAATTTAACACAAAAAGAAACAATAATTTTATTATTTACTGAAGAAATGATATGGAGATTAAGAGATTTATCTATCATAATAATCCCTATATTAATAGCTTTCATACTTAATACAACGACTAATGCATTGTTCATATTGGGTTTGATACTATCAATAACATTTTTATATATTAGTTTAATTATTATAGTGGCCACAATACATAATTACTATTTAAAGCAGCAGTCAGGAAAACAGAATTTTTATCTAAGGTTAATAACTTCAGTAATATTTAAAACATCTTTATTTGTATTAGGCATTATAATAGCAAATATTTTAACACCATGGATTAATAATTTTCCTCAGTTATCATTAGAGAAGAAAACAGGTAGGCTTGAATTATGGGTAAAAGAAGGGTTTACTACGATTCAAGAACCAATGAAGCCAATGTTCTACAATATAATAAATATGATACAAGAGAACTATTATTTAGTCCCACTTTTTAGTTTTGTATTGTTTGTAATTGCTATTGTTATTGTTATACTCATATACAAGCGAGATATACATTATACTACACATGCAGAGAGTACATATTTAAGTAGCATTGAGCGGCTATATACTTCAATGTTCACCAATAAAAAACTAAAAACATTAATTAAAGTTTTTTTTAGGAGTAAATATACTCATAATGTGTTTCCAATTTTATTTGGAAGTATGATGTTTTGGCTTGAGTTAGGCATATTTTCGGGGATACTTAGAAATTTAAAGAACTATGAATCAGAAATCTCAATATTTATAATTTCGTTTTGTCTATACTTTTTGACCTTCCATTTTATAAATCCTATACTGGATAAGCTCGTTGGGATTTTATCTTTAGAAAGCGATGGGAAACTAATTGTTACTTATTTTTTAGCGGGTAAAACACTTTGGGATGTAATGAAACAAAAACTAATGTTAATCTTTATTTTGTTAATTCCAATATATGTTTTTTATCAAATAGTATTCTTTTTTGTAAGTCATATCCCAATACATTTAACTATATTCATAATTTTTACAAATATGATCATTTCGATATTGTATGTAATTATTTTACAAGTTCCGAGCGTAGTGAGTCCGCACTTTAATTATTTAAATATTGAAGACATTGATGATTATCCTGAGAAAATGCAAATTAAAGGGTTGATAGTAAGCGGAGTAAGTGTATTTTTTAATCCAATATTAATGATTCCAAGTGCTTTCTTCATGGTAAATAAATTTACGTATAATCAATATATTTTGTATCAATATATAATAGTAAACACAATAATAATCACTATAATTATTATTATCTTACTATTAATAAAGAAAAGGTTACAAAAGATAAGCTCGACTGAAAACTTAGATGTATAAATTGTATATTTTATATAAAAAATAAAAGGATGAAGACAATTATGCCTTTAACAACCTTAAAATTAGAGTCTTTAAACAAAAAAATAAATGCTGACCATATCATAAAGAACATCAATCTAGAATTACATTCGGGCAATCTTATAACCCTGTTAGGACATAATGGTGCCGGGAAAACAACATTATTTAAGCTTATTACAAAATTATTAGCACCGACTTCAGGGACAGTGCGTATATTACAAGATAATAATCAAATAACTAATGACAGAAATATGATTGGTTATATTGAGGCTGAGCCTTTCTTTTATGAAGAATTAACCGGTGTAGAACATATAGAATTTATAACCGAGCTATTTAATATTCCTAATAATACAGATGAAATAAAAAGGTTATCAACAATCCTGAATCTCGATGAATATGATTTAAATAAGAAAGTAAATGAGTATTCATTAGGAATGAAAAAAAAATTAGCACTAATAAGTACATTAATTAGAAAACCTAAAATATTATTACTTGATGAATATATATCTGGATTAGATCCTGTAACTTTAAAGAGGACAAAAGAAATACTAACTGATTTGAAAAAAAACACATTAATTATTCTATCCACACATCAATTAGAAGTAGTTCAAACGTTCTGTGATAAAATAGTTCTAATGAATGAAGGGACGATAGAGGAAAAAGTAACAGATATAAATAAGATAATAGAAGAATTCGATACTTTAGAGAATTATTTCATGTTTCATTTTGATAAATAAAATGAGGCATAAAATAATTACATATTTTAAAATAGAAAGGGATATTTATATTTTATAAATATCCCTTTCTAAAGATTCCAGAAATAATTTTTTCTTTTCAATGCGTTTAATTTTTTTGAATGTTAAAACTGATATTATGCAAAATAAAACATAATAAACATCATTATAGGTATTATCAATTATTTTTTTCATTATTTTCCTCTCAGTAATAAAAATTTTATTGAATATATTATACCATACCAAACTAAATAAGTTTGGTTCTGACGTATGAAAAAGAACATCCACGGTATTAGAGATATAATGAAATCATATTTCATAAACTTATTTATCAAGAGAGAACCCTGTTTTTTTACCCTTTATTGGCTTCAACTGCAAATTTTGATGACCAAGAAAACATATAATAATCACCTACTGCTACTAAAATACTCCCCTTCGTAAATGGTTTTCCTCTCAATTTTTTAAAGTGTAACTTAGTTTAATAAAACTTACAATGAGTCCCTAAACAACATGTGAATTTTATTTATTGTTTTTTGATTAAATAACATCAAGAAACTTGTATAACAACCTATAGAAAGGAAATGAACTGATGCATAGTCAAATGTTAAAAGGAGTTTTGGAAGGTTGTATTTTATATATTATCTCACAAGAGGAAGTATACGGTTATGAATTGAACACAAAATTGAATCAATACGGTTTTACGTATGTCAGTGAGGGGAGTATTTACCCACTATTATTACGTATGCAAAAAGAAAAGTTAATTGAAGGAACCTTAGTAACTTCAAATCAAGGACCTAAACGTAAGTATTATCATTTAACTAAGAAAGGATTTAAGCAATTAGAAGTATTTAAGGAAGCTTGGGGTATAGTATCAACATCTGTAAATCAATTACTAAGGAACGAAGAAAAAAGAAGATAACATTTCTTTTTTTGAATTATACTATGTAAGTTTAAAGTAGCTAAGCTAAAGAAAAAATACACTTTGTGGAGAAATTACATAATAATATAGAAAAAATATAGAAAAAATGTTCCTCCTTTTGTAATTGTTATAGGAGGAACAGCGGAAGGTTTTTGGTTGCTCAGTTTTTAATTAAAAGATTTAACTTCCATTCTATAAATTATTGTTTAATTGCTTCATACTCTTTGATTATTTTATAAAAAGTATTTTTTTTAAGCTCTAATAGTTTCATAAATTGAACTCCAGTTATCTCTCTATTTTTCCACTTAGGATAAGTTTCTTCTATTATATATAGTTTCTTCTGATTTAATGCTGAAAGGTTAAGTTGGGGACGTCCTAGGTGTTTTCCTTGAGATTTAGCTACAGCAATACCTTCCGCTTGTCGCTGACGAATCTTTTTACGTTCTTGATCCGCAACATAGGACAGCAAAGATAAAAATTGATCTTCCATTAAACGGCCCATGTCCCCCATTTCACGAAATTTACGACTGTCAAACAGAGTTTCGTTTTCTAAAACAATAATATCTGCTTGTAATTCTCTTGTTATATATTTCCACTCCGAAATTACTTCATCATAGTTACGCCCCATACGATCTAAAGCATCTATATACACAATATCACCTTGACTCAATATTTTTCTTAATAATTGATATTGAGGGCGATCAAAATTTCGTCCACTTGCTTTATCAACAAAAATACGTCGAGCTTCTACTCCTCGTTCCATCATCTTATGTAACTGACGTTGTTCATTTTGTTCTTTTGTACTTACACGTATATATCCATAAATATTTGCCACGTTTCATATTCTCCTTACAGTTGTTACCATAATTATACCATTTTCATTTATAAAGGTGTTAGTTAAAAATAAACGTTTATAAAATAATTCGGATTACCTTTGTAAACTTGATGTTCCAACGTTTCCTAGATAGGGTTCCTGTGTTTGTAAAGGTATACCTTTATAAACAGTTAAAAAATCTCAACCTAATAAAGTAATTTTTTTAGACTATCTTTATGTTTTCGCTTTCACCAATAATAAGTATTCTTTAGATTTTATCAATACCTAAATACCTCTAAAAAATATATATTTTAGTAAATGATGCTTATTGGAAAAGGGGCTAATGAATATGAAGATAAAAAAGAGGCAATTGGTAGCAACTATATATCCAGGTCAGTTATTTAGTACTGCAACTTTACCCGAAGGCACGAGTTTTTTGAAATGGGAATTAGCAGGTAGTGGTGATTTAGATGATGTTCTTTTTGACGTAATGGAAGATAAATTCTGGGACATAGATGACCTTATTTTTAGTGATGTTTTACACGAAAATCGAACTGAAGTAGTACAAAATAAAGAACTCTACATTGATAATGTTCGGAATGCTACATCATTAGTTGGAATAAACATATATGCTTTAATTTATGAATAAAGACGCCGCAATATTTCTCAATACCCATTTTTTCTACAAATTGTATATTTTAGTTAGGAGTAACCTAACTACAAAATGTATATTTTAGTTAGGTTACTGTAGTAACCTAACTAAAATATACAATTATTATGAAATGGGGAATGGATATGGAAACAAAAGCGACAGTAGAGATTGCAAGAGTAAGATCAGGTAAAGAGCCACAACCAGGACAGAAAAATCGTTCAAGTGGCAACTTTAGTACTGAGAATCTACCTGCAGGAACAAAATATTTGAAATGGGAGGTTATAGGAGGCGGAGATCCGGACTTTATTAGCTTTAATGTAATGGAAGATAAGTCCGCTGCAACGGACCCTACTCATTTCTCTGGTGTATTAAGTGGCAATCGGACAAGTGTTATATCAAAAAGATCTCTTTATATTGCTAACCCTAAGAATGCTACCTCTGAATTTACTGTAATCGTATCTGCTATGGTTCAATAAGTAAAATCAAAAAGGAGACTACGAAATATTTTTTTAGTCTCTTTTTTATCGGTTACTTCTTCGCTCTTTCTATTTAACTTATTTAGAAAGAATAAGATTTTTTGATAATTGGGGAAATAAAGTTTCTTATGTCGACGGACACGCGATCCTAATACATAAAGAATATTCCTGTGATTTTTTCAATATAGGTGTATCTTATAATCAATAAAAAAATTCAAATTTATGTTACACCTGTATGAGAAAAGGTTTTTGATTTAATAGGGAAAAATACTATAGGGAGGAATAAAACATGTCTTTGAAAAAGAAATTAGGTATGGGAGTCGTTTCAGCCGCTCTTGGTTTATCTTTAATTGGCGGGGGGACATATGCGTATTTTAGTGATCAAGTTGTGACGAATAACACATTAGCCGCGGGGACATTAGATCTTGCTATGCAGCCTACCACTTCTCTCAATTTAGATAATTTAAAACCTGGGGATAAAATTTTAAAGAAATTCAATTTTAAAAATAGTGGTACGTTAGATATTAAGGATGTTCTAATGAAAGTGGATTATACCGTGAACGATTTAAAACGAGATAATCAGGAAGACGATTTCGGTAAACATATTAAAGTACAATTTCTTTGGGATTGGGATCCAGCTAAAAGTCCTGTATACGAAACAACTCTTGCAGAATTAAAATCACAAAATCCGGAAGTCACGTCTCATAAAGTATTCCTTGCAAAATGGGCAGAGACGGGTGGATTAAAGGCGGGTAAGATGGATTGGTTCTGGATAAAGTTTATCTTCGAAGATAATAATATGGATCAGAATATGTTCCAGGGAGATAGTATTGCGATGAAAATGGAGTTCCAAGCGAATCAAACAGAAGGACAAGAAAGATAATATTGCAAGACCCATATATGGTACAACTAAGACTTCTAAGATTTCTATTTTAGAAGTCTTGCTTTAATATTTGACATCGGGGTAATACTTGTAAAAAAGGGTAAACTGTAATCATACCAACCTTTTATTTATTAAAAACACTTTGTAACAGAATCCAGCACGTTATCTTGGTTCTTATTTTCATTTACCTTAGGCTTTGTCTCATATAAATTGTTTAATATACGATTATACTCATTTCTTGTAATTTCTTTATTATACAACTGAATTAATAAATCTTTATGCTCTTTTGAAAAGGCCATTTTATCAAAAAATTTAGGATACATAGTACCATTCTCTCCGCTTCATGTTGGGTTTTATATGATAAATCAGAAGTAGAAAAACCCATATCTATATAGAATAGGAATGGGTTTTTCAATTGCTGTTTTAGACGTCGTTGTACAGTATAAATATTGGCTGAGTATTAAATTATAACATAAAAGTTATACTCCTAGTTATTTTTCTAAAGGTGTTAGGTACCTGCAAATGTTTCTATTCGAATTTCTCGAACGTGCTGTCTGTCGTTTATTGTTTTATTTTAGAATCGAATCGTAGAGATTGCATGTTTATATACAAGCTGTTGTTTCCCCTCATATTCTATTAAAATAGAAAAAGTATCATATCCTCTTATTATTCCTTTTATATGTAGTCCTTTTAACAGGATTAACGTGATATCCTTCTTCTTTTGAAACGCTTCTTGTAATAAGTGTTCCTGTGAAAATAGTATGTTCTTACCTCTATCCTTTTGAAATGATTGTAATTTCGTTTCCAATGAGTTCTCCTCCTATTCTTCTCATACAGTCACTTTGTATTTTTCTAGTTCAGCTAACAGTTGTTTTAGACCCTCTGGACTCAATGTCAGCTTTCCACCTACTAGATTTACATTCCTTGAAGATATTTCTCCTGTGATAGGACAAGTACCATGAGGTGTATATTTTTGTAGGACAATCGCATCTTCCTCTACAAAAAATTCTAAAGCATCACTTGTTTCCACCTGTAAAGTTTTTCTTGTTTCTTTTGGTATTACAATTCGTCCCAAATTATCTACTTTTCGTACAATACCTGTCGCTTTCATAAGCATGCTCTCCTTTTTTACAAATAGAATATTCCACATATCGCGTAATCGTTTACATTATTTTAAAACCATATATACTATAAAAAAAGTTTATCTCAATCTGTAGAAATGTTCTCCAGGTCTTCTTACGTCCACTGTTGCAAACCTTCTATTCTCTTCATGCTCTCAATCACTTTTTCGTCACTCACTATATAATAAACCTCATTTCCTTTTCGCTCATAGGAAACAATCTTAAACTGTTTTAACTTTATTAACTGCTGTGACATTGTAGATTGTGGAACACGTAGTAACTTCTGCAACTCGGATACATTTAATGGACCTTTCGAAATTAATTCTCGAACGATCATCAAACGCATAGGATGTCCAAGCATCCGCAATATATCTGCAGGTCTCTCGTAATACTTAATATCCATATAGAAAGCTTTTGGCATAATCTCTTCCCCTTTTTGGATGAACGTTTTTTATATCTTAATATCATCTATTTGTTCCGCCAATGTTTTATATATGCAAGGGCTTCATCTAAGTATCTATATTCTTATAACTATATTATTCCTCAAAATTCTCCCTATTTCCTCTTTGTATCTTACATTGCTTCCGATGTATTTTACTAAATAACTCATTTACTTCACTCTGTTTTATATTCTCTGGTATTTCTAATGCGCGTCCAAACGTTTTCCTCCAAGAAATTTTTAATACTTTAATTTGCTTCGTAGAGACCGAATTTTGAAGTTTTTCCTTGTTCTGCTGTTCCTTCAGATGCTCCAATTGCAATAGTCTCTTTTTCATATATAAATAATCCTTTGGAATATCTTCTCGCAGACTTAAATCATATAGTAAACTGTTAAAATAGTTCCGCTGTCTTAAGGTAGACTTTCTTCTCCGCATAGAGTGTTCCATCTGTTGCAATAGCTCTGTTAGCTTAACAGTAGAAAAATCCACTTCTATCCACTTCTGAAAAAAACGTGTTTTTTCTAGATAGACCATTACTTGCTCAACAAACGCATCCGTAATAAAAGATTTATCTTCCTCTACAACAACATAGTCCATATCCTGGAGAAGCGTACGAACAATTCCTCGAATATCAGTGAGAAACCCCTGTTGTAAAGAGCGTTCTAAATCTGTAAATACCATTCTACCAACAATCCTTTCTTACAACCATGTAGTCTAATTAACATAAAAATTTCAGTACCTATTTTTTAGTCTAAAAAACACATAATAAATATATAATAATAAATATAATGTAATAATATCAAAACCGGTATTGATAAAATAGTAAAATGACTATATGTTATTCCTATTTATTGTATACTAGGGTTTCTTTGTCCATCCCCTCGAGAAGGGGTAATAGCAAGAAAATTAGTAACAAAACCCTTATAAATAAAGGATTTTAAGTTCTTTTTAAAATAAACGTGTCAAAACATATACAATGTAATTGACACGTTTCAAATAAGTATAAGTTGTATTTTTGAAATGAAAAACTCTAGATTTTTAGCAATGTCAAAAAGTATACTTTTTGACATTGGGTATAACATCTAAATAACATAGTCTTATTCCCCCATTTCGGGGGTTTGGGCAAAAACACCCAATAATAAATATAAAGCCAAGAAAAAAGAAGGGAATTATGATGTACTCTAATTGTTAAGTAGATGAAAATTTCCTCTTTGGTAGAATTATTAAGCTTTGGTTAAAAATACAAATGAAATTGCTATTGGAAATAGATACACCTTTAATCAGATACAAAAAAGTACCTATAAAAGTAGGTACTTTTTTGTATTTGTCATATAGAAATTACACATTAATTCATACTTGAGCCATTTAAAAAAGAAAAGGTGATGGATATCAGACGGATGGATATTCTTACAATTAATAGTTATGTATAATTATATATACATTCCAAACATCTATATCTATTTTGATTTAATTGTTAGTCTAAAAATACAATAACATAATAGATATCAAAATGCAGTTTGTATATTAAATATTTTTTATTGTTATAACTTTGAAATTTATAGCAATACCTTTCTTAACGCCCCTGAGGTTTTTTTGATTGCACTATATATATCATTTAAAATTACACTCTGTAGTATTAGATATCCATTAGGAAGAAATTCAGGGAAAGATCCACCTAAATCTGTTTCTATATATTTTAAATATTTTTCCAAAGTATGTGAGTTTAAATCATTATGTTGCATTGAATTACGATATACTTTTAATCGATCTAATGCATAGAATAAGTCAGGGTAATTTGTTTGAAATTCGTTGTAATAATATTTGTTAATTTGATTATTTGTTCCTACTCTTTCAATTACTTCAACCATCGAAGCATTAAGGTTTCTAGTAAAATCACTAAAATTCTTATTATTACTTGCTAACTTTAAGTTGGCAAAATTATGTTCATTAAGGAATTCTCCGTTATCTAACCAACCGATTCCGTAATAGTTCTCCATTTCGATGTCAAGGCTTTTCGCAGACTCTATAATGTTTTTGGTTATTTGTTTTAATTCAGTAGTGCTACTAATAAACTTTACATTGCCACTTGCATTACTTTGTTTAAATAGTTCTGAAGGAACATTATTTACTTTGAAAAATTTATGAGTTATACAACTAGAGTTATTTATTAAGGGTAAATTATATTTGGAAATTTTGTCGATATAACCTGAATTTTTATCAAAAATTACTTTAGCATATTCATAATTTATACTATGTTCTAATTCTAAATTTTTGTATTTTTGACTCAACATAATTATATCAAATACTCTGTTTTTAATGTAAGTCGTTGGATATTTAGAACCGTTAAATCGGATTTTTACATTTAATCTTCTTTTTAAATATCTTTCTAAATCTTTAATCCATTCGTCATTGATTTTATATGCTTCTATCATAGGGATATCAAAATAAATCTGATTGTAGTCATTGTTGAAAAAATTTGAATCTAAAATATCATGGATTTCTTCTTCTTCACTTAGATCAAAATTCTCATTTTCATTTATGTTATTTAAAAACAAATCAATTGTTTTATCTGCAAAAAATTTAATTCCTATTTCTTCTGCACTATATAGTTGAGATTCTAAATAGTCAATTTTTGTATTTTTATCATAAACAACTAATTTACATCTTCCGTCTGGACTTTCCATAACTACAATATACATTTTTATATATTCAGTTTCTTTATTAATTACTTTAACAATTTCAACTAATTCACCTTCATAATCCAGATTGTTTTCAGTAATATATTCTTTCAAAATCTGTTTGATATACCTTCCTTGTATACTATTATTATTGTGTTTATCCAAAATCGGTTCTAATGTGTTTAAGTTTAAAGATTTTGCACTTCTATTAGAAATGTGGTTTCTAGATTTGCTTATGTAACCAGAATAACCATCTACTATTATTGGTAATTCTACCCTTTGTAAAGATTCATACTTATTAGTACTTATGTACTTCCTTCCATCATCTGTGAGCTTGTTTAATTTAGCATCATACATATTATTTCGTTCTAAGTCATAAAACGCATTGTTAATTAATACTTCATCAATAGAAAGCAATTTCGATATCTGGTTTTTATTAAGTCCTAAATTAAGTAATTTAAGAGTGAAATCCATCACTACAGGTAACCCTTTTTGCAAAGTAGCTAAGCAAACTACAGATTTTTTGAATAATGGAAACCCTGCTGTTGTAATATTGATTATTTTATAGTCTGGATAATCTGATTTAGCTGCATCTCGTACTAATTTCATACTTGAGCCTCCTTAATAATACAATTAATTGGAGTACGTTTTATATATTGTATTACTTTAGCAAATCCTTCTTTTTGCTTAACATTACTGTTGAGAACACATTCTTTATTTCCTACGATATATAAACAGTTTTTCCCCCTTGACAAAGCTACATTTACTCTTCTTTGATCCCTTAAGAAGCCTAAATCATAATTCTCATTTGAACGTACTAAACTATATAATACTATGTCACACTCAGAACCTTGGAAGGCATCTATATTGTCAACTTGTATCTTTATGTTTGTCCATTTTGGATTTCCAGGCTCAATACTATTTATTAATAATTGTTTTTGGGCATTGTAACCAGAAATGATAGCGACACTAGCATTAATGTTTTTATCAGCATATATTTTATTTATTCTTTCAATTTCTTTTTTTATCACACGAACTTCTAAATTATTTCTATAAGAACCTTTAAATTTTTCTTCTTTATTATCTAAGTTCATTGAAGTGTCAAGCCATAATACAACTTCATCAAAATCTAAGTCATGTTTTCTATTTTCAGCTTTTATTTTTGTATTTATATTATATGTTGGATAAAAACTTGTGTTAACTAAGTTTGAAATTACAGGATGCATGCGAAATTGTGCTGTCAAAGTCTTTTTTGCTTCTGATGTACAGGTTTCAAATATATCTTCAAATAGACTTTTTTCAAGTTTTTTAGTATTTATCTGTTTTTCTAACCCTTTATCGTGAACTAAATTTACTATTGGCGGTAGTTGTTTATGATCGCCAACTAATATTATTTTTTTACCGAGTAACATAGGTAGAATTAATTCTGGAGCAGTTGCTCGAGCGGCTTCATCAATAATTACCCAGTCATAAGTTAGGTTTCTTAGAGTATGGCGTGAAGCAATTCCTACGCAAGTTGCTGCTACTATTGACGCTTCTCTAGCAAAAATGTCATCAAATTCATCTAGCAGCTCTAATCTATTGGTCCAATCTCTAATAATATTGATTAATTCTACAGTTTTTTGCTCAAATAATCTTACATCTATTTCTTTTGGGTTAATATGTGGATTATTTAACAAGCGATGTTGCATAAATTTTCTTAAACTTTTATCTTTAGGTACTGATTCCTCAATATAGTCTATTGTATTGTTTATAGAATGTGTTTTTACTTCTCTAGCCCATTGTTTGAGTTGTTCAGTTGCTAATAAATTTGTAGCATCTTTCGAAATTTTTTCGCTAGTACCAATTCGTACAATTCTTTTATCAGATTGTGTTTCAAGTATATTTTTTAAAAGATGATCTACTGCTACATGAGAAGGTGAAGTAATTAAAACTTTGGAATCAAAATCCTCTAAAAAAATTTGATTTATTATTTCTGTTATAACTGTTGATTTACCAGTTCCTGGAGGTCCCTGGATTAAAAATATATCATTTGTTTTTAATGCATTTATTACTGCGGATTTATTTGCATCATCAATGTTATTATTTACAAATTTTAAATTCAAATCTAATTTCTTCATAGTAAGTTGTGCTGGGTCTATTAGAAAATCAAGTAGATTACGATTTACGGATTCATTATTTTTTAATGAGTACAATGCATTACTATACCGTTTATACATTTGATTACTCAAAGAAACATCAACTCGAGCCTCTCCACGATTACTTATTTCTTGAAGATCCACTTCTGAAAGTACAGCTACTTTCAATAAATTACCATCAATGTTTTTTAAAGGTCCAATTCTTATAAATTTATTTGTTTTAGTTTGAAGCTTTATATAATCACCATCTTGTAGCATTGAGGAATCAAAAGTTTCATCCATATTTATGGTTAGAAAATTATTTGAACTATCGTACTCATAGCTTTTATAATTACCAAAACGTTCTCTACTAAAATTAATTTGTTTTAATGTATTTAAAACTTCAACCCAATTTGAAATTAATTTATTTTTCTTTTCGGATTGAGCAATTTTATTCTTGAAGGATTCGAAACTTCTGTCAATCTCATTAATTAATTTGACTAATTCGGAGTTGTCCATTTTTGGTGGTGGTGATGGAATTATATCGAGGTTTAATTTTACCTCAATCCCCTTATTTTTCTCTATCTCATTTTCATGATACATATCAATAGGAAATGCTCTAAATACTCTTAAGAAACCCTTACTTAAATCGGGTTTAATGTGATACTTAACACCGTTCCCAACTAAATAGTAATTTTGCTCTGTTTTATAGATACTAGCTTCTACTAAGCTTCTCTCAATATAATCTTTTACCGTTCTGAAATTTGCATTTGAAACTTTACCTATATCAAGAAGGTTCTTATTAATTATCTGAGGTATAAACAGTTTTATATTTCCATGCACAGTATTCAATTCAATTTCTTTTTTTATATCTTCAATAAAAGAGATTAAACTTTTATATCTTTTAGATTTCTCAAAACTAAGTGCATTTTGTAGTATATCTTTTACGGTCTCAGATACAGATAAGTTCCCAATTGATTCATATAAAACTTTTCTATCTTCGGGTGGTTCTTTTTCAGTCAATAAATAATAAAAAATAGCTCCTAGAGAATATATATCACTACTAAAATCAATTTGTTGTCCAAGTAAATGTTCGGGAGAAGCATATCTTTTTGTTATATATTCCTTTAATGTGTGTCCCGTTTTATAAGTATAAATGTCCATAATTTTACTTATACCAAAATCTATAACTTTAACTTCAAAGTTTGAGTTAACCAATATATTTGCTGGTTTTAAATCTCTATGTATTATCCTTTTATCATGAGCAGCTTGAACACCGTTTAAAATTTGAATCATTATTTCGAATTTATTTATATGAGAAAGTTGATTATTTTTAATTGTTTTTTCAAGAGTCTCACCTTCGAAGTATTCCATTATTATGTAGAAGTTATCACCCTCAATTCCAGAATCTTTATATTCAATGATATTTGAATGATTTATCATTGAGAGCGCTTTAGAATCTCTGTAAAAAATTTCGTGTAATTCATCGGCATTTAAATCACTGAATTTTTGATTTAAAATTTTTATAGTTAAGGGCCTTCTTCCTTTAATACTATATCCTTTATAAAGGTTACTTTGATTAGTAGAAGCTAGCTTTTTTTCTAAAGAATACTTATTCGCTAAACTTTGCAAAAAAAACACTCCTTATATAATATTTTATAAGTCTATAAATTCTTCTAACATTATGCATATTTTAGTACTATGGTATGGTCAAACAATAATGGATAGTGTTCTAATCAATATTAATCCATTAAAAAATATAAATCTATACATAAAATTGGAAAAGATAGATTGGTTATTAATAATATAATAGAGAACAAATAAAAAGAGTAATATTTTAGAAGGTTAAATTGTATTTAATATTAAAATTCGATCAAAACCTATAAAGATAAATAATTATCAAGAAAAAATAAGTCAAGAATTAGGTATTCCAACTTTTCATTTCCCCGAAGTAAAAGAAATTAAAATTTCAGAACAAGTTTTACAAAACATACAAAATGTTAAACTCATAAAAACCAGTGATATCATGCGTTTTTCTATGGTATTACTGTTTTTTTTCGCTGTGAAATGAAAAGAAAAAGATTGTCAGTTTAACAAATTAAAGTTATAGTTAAACTAAGTTTTACATATTATAGCTTACAACAGAGAATTAGGAGGTCATTTTTTATGGCGAAAGGGGGACGAAAACCTGGGGCAAAAGAGCCAATCCGTTCAATAGAAAAAATTGAAGACATGAAAGATTGGCTGTTGCAAAATTCCTCATATCGAAATTACTTTTTATTTTATTTTGGAATTAACACAGGTTTACGTATTAGTGATATTTTACGATTGCGCGTGAAAGATGTTCGAGGGAAACATGTTATAAAAATTAAAATGGAAAAAACAGATACAACCGTAGAAGTATATTTCAATACGGTTTTACAACAAGAGATTGCGAAATATACCAGTAACATGGCAGATTCCGATTGGTTATTCCCAAGTCGTCAAGGAGATAGGCCAATTACAAGACAAATGGCTCATACGTTTTTGCATAAAGCGGCACAGGCTTGTGGGATTGATTCGGAGCATTGGGGAACACATAGTATGCGAAAAACGTTTGGCTATCAGTATTATAAAAAAATGAAAGATGTGTATTATTTGATGAAGTTATTTGGTCATGCGACACAAAGACAAACACTACAATACATTGGTGTAGAAGCTGATGAAATCCGTAAAACAATGGAGGATTTCACACTATAGAGTAAGGGGGATAACAAATGGAGTGTGTTGAGTTTGAAGTATTAAAGCAATGTGGATCACCAACGGTTTATTTTTGTGAACATGAAATGAAACATAGTTGTTTGATAGCAATTCCATTCTGGAATTGGAGTTTCTTAATGGATTACACAATTAATTTTATAGATGAAAAGCCTATGTTAATGAAAGCATTAGAGAAGTATGTTTCTTATCATCTTGTGGAGAATGTTGCAGATGCATTTTATGACTATGTTTTTAGCAAATTCAATTAAGATTTTCATAAGGAGGAGCATAATGAATTTTAAAGGGGCTGTAAGTAGTTTTTTAGTAATGGGATTACTATTTTCGGGATGTTCAGCAATCGAAAATTCAAATCATGCTAAACAAACAAGTGGATCACAAGATATTGCACAAGTTATAGAGTTTCCATCAAATAAATATCCAGAAACCGCGGCACATATTAAAGACGCGATTGCAAGTGGTAAGACAGATATTTGTACAATTGATCGGGAAGGAGCCGCTGATAGAAGAAAACAATCTTTAGCAAATGTTCCAACGAAAAAAGGCTATGATCGAGATGAATACCCTATGGCTTTTTGTCGTGAAGGTGGAAAAGGTGCGGACATAAGGCACATAAAACCAGCTGATAATCGTGGTGCTGGTTCGTATATAGGTAATAAAGTTGAGAAGTTACCAAACGGGGCAAAAGTGAAAATTGTTGTAAAATAGAAAACACAGATGCATTTTAAATGCATCTGTATCTTTAAAAACAGGAGTACATAACGATGATTATAAAACTAACAGAATAGGCCGATGAACTCTAGGGGTATATTAAAATTTTAGTTTAATCAGTATACGGTGTTACGCTATTATTTATGTAATCCCTTTTGTTTGAACTCTCTCCATATGTCCTCTATAAAAATGCTAGGATGATAATAGTCAGCATGACGCAATAATTCTATATACTCTCGATTTTCTTCGAAAAATTGAGATGAATAAACCCTTCTCAATGAAGCGTTTGTAGCATTTTTAAATTTTGGATCGGCAAAAATAATTTCTTTTAATTCGTTTACTTGCTTGTCAATTTTATTCTTACGTTGACTCTTAATCTCTTCTAGCTTTTCTTCTGGAGTTTCTTGCACTACTTCTTCAAGGATTACCTCCACCATATCTTCATATTCAAGGAGATCGAGAATTTCTTCTCTTTCTGTAACATTGAAAAATAAAAACCCTTCTTTTATATAATACATGAATACAGCCGAGGGCTTATCAAAATCAATTTTATCTATTATTTTATTATATTCATTAATTTTTTGACTTACTTGTTCCTGGATTTCATTTTCATACTTTTGGTGGTACTCGTCAGGAATAATATAATTTTCTTTAGGATCATAGGAGTAAGAATAAAATAATAATTTATTTTCCACATGTACATGAAAATCTAGGAATTCATCTAGATTAGGTATTTCTATTAGAGTGTCTTTTTCTGAATTTATATGGGTTCTTCCATTAATGAGGGAAAAACCTTTTGTTTCAGCTATATTTTTTAAGTTTTCTTTAAGCCATAGTTGATATCCCATAGTAAATCCTCCTTGATGAAATTAAAATCTATTTCTATGATACCCCTAATAAAGTTGGATGTGAAAAATTAAATTTAATGAATGTGGGAAGACACCTTGCTTTATTTGTCGAAAAAATTCGAAAGAAAATAAATAAAAACACTTGATTTAAGTAACTTAAAACATTAAAATAAAAGTAACTTAAATCAAGAAAGGAGCTAAAATGCAAAAACATGGAGGTAAAAGAGAAGGCGCTGGTCGCCCATCTCTTGGAATTACTAAAAAAGTTTCCATCACTTTACCAGAAGAAGCCTGGAAACGTATTGAAGATAGCGAAAAATCCTATTCACAGTTTTTTAGGGATGTAACGCTAAAAGAATTGAAAAAGTAAAAGTGTATAAGAAAAAGCCCTTCCCAGGTCTGCCAACTTAGTAAGGACTTTTTCAAAACCTATAAACTTTGATTCAAGAAAGGATGAATTGTGTTGACAAAACCCTTTTTAAAAATCAAAAGTGGTGAGTTAATTTTAACACAACCCCACCACAAATTTAAATCCTCCAAAAAATTTTACTCTCTTATTTCAGAAAATTACAAAAAGTTAAATCGTTATTTTGGTATTGAAGAAAATGTTTCCGATCAGATTTGGTTTTATGGTTTCTTTGCAACCTCCATTTTTATGATGCTTTTCACTTACTTATTTTCGGGTATCCTATATGGATTTTAGAGGGAAACCATATGGAAGAACGCCTATTTTTAAAATCAGCTCTCTAGAAAGGAGAGAAAAAATTGATTCAATCATTAAAGAATACCATGCAATTTATTGGCTTGATCTTAATTAGTGCGTTGATTGCTGTCAGCTTAGTGAATTAGTCCTTTAAGAGAGAAAGGAGCAATCATATGGAAGATTACAAATGTAGAGCGTGTGGAAAGATCGCCGCGGAAGGATTTGCGTTAGGAAGACTATGTTATTACTGCATTGAAGAAGTCGTAATTTATATGAAAAAACAGATAGAAGAGAAAGAGATTTCTTGTAGGCATGTAGATAATCAAACAATCGAAATCCAGGGAACAGATGAATCTATAACGGTCTGTCATGAGTGTGGAGAAGAAGTATAAAAGGGAGGAAAGAAAATGAAAATCGGTGTATCTGTATGGAGAGTTCTTTGCAAAGAAACAAAGTTGAAATTGCTTCAAAACGCTATGCAAGAAAGTAAAAGCCGCTTTACAAAACAATCCCTTTCCATTGCCATAAAGCAACAGAAAGGGGAAGTGTGATGAGTGATCGTATTGGTGAAGGGCACAAGAAATAAGATGCCTTCAAAAATATTTTAACATGTTCATTTAGGAAATAAAGGGGGAATTTCATGTGATGAAAACAGTTCAATTATTGAAAAGTGAAGAATTTGAAATTGGTACAACGGATAAAAACGGGCACAAATTAAGACAGTCTGATTTTGTTGTCACACAAGATGACTTTGAAGGTATTAGTATCTGCCAAATCTTATACAACAGTATTGCAAAAGAATTTGTGGCCATGAGTGATTCTAATTGGTGGATACCTTATCATGATTTATCTGTTGCAACAGAAAGGCTAGATTATGTCATTGCAAAAGAGTTTTTGGGGCTAGAAAAATGCGGTACATATTGGGGTAAGAATCGTACACCATTTATTAGAATGCCAGTTGAATATTTCAATCCTGTTGAGGAATCCACTTTTATTCTAGAAAAATTAGGGAGGCAATATGACGATCTATTGAGTGTAAAAGAAAATGGGTGCTGGTACCTAACAGTGAACAAGAAAATATATAGTGAAAAGCGTCTTGGGATAGCCGCTTGTTTAGCCGCAATTGATACCGTAAGAAACAATAAGTAAGGATTTGATTTTAAGGAAGAAATAAAAATTTAAATTATAAATAGGGGGAATTAAAATGTTACATGCAGTTATGCAAGAGCAAAATTACTGGAAAGGCCAGAAACAGAAATTCCGAAAAAATAATAAGAAGTTATTAATTTCATTAGAACCACATTTGCATGAAAGATTGGAAGAGTTCGCATTGTATAACGAAAATTTAGATCAAATTGCATCGGAGTTAGTAACAGAAGGTTTAGACTATATCTATATGGAGGATATACCTGTAAGGCAATCTCATGCTTTTCAGCATTTTGTAGAAATTGAATTATCACCATTTCAGCAAAAACTCTTACAACAATTGGCACTCAAACGAGGATGCTCAACAAGAAGAATGGCATATACAGTATTACATTTCATGCTCAAAACAAAGTAAAAGAATCCAATCATAAAAGAAGGATTCTTTCACCAGGTATTCGTTGGCAAATGACTTCACCTAAGGAATTGAGTCTCGTACACTCAATTCCTTTTTTATGTTATAAAAAAGAATGTAATTTGTCAAAAAGCATTTGTTATAGAATAACAAATGCTTTTTGTTGAACTTGAATTGAACACTTTCAGAAAGTATTTATATTGTTTGCCTTTTTCTCTTGAAAAAATGTACCCTCAATCACTAATTATACCATAAAATATAGCGTTTCAACAGATTAAAACCCATTGGTTTTATATGGATTTAATCTATATTATTAGAAGTGCCTTTACCACCTGGGATTACCTCTAAAAATGTATCATTTTCTTCCTCTTCATCATCATCAACAAATGCATCTTCTCCATACAATGCGTAAGCAAAAACGCCAATTACTTTTATTTCATCTTCAATTGTGATATCTATAAATTCACCTTGTCGATGTTCTTCATTACCCTCATAAACTTTACACAAAATCATTGATCCCCTAAATCCAAAAGGATTTTCTTGTAAATCTTTTAACTTTGCTTGGGCGTCACAGACTCCCACAAATCCGCCACCTAGTGAATTAAACTCAATCCATTCACATTTCAGAATTTCTTTGAAATTCTCATGAAGTGGAACAATTTCAAGATGTTCTATATCAATTCCACCTTTGTTTAGTAAAACTTTTACTTTTCTTTGCCTTTCTCCCATAAGTGACACCCCTTGCTGTTTTGTGAAATAACAGTATGATTATACCATTTTGTGTAGTATAGAAATGGTATTTGAGAGATAAATGTCTATAAATTCTGAAATTTAAAATTGTACTTGCACAAATGTAATATCTCATACATATAGCTAATAGCGTAAAGCACGCTGATAGCTAATGATTAAAAATGTGGCCTAAAAGGGTCATTTTTTTATGGGAAAAGTGATATTACCGCTCATATCGATTAAATAAAAAAGTAGAGAATTTTTTTGTATAAAAAGGTGAATAACGTACAAACAGAAAGGAATACGTTTTAGTAATACCGATATTATCGGTCACATCGGGGAGGGTGAATAGAATGGAAAGATCAAAGTTTAGTAAACCTGTAGCATTTAATAAGAAGAATGAAAAGGATCGGATCATGTTACAGCATGTAAAACGTAAAAATTTTTCGGGTTATGTAAAGAAATTGATCTGGAACGATATACCCGATAAACATAAGAAAATGACATGCGAAGAGGATAGAAAACAAGTACCGTCACCAATTCAACAAAACGAACAGAATGTAACAGAAAAGAAGAAATTAAGTGCCGCGGAACGTATTGAACAAATTAAGGCGCAAACAAAAAGACAGGAGCCTTCAAAAAGCTCACTGCCTATATTTTTACCCAACAAAAATATTTACAAGTGATCCAATAATCGCGCCTACAGCGACAGCAATAGCAACATGCATATCGTTAGACCTCCTACTTTTCATTTATAAGTAGTATGTGTAGTTCTTTTAAAATTATACGAGGGGTGTTGCATCATGACTAAGACAGAAACGATTTCTTTTCGCTCTTTTATGGACCAAAGTTATAAAAAGAAAGCACATAAAGAAACAAATAGTAAGAACGTACTTAAAAAGGTTTTTACCGCTACAGGGAGTTCATTAATATTAATACTTCCAAAGGTAACATTTGCCGCGGGAGTTAATGGGACGTTTGGCAATGTTCATAGTGCCATTATGAACGGGTTTGATGCGGGCGTAGTTTTAGTTATTATCTTTTCGGGCGCGGCCTGGGCATTGGGTCACCGTACAAAGGCAATAGAAATTTTAATTGGTGCATGTTGTGGGTATATCTTGGCTAGACATGCGGTTGACATAAGAGACTTTTTAAAGGGAATTTAAAAGGAGGGGTCCTTGTGAAATTCATTTTAGAAGGTGGAAAAATGATTGCGGCTAATACAGCTGGGTATATTGGAGAAAAGGCAAAAGAGGGTTCTTTTTTAGATCAATTAAATAATTTTAGTGATGCTATTGTAGGGAAGGAAATGGAATGGATTTTCAAGCCAGTTGGTGAATTTATGGTTGATATAGTAAGCGAATTAGGTCATTGGTTTATTCTAAATTTGCCCGATATTATGGGATATGGTGCATTGGTGACAGCTGGATTTATCATGATAGGTTCAATGACAAACAAAGGCGGCATGATGAAGCCGCTCGCCTATTTCGCAGGCGGACTTATCTTAGCAATATGTATATTAGGAGGGGCCTAAAAATGATACAGGGAGAAGGCTTTATTATATGCGATAAAGAAAATACAAACCTTCCTGTTTTGGCACAAAATGAATATTTGCCAGTATTATATGAACCTAAGAAAATAAAAAAATCATGGTTTAAAAGAAAAGAGATATATTCTTTAAAACAATTTTTACAAGTAGAAAAAAACAAAATGGTTGTATATCGGATTATTCCTCATGCCGATGTATCTAATAATACAAAGCGTTTATGGCGGGCGATCCATAAGATGTATGAAATGTACGAAAGTATGGGAAGTCGTATAGAAAGAAAAGGGATTACATTTCATTATCGTGAAAAGGACTATTTCTGGTTTGATGTTGTTTTCAAACAAGAAAAGGGCCAGAAGAAAATTGAATTTTATGTAGCAACTAGCGAATATCAAGCATTAAAGCTCAAAAGAAAACTAGAGAACAAAATGAGTGTGACAATTAAGGAAGCGGGTATATCAGATTTGCAAATTTCTAATGAAAATACAATTGTACAAGAAATGCGATATTTGAAACATGATATCTTTTCTCTAAATACAAATAGCAACGATACAAAAACGCCTATTGGTAATATTTTAAGTGTTATTGATGAACTAAGTTATGATGGAGACATTTGCCGATTGAGTATCTGTAATGAAGCGGAAAACCGCCAGAAATGGGTGAAAAACGCTTCCTGGGCCATTGAAAAGTTAAAGAAGGGGAAACCACCCCAACGGGTTAATATGAGCGGCAAACGACTTGTAACAGGGGCTAAAATTGGTGTTGCGGCTGTTATTAATGAAATAAATGATTTATTAACTGATACATTCCAGGCGTTCTCGAACGCTTTTTTTAAATCAGATAAAAAATTTAGCAAAGAGCACATCATTAAAAAGGCACATACAACCGCTGATGAAGTTGGAACAAATCGTGTGAGTTATGACAAAGGAAATCAGCCTGTTTTTAAAACGCGTATACGGGTGGCCTCACATTCCCATGATCGGTTAACCAGGGAGACAATGGGGGAAACCTTAGCACTTTCTATGATGGATTTATCAGAAACGAATGAACTACATGGCGTAAAAATAAGAATGAGAAAACGCCAAACAGAAATATTACAGGAATTAAATACATTCGAACTATCAAGCAAGACAAAGTTTGATCCGAATGTAAATTTGATGAGTACCGATGAAATGAGCAAATTAGCTTTGCAAATGCCTGTAAAAGAGTTGCAACGAAAATATGCAGATGCATTGAGTGTAAAAAAGAAAGTTGAAATTGAGATACCAGCGATTATGCGGGATGAGAAAGGAATATTTTTGGGACATTCGGAATTGAAAGATCAAAAAATACCAATCTATATGCCAATAGATAATCCAGATAATTTTTATAGAGGTTACGTCTTTATAGGAGGACAGGGGGCTGGTAAAGATACAGCAATTAAGAATTTTGTTATTGAGGGAAATACAAAACATAAGATTAGTTTTATCATACCAGATGCAATTGTAGAAGAAGGTGGGCGGGGTATGGCAGACGGGATTCGTGATGCATTACCACCAGAAAACATTATTGATCTGGATTTAAACGACAGTGATTATATCCCACCTCTAGATTTAACAGAAGTAATTACAAAGCTAGGGCGGAACGGTGCTTCAAGATTTGCAGATGAAATGATTGATTTCATGCAAATTGAAGGATTAAGCCGAAGTGAAAAATATTTAACGGATGCGGCCAAAGCAAGTAAAGGAAGTCTATTTAATATTAAACGTATTATAGAAGATGAGGACTTTCGGGTAAATCGCATTCAAGAATTAGTGAATGAAGGGAATTTGCGTCTTGCTAATGAGCTGATACAGTGGGGAGATAATGAACAATTTGGGAATAAGTGTGATCCCATCATAACCAGATTAAACCGCTTTTTTGGGAATGAAAGATTGTATGATATCTTTGCACAAGACCCATTGAAAGAACTTGATTTTGGTAAATGGATGCAAGAAGGAAAAGTTATCATTTTAAGGGTTCCGAATGCCAGGGGATTAGGAGAACATGCGGTAAAAACCCTGGTTCATTGGATTACACTAAAAACCTTCATGACCAGATTATTAATGCCTAAAAAGGAGCAAGAAAATGGGGCGTTTATTATCTTTAATGAACCCGAACAATTTGAAAGTGAAGGATTAACAAAACTGATGGGTAGAGTGAGTACAGAGGGAAGAAAAGAGAGATTAGGGAGCATCTATGCATTTCATCATTGGAATAAATTGAAACCATCATTACAAGAGAATTTACAAGGTGGCGGCGTACAACAATTTTTATTTATGAACGATCATACAAAGACATTCGAACTGTCTAAGCATCGATTTGAGGATACAATTTCATTAGAACAAGCATATAAAATACCCGCACATCATGCGATTATCAGTGTAAGAGCTGGTGGAGAAATGCAACCATCGTTCATTTGTAAAATGGCTCCACCGGTTAAAGCAAAATACGATAATAGTTTTCTAACAAAAAGGCATTCTCGCATGTATGGCCGATCCTGGATCGATTTACAAAAACAGTACGGATAAAGTAAAGGCACAAGAGCAATGGTTCTTGTGCCTTTTTACATTTTCCAAAAATCATGTGGTTGTGCGTAGGGGTCTATTTTTCTAATAACTTTCAAGAGTTTTTTCATTACAAGGGGTGTTGGAATATACGTTTTGTCACGACAAGCCTTTGTCATTGTTGGTAAAGAAATACCAGCAGTACGTGCGATTTTTTGTTGTTCTATTCCATGACGATCCAGCCATTTTTTTAATATGGTTTTATTATCTTTGAAAAACACTTTTCATCTCTCCTAAACTTGTATAATTTGGTTACAAGTTTGGACAGATTTTTTAGAATCTATTCTATAGAGTTTAATATTTTTTAAAATATGGGGAGAAAGTAGAATTTTTATGAAACAATCCAACGAACGATTCTGTTAATTTTTAACTAGTAATCTGGTATACATATAATGCAAAGATTTGACTTACGCATCATACAACAAATCTTTGCAAGGCGGCTTCCAAAAACATTTTGACATTTACATGCAAGAAAATATAAAAAAAGATTTAAATTGCAAACAGCAAATTAGAATTTAGTTTTGAAGAAAAATAATTTGTGTAGTGGAACAAAAATAAAGACGCATGATGTAGTTTTTCATCATACGTCTTTATTTTTTGAAAAGAGCTTAGACCAAAATCCTTGTTTTTGCTCTTGGGTGGACGCTATAAGTTTTTGTGATTCACGCATTTCATCAAAATCCCGTTTCAATTGTTCATATTGCAACAATAGATTTTTATTTAACTCGTTAGCAGACTGTAATTCTTGTAGAATCTGTTGATTCGTTTTCTCTTGCTCTTGAAGTTGTCTCATGAAAGTTTCTAAAGTTTGAGCGACTTGTGAGCTAGTCAAAGTAAGTTCGTTTTCTTGATGAGCGGGGGGCGCCCAATCGCTCGTTTTTTCTTTAAACTCTTCTACAACAGCTGTTGCGGCCTCTTCTTTTTTTACTTTTTGTTTTTTGGTCAAATACCTATATTTTTCTAATGCTTGTATATCATGAGCGGTAAATGCGCGACTGTCATTTGCACCTTTTGCGAATTTATACCCGCTCACTTCTAGTTCGTTCGCCCATCGTTTTAAAGTGCTATCAGATATTTGTAGTTGTTCAGACACTTCATGTGTCCAGTAAGCGCGTTCTTGTGATGGTGTATCATTCATATGTTTATCCTCCCTCGCTCAAAGGTCGTTCAAATTCAATATTGAAGTGTAATCTTTGTTTAATCAAGTCTTTGTAAGTATTTTCTTTAATAATCTTCATGATTTTCAAATCAATACAAAGATATTCCTAGTAAAAAAGAGTTGCTCTTATGAAAGAACAACTCTTTTTTATTAATTTAAAACTCCTTTAAATGTTGAATGTATTAAAGAAGAATCAAAAATTTGTTGATGGGTGTATTTATTTTCTGATAATGCTTTCGAAAAGTTTGAGGTTTCCATGATAAATAGATACATAGTTGCATCAATTGACATTGGTAATATATTATGATCTATGATTTCTCGTGCACTAATAATATACGATTTTACAGATTTTTGTCGTGTATTTATTTTCGCTGTTAATCGATGGTTTCCATCAATTAATAGGTATTCATTCATGTCGAATGGAAACTGTGTGCATATAATCGGTTTTTGGTTATTTACAGAACCCTTCCAGTTGTCAGTAGGGGTCCAATCTAAGGGAAATGACTTATTCTGTATACTATACAATGAGATTTTTTGGATTCTTGGGTTTGTTTTTTTTATGAAAAGGCGGGCTCCTGTGATTACAAAATTCAAATAAAATGTAAATGAAGGAAGAATTATTTTTTTTTGAAAAATTTCAAACCCTTCAAAAGAGAGGTTGTTTTTATTTTTATTTTCGATTTGGATATTTGTGTCTTGATCCGCTTTTTTTAATATTTCTAACCAACTATTAAGCCATTCATCTTGATGCTGAAAATTCAGTAAATTATTTCTTTTAAACATAATTTCTAATTCTTCAAAGTCAACACTATAAAGTTTGTCTGCAACGAGATCATAAGCCATGAACTTCTCTCCCTTTTCTTTGATACTTTTATTATAAATTAAAAGAAAAAGAGTTGCTCTTATAAAAGAACAACTCTTTCTTTGCATTATGCATATGGATCATCTTCTAAATCATTCAGTTTAGTCCACGATGTATTTTCTTCTTCATCATTGGATTCCCTAAGATTCGTTATTTCTTGACTTGTTTCGATATGAGTTTGATTCGAAACAGGTGTATGAACAGTTTTTGAACCTTCATCATGTTTGATTGGTAAAGGTTGTATTTCGTTATCCAGTGCAAATGTATATTTACGTGGTAAAATTTCCGCTACATCTACATTACCGATTTGTTTATGAAGTTGTTGTGCCGCATACAAAAAGAACATTGTAAGATCACTTTGTTTGTTAATAAAATCGATCATGTCTGGTGAAATGTCTTTCTTAATATAGACATTTGCTCTATCACCAGCTTTGTATATTTTACGAGCCATTATTTTTCACCGACAGGAGCAAGTGCTTTTTCTTTTAATTCTTCAAATCTTGGAGAGCATGTGTACACAAGTAATCCGCGTGCATTTACGAAAAGTGGGTCTTTTAAGAAAATAACATTTGTTAAACGTCCTTTTTGCTCTAAAATTTGCTGTAGGCTTTCTTTTACGATTGCGGCACCGCCACCATAAATGAATACATACGGATCATCTTTCATATCATCAATTTTATTAATAATATCAGTTGCAATTCGATTTGCTAAACCTAATAATGCGCCACGTGATGCCTCTTTTAAACGAATATGACGAGGATGTTCAGAATCAAGATAAATTGCATTAAATTCAGCAATACTGTCTATTGTCTTTTGTTTATTGTTTAAGTTCCAAACCTTGATAATATCAAGTAAAGTTTCTTTCACTCCATATGGTAAACCACGACTCATTTTATGTTTAAAACTAACGCCATGAGAAACAACTTCTTCTGTCGTACCAGCGCCAATATCGAAAGATAATATTGTTTTGTCAACAAAGTCTATTTCTGTAGTTTTGCCCTCTGTAGCTTCTACTTTTCTTTTGATGGTTTTACCTTTTTCATCATAAACGATTCCCCATGAACCCGCCGCACCTTCTGGTAAACACTTGCAAAATTCAATTTGGATATTAACTACTACTTCACGTCCGCTTGGGTGATGGAATTTTACCGTATGATGATTCATATAACGCTCTACAAATTCTTGTGCTGTTTGAGGCGTAATTGTTGCGACAGGTAATGCAACAGAAAGATCATAAGTAACATCAATTTTATCTTTATTTGGTTGTTTTTTCATAGCTGTAATTGCTAAACCAGCTAATGTAACAAGTAGCACAAGATCATCTTTCGATTTATCCGATTTCTTTTCCATTTCAATACCTTTAATGTTTTCATCAATCACTTTTTGACCAATAATGTAACGCAGATTGTTTGCTTTTAAGGTAGGTGATGAAATTGTAACATCAATGTTGTTTTCTAAATCTTCAACAGAAATATCCTCATCACTCAAAATGTTTGTTGCTTCTCCAATGTGATGTGAATAAATACTTGGTATGAATAAAGGATCAAGACCTAATACATTTAACTTTAAACCACTGTTTCCCGCATCCGCACCAGCTTTAAGAATTGCCATATATAAAAACCTCCTAAAGATTATTTTTTATCGATTAACTTAATTCCATTATATGCTAAACCCTTTCGAAAAGTCAATACAATTACACACAAATTAATACAATTTAATACAAGTCAATACAAAATTATTAGTGAAAATCTATAAAAATCATTAAAATACAAGTGTTTTTCGTATTGATTCGTATTTACTTGTATTCATTTGTATTGACTTTTATTGATTTTTACATAATTTAATTGTTTTTAGATCGAGGGGCCGACTGTCTTTTTGAAATAATCCACCTGTTACCTATTTTTTTGGCTTTTACTTCTCCCGCGGCACATAAATTTTTAATTGTTCCTGGTGGCATATCCCACTTTTCGGCGGCTTCTTCAACGCCCATGACTTCTTCTAATGGGTCGCTATCATCATTATTGTAATTAATCACTAATAAGCGTAATGTTTCTCCTGGGGCACTTGTTTTTTTTAGAAATTGCTCCCAGACATCGTCTGGAAGCCTAAATTTTCTTTGCATAAAATCCCTTCCTTTCAATTTCGCAATGATATTGCTTTGCAAGATGATCCGCATATTTTAAAGCCAGGTGACGTTCTCTACCTGTAAACATTTTTTCATGTTTGTAAAAACCGTACACTCGTTCATTTTCTATATAATCTGTACTGACGTTTGGTCGCATTTCTAGTTGTACTTGGTATTTCACATGATTTGTAGAATAATCTCTTCTTCTAATAAGTGTCACAACGCTTTTAAATTCAGTATTTGCAACAGTTTGAGCATGTTCATATATATCCATTTGATAATTTTTAAGTTTTTTTATTATTTCTTCTAATCTTTCTATATCCCGATCAACCATGTCACTATAACTCTTTAATCTTTTCATATCGTATATGTGCTTAAATTTTTCACAATTTGCATTTACATACATTCGGGCATCTCCTTTTTTGAGAAAGATAAGAGGGGGAATCCCCTCTTATGCTTCAAGTTTTGGCTTGTTTTTCTTGATGCGCTTCACTTCGTGCATTGTGCGAATTTCATCGAGTGAGAAGTCTTTGTTATGAAACTTCTTATACTCTCCTTCGTACCAGTACCAAGCCTTTTTCTTAGATGCCCATTTAAACCCTAACTCTTTTAATTCAGTTTTTAAAGAATAAGTGTTTCCTGTTACCCAAATCCAAGTCCCAATGATCTCAATTTCAATATCGTATTTGATAAGTTCGTCTATGATGTTTTGGTATGCTCCATTGTTTTGTGTTCCAGAGTTACTATGTAGCTGTTCAAAAAGTCTGTCATACTCTTTCTTTAATGCGATAAAATCTTCATGTTTCCCGCCACAATCGGGATGGTGTTTCTTTGCTAATTTTTTATATTGCTTTTTCAGTTCCTCTAAGGTAGTGACGCTTTGAAAGAATTTCATGGTCAACAGCTCCTTTTTTATTGTTTTAATGCGCTAGCGCATTTGTTAATTTTATTTTATCATGCGCTAGCGCACAAAACAAGCATTTTTTTACTTATTTTGAATTTTTTTAGAAATTATTTTTAGTGTTAAAAAACAGCATAACAAAAGCCCTGGTTTTGATTGCACCAGGGCTTTTGTTGCTTACATGAAACTCTTTTTATTGCTGTTTATTCCAAAATTGAACGTATCTATGTAGGGCCTCAACGCTTTTTAATCCCAAAAATGCTTTGATTTCAATGGGTTTCATGGCATTCTGTAGCGCATTTAATATAAAACGGTTCCGTAGCATGGTAGGCGTTATATGGATTTCAGCGCGTTTCGCTTCTTTCTGTAACATGCGTTGTATAGCGATTCGAGTTAAAGGGGCGGGTTGATCGTTTTCATAGTCCCAGCGGAATGTTTGCGGGCCGAAATCAAACGCCACAAAGAAGGGGTCGCCCGTTTGTTGGCGCGGTCTAACAAGATTAGGAATCTTGTTGTAATACGATAAGGCAAGTTTTACATGTTCTTTTGAAAGGGTAATGGATCGTTTGTGGGCGTGTAGCCCTCCTGGGGTAATCGTATTACTCCCAAAGTGTATATCATGCATGGATAGCGTGAGAATGTCCTGGATAGATAGCCCATAATCTAACATGAAGTGGATCAATAAAAGGTTACGTTCCAGAATAAACTTTCTGCCTGATGCCTGGTAGTCGGTTAACCCGTTATAACTACGCATGACGCGGAATAGCTTTCTAATTTCTTTGTCTGATGCAAAGTGTTTGGAAGTCAGTCCAGGAGGGGAGACATTACTTTTTAAATCCTGGGCCGCACCATGAAATTGTAAAAAGTTAATTAGAATACCTCGTACACGTTTGATATTAGAAATTGACGCTCCACGTTCCTTTTTAAACGCTTTTAAGTATCTGTCTAATACATTTGTATCAAAAGAACGGAAAAACGATTCTGGAGGCAATTTGACGTGTTTCTGAATCCAAGATGTAAAAAGTGTGAGATCGTAGCGGTATTGTTTAACGGTGGAAGATTTACGGCCATGTTTTAATAAATCAGAAAGGAAAACATCAACAGAAAGTTCCCATGTCATTTTTATATACTCCTTTGCCCTAAAAATTGTGTACCGCAATTATAAGCGAGAACCATACAAACAAGCAATAGGGGATTCTAGGTCGTGACGTTTTTCGAGGAGGCTTGTGTGAGATGCCATAGCCGAGACATTGCGGGGCTATGCGGAGACATATGGGCCTGGCTAGACAGGACGTGTAGTTGTGATATAGGGGAATATATAGATGTATGGGAATGTGTAGAAGGCGAATGATGGGCCGAGATTGAGGGAGGACGATATGCGAGGAATGGGAATGGCCGCCGCCCCGCCTACGTAGTTTTTTGAAAATCTGCCTGGCAACGGAATCTGATTCATAGCTGAATCAAGATACCCTTACCAGGAGAGCTTCGTTTTTCTTTTTCTTTATGTAAGTAGAAAAAAGCTAGAGTTTACATATATCAAACTGACTTTTCACTCATGCCGAAATGATGCCGCCTATCATCATGTATACACTAGATAGGAATCATATTTGCATCACTTTGACATAACTAAGACATCAGTGTTTTTGCTGTATGTTTAGATAGGATTAGAAATGATAATAGATAAAAGATCATCATGATATGTAGGAAAATAAACGAATAAAGCTACTCATAAATAGTGTGTTTGTTCGGAAATATGTTGAGTAACTAAAATATTGTAGATTTGCATATTAAGAGAAAATGAGGATTTTATTTTCGTATATAGATCAATTTAGTGATGATATGTAGAAGTTTATAAAAAAAGAAACTCCCAATATAGGATACTTTTTATTAATAAATCTTGTTTTAAAAAAAATTAAAACAATTAAATACATTAGGATTTATTTTTGCTCAATAAGCCTTACTCTCACAAGGGATTAGAAAATTTTTCTTATTTAATTACTAATTTAAAAGCAGGTTCAATTCGGGTTTAAATTCATAGTGGATTTGTTGTGAAAAACGTCCTTAATTTATAAAAATATAATAGATTGATAATATGTTTAATCTATTAAAATAAAGAATGGCATGACAAAAAGCCTTGTTAGGGGGGATTTTTTTGAACAAGGCTATAAAACAATTATTTTTTTGTGAAAAATACGATTTAAGCGTTTGGATCGAGCATCTTTTTGAATAAATCAAACGGGATTTTACTCTTATTTGATTTTCTCAATCCTATATTTCTTATGTTTTCTTTCGCTTGTTGCTGTCTACGCTTCCTATTTGCAGTTAACTGTTTTGTATAGATTGTTATGAAATGTGCAGGCGTACTTTCTTGTGATTTGTTTATCTCAAAAAACTGTACACAATCCTCAAAAGTCTTTCGTGCTTCCCAATCTACGTCTGGCGGCATACGCAATGCGATTGTATAAGCATCTTTTTCAGTAATATTTGTATCTTTACTTATGATATACATATACAGTTTCTTTTGATCTTTACTCATAAACTCATCCATTTCGCGGAATCTTAGTTCTAACTTTTCACCCAAATCAGGGGCATTTATTGGCTGTTTTTCTTCTACTTCTTCATTTGAAGGAGCAACAGAATCTAATATGTCTATTCCCTGGCATGTAGGCACAGTTGGTTTTTCGGCTTGTTCTGTAGATTGCTCCTGTTTTTTACTTAGTTTTTTAGATAGAAACTTTGTAAATGTAGAAAACATATCAATTGAAAACGCCCATTTTTGTTTAAAGTATTCAATGATTTTTAAATAATTGGTATTGAGGCTTAATATGTAAATAGAAGGTGCCTTCTTACCATGACGTCTTGTTTTGATTTGATGACATACTTGAAGGTCCTCTAACCAATTCAGAATAAAGTTGATGATCGGCACAGAAATACCCGATTTTTCACTGATTTGATTTTGTTTCATTTGAGAATATCCTTCTTGTACAAGGTAAGATAAAACAACTTCCAATGCCTGATAGCGGCGTGGTGTTTGTACGAAGTATTCTTTAGTGGTTTTGCCTTCACAATCGAACAGAATAATATCAATATTTTTAATTACTTTTTGTACTGTTTTATTGATAGCACCTCGCGGAACATGAACCAGGTGTGGACTTAATTCTCGTTTTGCTGTACTTAGCAAAAAGTTATTTAGTAGCATAAAAAAACCTCCTATTTTTCCCACCTAAAATAAACAGAAAAATGCTGGAAAAACAGAGGTTCTATATTCACATTACATATACAATATGGTATAATTTCAGTATCAAGTATGATACTAAAAAAAATCATATAAATTTTTTATGTGAATGAACCCTGTTAGGGAGCTTTTATCTGGTGTCGTCGCCAAACTTCAGCCAGATAAAAGCTCGAGGTGGGTTTATTTTTTTTGTTGTTATATTTGTATTGTAAAACGTTCCTCGCAAAATATCAATAAAAGATGAATAAAACCTATTCGAAATTCCAATATAAATTTTCAGAATTTTCAGTATTTATTTTTTCAACCACGTTGACAAAGATTCGTAATATTCTAAAATAAAAAACATGAAGATATGTTAAAATTTTGTAAAGGGCTAATAGGGTTTAGTGAGGAGGAATTGTCACTATGAACGAGATCATTACAAAAGAAACTACAATGAAACATCTTATGGATGAAATATCACAAAAAATAAACGAAAAATATACATTACGTAAAATAGCCAAATTATCGGGAGTAAGTAGAGAAAAGATAACTAGGGCAATTGAATGTAAAAACAAATATGAAATGAAATTAGACAGCTTTTTAAAAGTGGTTAGTATCTTATATGACAATTTAGAGGTAAGACGTCAAAAAATTAATACCTTTATACTCTTAATAAAAAGTCCTTTGAACATTAGGAAAGCCTTGTGTTATTCGCATGTTTCTGGAGATTATGAGATTATAGATGTATTAATAAAAAAACATATTAATACGGATAGTGTGAGTCAGTACCTATTAATTTATGATTTATTTAATCGAAGAAATAAAAATGAAATTAAGGGGCAAAAAATAGTTGATGAAATTAAAAATTTGAAACTTTCTTCTAATGCAGAGTGTCAAGCGTTATCAAATTTGCTTTATACTGTGGCTATGTATGATGAGGACGAATCAAATGCAGTTGCTCCCTTCGCAAAAGACGCTGAAAAATTTATAAAAGACATTAAACAGACATATATAAAAGATCATTTATATATGCAATATAAAGAGAGGCTTGCTTATATATATTTGTTGAGTGACAAAATTGACAAATGTAGAGAAGTTTGTGAATCAATCTTAAAATCAGACTTAGAAATTCCGATGATTAAGGCTGTTGCAAAAGGTTGTTTGGGAGAGAGTTACATATATGAGGACCCTTTGAAGGCAGAAATGCACATGGAATCAGCTTTGGAGCTTCTTGATAATATCCATGTCCCTAGAAAATCTCAAAAATATTTTGCTTTTAAAACAACATTGGCACATCTTTATATTGAAAATAATTTTAATCTTCATAAGATTGATTTTGATTATATTCATATTGGCGAACACGCTCATTATGAATGTTTACATGGAGATCGAGAAAAAGGGCTTGCAATGTATAAAATTTTGGAACAAAATGAATTTAGTGCACATCAATTATATTCTTATTCAAAAGTAATTGGAGACATACAAGGTTTAAAAGAGGCATTAATATCTTTTGAAAGATCTGGAAACTTGTTTTATGCTAGAGGTGTGAAACAAGCGCTATTGAAAAGCGAGGTGAATTTAGTTGACTAAATATTTAATGTGCATGTTACTTATCTTAGGGATTTCAGTAACTTCCTTACATAACGAACCTGTTCAAAAGTTTGCTAAGGTTCAAGATAATCCCTCTTTAACTACATCTTATATGATGGTAGACCCTGGGACTGGTTGAGTGTAAATTTAAAAAACTGAATTTTGAAATGATTAGACGCTACTTATTGTAGCGTCTTTCGTACTTTGTAGGGGGTGGTGCGATTTTTGATTCTGTAAAAAAAATACACCACCTTGACACTGATTCTTAAATTATAAGAAAAGGACGTGGCATTGTCATGGAATTAAATATTCGTTGGTTAGAGCAAAACATTAAGAATAATTGTTGTACAACTGATGTATATACTATTTTCAACCTATATATGGACTTAATTCAAATATGTAAACAAGAAAGTACAGGAAAAAATATAGAAAAGACAGGTTAATTTAAACGTACTTACTTTAACTAAACTCATTTGATCTTTTTTTGAGATTTAAATTCATTCATATAGGCAATCAATTTTTTCTCTAATTCAGCTCTATGCTCATCTGGAACGCTTATGTATGTTTCAAATAAGTTTTTAGATAAGCGCGAGATGAGCTTTAATGTATCTTCATCCCTAACGGCCGCTTCTGGATTCAATAAATCATTTATACTTACTTTATAGTATGAAGCTATATTATTGAGCGTGGAAATGTCAGGCTCTCTGAATCCATTTTCCCAACCAGCATAGGTACTATAGGGAGTATTTAATTCTTCTGCGATTTTCTTGCGACTTAGTCCTTTTAATGATCTTAGTCTTTTTAAGTTTTCTTCAAGTGGTTTTAGTACATCTTTTTTTTCTAATTTTTTTATCATATCTAGTTTTTGATTTTGTATTTCTATAGAATCTGATGAAATTATTTGTGTATTAACTAATTCATCAATAAGAAGGTCATAGTAAATAGAAAACTTTTTTAAAGATAGCAAATCTGGTTCCCTTAAATCATTTTCCCAATTGTTATAAGCATAATAAGAGATATCAATTCTGGAAGCTAGCTCTTTTTGAGTTAGCTTTTGTGAGTTTCTGAGATATTTAAGGTTTTGTCCTAGAAATGTATTGGTCATAATTAAACTCCTTTGCATGGATTTTAAAATAAAATTGCGCTTTTGAATAAAAATTATTCGTTTTGTGTTGACTTTCGGCTTTAAGCCGAATACAATGTAATTAAGGGAAGGGAGGGTGAAAAAATGCTAGCGTCACATGAAAACAAAACCGTTGTACGAGAATACAGGGAATCCAAAGGTTTAAGTATTAAGGAAGTTTCCAAAGGCGCTAAAATTCCGATCAGCACATTATATGATGTTGAAATTGGAAGAAGGAGTCTGAAAGACAATAAAGCTAAAAAAATAGCTGATTTCCTTGAAGTTCCGATCGAGAAACTTTTCAGACCAACATATTATCGTGCAATACCCATCACAGAATGAATAAACCTCATGTTATTGATTACATCTATCTAACTGTATTGTAAATGAAATTCGGCTAAAAGACGAAATAATTATGACTAAAGTATATTGTTCTATATTTAGAAAGGTAAAATTCTAAATATCCTGTCCTTTGAAAACTGAATAATCCTAAAGGAGCTGTAAAAAATGGTTTTGAAACGATCGTATCAAACACTACTACTCTTTACGAGTGTACTTTTATTTGTGATGAGCTTCTTGATTCCACTGAATCAAGCCAGTGCGGAGGTAATCAATCGAGAAAGGTATCAGATGGATTGGGCCTATAGTCCGCAGTATGGCAAAGATGTTCGTACAGAGCTTCTAAAGAACGCTAGTGGTCAAATTGCGTATTGTCTAGTGTACGGTTTAAAATCCCCAAATGGAGAGGATTTACCCGAAGCAGGTAAAACAGATGATGTATCCTATCGTGTCTTAATGAACGGGTACCCACAGAAAACACCAGAAAATTTAGGTGTTTCTAATTGGAAAGAAGCCCATTACGCGACACAATTAGCTCTTTGGAATGCACTTGGCCAGATTTCTGTTGATGAATTACAGTTCAAAAATGCGGCTGTTCAAAAAGCGGCAAAGAACATCATTCATGCGGCAAATCAAAGCCAGGATACACAAGATGTCTGGATGAATGTCATCCCAACGGATAAACAAGAAGCACAATTAAACGGTGAATATTTTGAAACAACAACATACAACGTTCAAACAAATGCAAAAAAAGGTACATTCCACGTAGAAATGAACAACGCACCACAAGGCACTCGTATTGTCACAGAACAAGGTGAAGGAAAAGAAACGTTCCAATTAGGAGAAAAGTTCCGTATTCAAGTACCAAAATCCTCTAAGAGTAGTGAACTATCTCTAAAAGTCGTTTCAAATCTAACAAATATCCATGCAGTTGTGTACAAAGGAACAAGTACGATTCAAGATGCAACTGTATTATTAGAGCGTAGTACAGAACAAGTCAGCACAGACTTACAAGTATTCTGGAAAGCAAATGGCGCCTTAAAAGTCATGAAAGTGGATGAAAATAAAAAGCCGCTACCAGGCGCAGTATTTGAAATCGCAAACAGCAATCAACAAGTTATGGGAACGATTACAGCTGACAAAAACGGTATCGCTGAAATGGGTAACTTAGAACTTGGCACATACACTGTAAAAGAAGTGAAAGCACCTGTTGGATATGTGTTAGATGCTACACCAAAGCCTTTTGAAGTAAAAACAGGTGAAGTTGCTGTTATTGAAATGAAAAATGTACAAATTAAAGGCAATATTGAGATCAAAAAGGTAAGTGATACAGGCAAGATTCTCCCAGGCGTTGAGTTTACAGTATTTACGCCAGAAGGAAAGGTAGTCACAAAAGTAACAACAGATCAAGAAGGGATTGCGAAAGTAAATTCTCTTCCGTTTGGAAAGTATTACTTCCAGGAAACGAAAGGATTAGAAGGTTACTTGTTAAATCAAACAAAGTATCCATTTGAAGTAAAAGAGCATAATCAAACACTTACGTTTGAAGTGAAAAACGATCAAGTAAAAGGAAATGTACAGCTTGTAAAAGTAGATGAAGACGGAAAAACGAAATTAGAAGGTGCTGTTTTTATCCTAGCTGATGAAAAAGGTAAGAAGATCAGTGAGCATAAGACAGACAAAAACGGGTTAATCAAAATTGATAATATTCCATTCGGAAAGTACCAATTCATCGAAAAGACATCACCAGCGGGCTATGTGCTGGTAAAAGAGCCGATTCCGTTTAGCATCACTGAAAATGGGAAAACAATTGAGCTAGTTGCAAAGAATACGAAGATTAGAGGAACAATTGAAATTACAAAAGTAGACGTAGCCGATGGAAACAACAAGTTACCAGGTGCAGAGTTTACGATCTATAACGAGCAAGGACAGGAAGTCGTGAAAGGAAAAACAAACGAACAAGGCATTGCGAAGTTCGATAAACTCCCAGCAGGAAAGTACACATACAAAGAAACATTTGCACCACAAGGTTATGTGTCACATGAAGAAACATTCTCCTTTGAAATTAAAACGGATGGAGAAATTATTAAACACATCGTAAAAAACAAAAAGATTGAGGGTAGCTTAGAAATTACAAAA
>NZ_QOSA01000015.1:0-7223 GCF_008368795.1 Bacillus sp. BF2-3
ACAAGACCAACAGGTAATGCCTCTTATCTATGATGATTTTCTGGACGACTCAGAACTAATGAATGAAAGCTGGGACAATCCCGATAGACGAATGAAGGCACTGGCATTTAAGCGTACCTTTGATTTCGATAGAAATAACTTACTGTACGACAAAGAAATTAGATTGAAATAGAAAGGAAGCTAAATAAATGAATTTAACTAGTATCGTAAAACAAGATGTGATGGACGAATTGCGAAAAGGAAATACCGAGGTTCTAAAAGGATTACCACCAGTTGTAGCTATGCAATATGGATTGAGACTACAGCAAGAAGCAGGTCACTATATTGAGGAATCACTTGTCAATGATAGCGAATTATCAAAGGCCATGATTAACCGTCTACAAGATGGTGAAATTAAAGAACGCCTTATCAAAGAGATTGAAGCAGAAGAAAAAGCACACGCTGAAAGAGTAGCAATAGCACAGCAAATTACAAAAGAGGTCACTAGTTAACGCTGGTGATCTTATTTTAATTAAGGAGGAATTTTACTATGCAAAGAGAAATTAAAGACCCAGTTAAACAGGCCTTATATCAGGAGGCATTAAATAAGAAGTATGGCGGTTCTGTAACCGCAAAGGAACAATACATTAACCCTCGTGCCTCACTATTACATCATTGTAGTAACTGTCATAAAGAATGGTATGCACGTCCTATGTGGTTGCTAAATAAAGAAAATCAAAAGCATATTTGTGGCTATGATCCTTTGAGAATGAGTGAAGGTACAAAAAAGAAGGTTAGGAATCAACAAAGAAAGTTATCAAATGATGACATCGTGAAAATGCTTATCCTAGCTGAGAAGGGAATGAAAGCACCTACCATAGCTAAGACATTAGGTGTTGATAAGAAAACTGTATACACTCATTTAAAGAAGGCGGAGGAAAGCAGAGTTCTGATTTAATGAACTTGCTTTCCATTTTTCTTTATCTGTGTTACTTCTTTAATTTTAGCCAATCCTTCATGCACGTCAGCGAACCCCTTTGCAAAAGTGTTTTGTAGGTCTTTGTATACACTCTTTACATCGTCCAATTTCCCCTCTACTGAAGTTGACGTTTCCCCATTTAAATTACCCATTTTATTGTCCACTCTATCTAAACTATCCTCTATTTTCTCTACCTTCTTCTCCATTTCTGTTAACTTTGCTAGTATCTGTTTTGCAAGTTCCATTTCTTTTTCTGTTGCCATATAATAGCCTCCTTTGTGTACTGTTAGTATATCATTTCAGGGAATTAAGTAACTCTATTAGTGGACTCGCAGCAAGGCAAAAAGTTACTGAAAAAATGGTGCAATTTTTTTACGAGGTTCAACAGGATTCCCCACAGCGAAAACCATAACCACCCCCCCTTCTCTATGACGCTGTACAGCAAAGTTAGTGGGTGTTAGTACGTTAAGTAAAAGATAATCGCCTCAGAATGCGAATCTCGGTGACTTATCAGCCCCAAAAGATTTCAAAATTGTGGTGTATACATAGCGGTGACCAGACCACCCCTATACACACCCCCTGCCCCCCTATGGTGGGGGGTATCCATATATAAAAATATATCAGGTGTCGCCAATTCTCTACATGGTTCGTTACTACCATTTGCCACACTGATCTTACTGTTATCATTCGTCTTTGTTCTTCTTTCATTCTTCTTTCTTTGTTCTTTCATTGTTGTTTCATTCGTTTGTTCCTCGCCTCGTGTCGTGTGCCACGCCCTGTCCTTCCCTCGTGCTTCGCTGTTGTCCTTGCTACTGTCAGTGCTGGTACTATCGCCTTGCCCTGTCCTCGCACCCAGCACCGCACCTTACTATCCTACTGGTATATGTGTAGCGGTGTAATGGTGGTGATTGGTATGGCGTCCCTATCTAAGACTATATTTATTTGGAACCCCTAAACATAAGGGTTCATTATATATACATATCGGGAATGTTTTAATTCCACAAATTTTATAGAGTCTTGGTCTATTGAAGAAGACTGCGGAAACAGTCGTTCTTCACCTAAAAGAAAAAACAAAGTAAAAGCATCCACTAAAGGGTGCTTTTATTTGTACTTATAACTCATGAGATATTAGAGTCTACAAAGGTACACCTTAATGGACGGTAAAAAAACTGTCCTTATAGCGTCTATTAACAAAAGAAAATAAACCTTTATCAACGTCTATAAAATAATTGACCTTTATAGACAGTTGGTGTATATTAAATTTATCGACTAATAGAAACGGTGGTTTTAATAATGACAGGAATCAATTTTGGCTATATGCGTGTATCAACTAAAGAACAGAATTTAGATAGACAATATGAAGCTTTGAAAAACTATGTAACGGACAAGGATTACATATACAGTGATAAAGCTAGTGGTAAGGATATGGAACGTAAAGGATTTCAAGACATGCTTAAAGCAATAAGAAAAGGCGACACGCTTTACATAAAGTCTATTGACCGTCTAGGACGTAATAAGGAACTGATTAAGGACTACCTTGAACAGTTTAAGAAAAAAGGGATCAGGGTAAAAATAATTGATATTCCTACTACAATGCAAGATAGACCACAAGAAGAAGAGTGGGTTATTGATATGATAAATAACATCATTATTGAGGTTTACACTTCAATGGCTGAACAGGAACGTCAAAACATTAAACAGCGTCAAGCTGAGGGAATCGCTGTTGCTAAGAAAGATGGCAAGCATCTAGGACGTCCAGTAATGGAACTTCCTGAGGAATGGAACAAGCTGTACAAAGAATGGAAAGCTGGAAAGATAACAGCCGTGGCATTTATGGACACTATTGGCATGAAGAAAGCGACCTTCTATAAGAAAGTGAAAGAATACGAGGCTACACTTTAATAGTGTGGTCTTTTATTGTGCAAAAAAATAGTTTTGGAGACTGTTGTGTATCAGAGGCAAGGAAGCAATAAAAAGTGAGATTTGCACAATATTTCATAATCCTAATATAGCGAAAACCCTTGCTATGACTGGGTTTTACAGAAAAACAACATTGTGCACACCCTATCCCACTATACATCCATTTTAACACCCCAAATCGCCTCGTACAGCGTTTTTAATCCACCTATTCGTTTTTGTATCTGAAAATAAATAAAACCCCACAGATTTGATTCTGAGGGGTCTAGTTTTGTTTTAAAATCATATTTTAGTGAAGAAAGAGTAAATCACAAGACGGTGTGATTATAAACCTCAACAAAGCCCATTCTTATTACATGGTTAATCCTTAATCACATAAGGTGAGGATTTATAAGTTTAATAATCCCTTTTTCAATGATTAACCCACTGATTAACAAAGATCATGTAATTCCCTCAGGTTCTCGGAGACCGTCATTTATAAATGTGTCTAAATTGTGAACGTCTTGAACCCTTGGTACGCTTGCTTTCATGAATCCTTTCAAAAACTTTACAATTGAGGCACTGTAAAATTGGGTGGTTTGATAAGCTATAGAGTACAGAAACTTAAATAACTGTAATTAACTCTATTAACAGTAATAAAGATAAAACATTACCTCACTTCGTTCGGTGCTTCGCAAAATAATTAAAAACTAAACTATAAATAATCCTATTAACAGATATGATAGTGATAGATATTATAGTATTACTTTTAAAGATTGCATGGAATGAACGTAGTGAATGACATGGCGTAAGCAATAATAACCTATGCAAAGAAAGTAACATACCAAATTGATAATAAACAAATCCATCCAATTGTAATTGCTGTATACTTTAAAGCTGTCATAAAGAAGTTCATAGAATCTCCTTTTAGGTATAATGTATACCATACATACAAATCTTATCCGCATCATAATAATAAAAATATATATACCTCCATATAATCACCCACCGATCTTACTGTTGATTGGTGGGACTTTTCTTTATGCCTTTTTCTCTACATACCTTACATAATTCACTTATTTCCTCATAACAATTAGCCAACTTAATAATCATTTGTTTTTCTTTATAGTCTTATTCTATGATATACTCATAATAAATTGGAGAATCATTCTCCTCTCTAGAACCATCGTACTCATTTTTTTTGATTATCTATTCACTTTGACGTTTAGTCCAATAACTAAGCGTCCTTTTTTATTTCTTATACCGTAATTTCCTGATATAATGTTTTTGAAGTTATGGGGAAAACTCCCCTTCTCTTTACTACCTATTGCGTTTAGTCCTATTGGCTAGACGCCTTTTCTCTTTTTCCCCTATATAGTTCTTACTCTATGCATCGTTTAAGCCCTATTTTCCTCTATCATTGTTAGTGGTAGTTACTTATATATTCCACTACCCATCGTTAGTGGTAGGAATTTCTTTAAACTCTTTTAAAATCACTTGACTTTAGGTTTTAGGTTTTTGCTTACTTGATGGCTGTGTTTTTCAGGCTTTTGGACACAGAAATTCCTACCTATACGCAAAAAGAAAGCAGACTTCAAGCGTATAAGTAGTAGTTGTTCTGATACTTACCGTCAGGCATGTCCCCGAGTATTTTGTATCACCCCTATTTAACACTAGGTTTTCACCTAAACAAGTCTACTACTTCAAATAGCCCTGGTAGTTTCCCTTTCGGTACTTATGACTTGTCCTACACGCCCGTAAGCGTCTATCCTTCCTAACGACAGCACTTTGATTCACTGGTAGCTTTCACCATTCAGATACAAGCGTAAATAGGGAAACGCTTATTGTATCCTAGTCCTACTTTTGCGATGGTCGGACACCCTGTCGATTTTTTCAGCACGTTATCACAACGTTCTTCTCGTGGTTTGGCTTCCACGCTTCACTTAATACGAACGCAAAACAAAAAGGACGTTTACCTCAATAACCTGTCACCTTCACAAGTTAAAGAGATAAACGCCCTTTTGTAGAACCCTGTCATTTATCTAAGACTTTTGCAAACTAATTTTTACTAGTTGAAAAAGAGTAGAGTACGGGTTACAATGGATTCATCAATTAGTCCTGTTGCGTCAGGGCTAATAAATTTAACTTAGTGGTCGGACACTAGGTTACAAGAAGCCATTTCCATTGAAGTACTAGAGGTGTCGGAACCCTTAGTATGGAGGAAATGGTTTTTTTGTGCTTCCGTTCGTATTAGGTTGTTCTCATTTTACCTCTATCTACCCTACAAAATCAAGCATTCTTCGATATTATTATTCTTGTTACCTTATACGGTAAGAGAATGATAGACTGAGGCAAAGTAACTCATTTACAAAAAGATCAGGTATTAAATCTTGTAAAAGGTGATTAGCAGCCATGTATAGAATCACTTCTTTGAGGTGATGGTTATGACGGTGGAAACAGCAATAAGATATCAAGAAATTACAGGAACTATATTTAAAAATGGGCGGTTTCAATATGAAGCTAGTCATAAAGTATCCTTTGATGATAACTATGAAGCTACTTTTATTCTAGGTGGCAAATACAATGAGTTATTTACGATTCTTTGCCGATGTAATACGCTTTATCTTGAACCTGAGTATAAGAATGCACCTAAAATTATAATTGAATTAACTGGTTGTTATGGCAGTTTTAGTGAGTATTATTTCATGGATTCATTTAGAGATGTAAATGCTTTTCTGAAGGAGATGCAACCTTTAATTGATGTTGCAAAACATATGGAACAACAAACTGAATATCCTGAGTAACAATTCAAATATATGTGAGGGTGAATACACTCTCACACTTTTTTTGTATTCACAATGTATACATTTGTATTCGTCTTGTAGTGAAGGAACTGAGTTAATGAATACAGAATAGATACAAGATGAATCTATATGAGGTGATAACGTGGGATATTTAGAACAGTTTGCTAGAAATAAGAGACGTAAAGAAAAGTCTGAGGTACTAACAGCACGACTTCCTCACAGCTTATACGAGGATTTCAAAACATACTGTGATGAGTTAGGGCTATCTATTAGTGAGGCAGTTTGTTTACTTGTAGAACGTGAAATGACTGGATCAGACAACGCTTTTGATGAAATAGCAACTACAAAAGAATACATAAAGAATACCAATAGTAGTGATGATGAAGTTAAAACAAATACAAAATCAACTACAAATGTAGTTAAGAAGAATACAAAAGAAAACAATTCAAATACAAAACGATTCACAGTGAAACAATGGGTAGTAAATGACAAGCTTCCTTGTCCAATTTGCGGTGAATGGAAGACAGCTGGGAACTTCCTAAGACACGCAAAAACGCATGGAATGACTACAGAACAAATTTTTACTAATGAAGGGTATAGAGAAAAAATTGAGTTAATGGTTGCTGAATTAAAAAACAACCTGTAATGGATAAGTATTTTGAGAACCTACTATTAGGAAAGTCTTTATGGCTTTCTACGGTAAATAACGTTGTTGATTTCCTTGTGTTATTTCCTTTCAAGGCGTGGCTTAATTGCTACGCCTTTTCTATTTACCATTAACTTCATAAATTATGAACTTTAAATAAGGTGGTGAACTAAATGATTGGTGTAGATGTAAACAGCTTACCGTATCAACAGAAAATTTCGTATCAAATGATTAAGTATTTAAGGCTATGTAGAAACATGACTCAGACTCAATTTGGTGGAGTTTGTAAGGTGGATCAGGGTGTACTTGCAAAGTTGGAACGTGGTGACTTACCACTGTCGCCTCACTATGAAACAAAGATTCTTGAAGGTTGCAAGGCATTAAATATAAGCGAACTTGAACTGGTATCAGTAAAACGAATTGTAGAACTAAAACAAAACAGAGGAATCAACTAAGGAGGAAATTACATGATTAGGCTAGACCGTACATCAGTAGATAAAGCAATTGAGGGAATGAACTTATTTACAGCTACAAAGGAAGTACTTGCAAGTTATGAAGCGGAGAAAGAAGCATTGGTGAAACGTGAGGAAGCATTAACAGAACGCCTGGCACAATTACAGGAACAACATATTCAACTTATGATGGATAGGGAAGTAGCAACTGATAACCCCAGCGACTATATTTACATTTCAAAACAGTTAACCAATATCAATGAGGACGTTAAGGTCATTACATTACTTCAAGACCAATTAAAAGAAGATTTCACCGCACTGAAACAGAAGTATATGCCAATCGTTCGAGAAACGTACAGTAAAGATTCCTCAGCTAGAAATAAGCACTTTAATGTTAGTGAAGCTGTATCTTACGTCAGGGAAGAACTAAAGCTAGTTATTTCAGACTATGAAAAAGCTATTAGCGA
>NZ_QOSA01000016.1:0-201488 GCF_008368795.1 Bacillus sp. BF2-3
GTATTTCCTTGACCTCCTCCGTTATTTGCTGGAGGTGTCGTTCCTTGGCCATTTCCATTATTTTGTTCTTCTTGTTTCTTTTGCTCTTCTAGTTTCTTTTGTTCTTCTTGCTTCTTAAGTTCCTCTTGTTTCTTTTGTTCTTCTTGTTTTTTCAGTTCTTCTTGTTTCTTTAATTCTTCTTGCTTTTTCTCTTCTTCAGTTTTTTGCTGTTGATCTTGTTTTGGTTGCTCCGTTGTATCCGGTACGCTAGTATTTGGCGATGAATCACGTTTTTCACCTTTTATACGTAGCTCACTACCTTCTTGAATAACACTACTTGGCATTTTAAAGCGTGATTTATCTGTAGCCATTTCGCTCATCATTTCTTTAAAGATCAACTGTGCAATTTTCGTATTTTTACTACTAATATACTCGTCTTTACCATCTTTCATATACCCAGTCCATACTGCCATCGTATATTGCGGTGTATATCCAGCGAACCAACTATCACGAGTTGCACTTTCTGGAATTTTATATTGAGCTAATTGCTTTGATGAATAGTTTGTCGTACCCGTTTTACCAGCTACATCTAAAGAGCCTACATTTGCCGATGTACCAGTACCTGATGTAACTACAGAACGAAGCATATCAGTAATCATGTATGCGGTAGAATCTGTCATAACTTGTTTTGGTTTTTGTCCAAAACTTTGTGACTTACCGTCTGGATAAACGACTTTCTTAACAAAATGCGGTTTCGTATATTTACCTTCATTACCAAATGCCGCATAAGCACCCGCTATTTCAGTTGGCGATACTTCATTTGTACCAATCGCTGTCGATTCTGTCGGTGCTGTATTAAATGTAATACCTAGTTTCTCAGAGAATTCTTTCGATTTACTAATCCCTACTTCTTTTGCAGTTTTAATTGCAGGAATATTACGCGACATTTTTAATGCTTCACGCATTGTAATTGGACCCATATGACTTCTATCTGCATTTCGTACTTCTTGTCCCGTTGAATACTTAAATGGAGAGTCATCAATTTGATGGTACGTAGCCCATTTTAAATATTCAATTGCAGGAGCGTAGTCGAAAATCGGCTTCATCGTTGAACCAGCTGCACGATCTAATTCAATTGCCATATTATGCCCTTTAAATACAGCTTTATTTTCTCCACGGCCACTACCTATAGCACGAACTTCTCCTGTTTTCGTATCCATAAATGTGAATGCACCTTGGAATTTATCGTTCGGATAATCAATGATATTATTATTTAAAATATTATCAGCAAGTTTCTGTGCTTTCGGATCTAACGTTGTATAAATTTCTAAACCGTCAGAACCGATATTAGCATCTGGTAATTCTTTTTCTACTTCTTTCACAACTGCATCCATAAATGCAGGGTATGGCATTGTTTGTAGTTGAGCTGCAGGCTTAAGCCCCTTTTCTACGTCAACTTTTGATGCTTCTTCCATTTCCTGTTTTGTTATATATCCATGTCGGTTCATTAAACTTAGAACAACATTTCTTCTTTCTGTTGCTTTTTGAACATTTTCTTTTTTCGTTGGATCATAGTTATTCGGTGCTTTCGGTAAACCTGCAAGCATCGCAACTTCTGGTAATGTTAAGTCCTTCAATTCTTTACCATAGTAGTTTTGTGCTGCTGTTGCGATCCCATATGAACGGTTTCCTAAGTTAATTTTATTTAAGTACATCTCTAATATTTCATGTTTTGAATACTGTTGTTCTAGCTTATAAGCTAAATATATTTCTTGCGCCTTACGCTTTGGTGTTTTGTCCATTGATAAGAAGTAGTTTTTTATAACTTGCTGTGTTATCGTACTTCCACCTTGAGAACCATAATCCCCTTTAAGACTTACTAGAACAGCACGGGCAGTACCTTTAAAATCTACTCCGCTATGCTCATAAAAACGTGAATCTTCTGTCGCTAAAAATGCATTTTCTACTAATTTAGGTATTTGCTCATACGTAACATTCGTCCTTTTTTCTTTTCCATATTCATATACCAAATCCCCGTTTTTATCATAAATTTTTGAGGATAACGGATTAACAAGTTTTGCTTTCTCAAGTTTTGGTGCATCCTTAATCATTACGAAAAAGGTAGCAACCCCTGCCACTAAACCAACAATACCAAGTAATAAACAAGTGATTAAAAACTTGCGAAAGAATGATGTTTTACCTTTTGGCTTTTGTGTTTTAGAAGCTGGTTGTTTTTTCTTTTTAACTTGTCGTCGTTCCTCTCGAGAACGATAATTTTCTGACATGTTACTTTCTCCTGCCTTTCAATTCTCCCGTTGATTTACTTAAAAATATTGAGGTCACTTTCTAAAATAAATTTGATTAAGAAAGTATATTGACCTGGAGCATTCAATATTTTCCCAATTCACAGATTATAAATTTTAGAATACTTCTTATACAAACTATTTTCACTTCTATTTTTCCTAATAACGCTGCCCCTTGAAGCATAGAATGTAAAAAGTGAATTTTTAATACCTCGTATAAATAATATACCTTTTTTTCAAATGGTCAATATTTTCTTATTTATAAATCAAAGGTGAAATAAAAATAGCACAACGATATGTACTTCGTGTGAACTTCCTTATAATTACGTATAACAAACATTTAATATATTGCATATAAGTATAATACCTCGTAAATTATAAGGATTTCAACATCACAACCTCAACATCTACAAAAAAGTATTAAAAATAAAAAGTGAGGAGTTGCGTAATGATGAAGCTATCTCCCGTAATTTCAAAAAATATAGTTGCTGTTGGTTATAATCCTTTTTCTATGATTTTGCGAATCCAATTAAAGAATGGTATGTACGATTTCTTTAATGTACCAGAAAGTATTTATACTGGCCTATTACATGCACAATCTAAAAATTATTATCATAATACTTACATTAAAAATTCTTTCCGCCACACAAAAATCTAAACTTAACACCCACTAAAAAAGAAAGGAGGTTAATCCTCCTTTCTTTTAAAAACATTTTGCAGATGAATTATCTTCGATTCCTCTTATTAATTTCATCATATGCTTGAATTTGTTTTTTCAAACGCCGATCAGCTTTTTTATCATGCACTACAAGAATTGCATGTATAACTCCTGGAACCCAAAATATTAATGTTAATATGAAATTTATGATTGCCTGAATTGGTTTTCCACAAAATAATACAGCAACAGGTGGAAGAAGAATTGCTAATAAATACATCATCCCTTGAAAACTCCTTATTTTGTATTTTATATATCACTTTTCAAAATATACGCAAAAAAACCTACTACCATTTTAATCTTAACCTACCTCTAAAATCAATGTATCTCCTTCTATTTAAATAAGTATTTCAGACTTTTTATTGTTTTCTAGCCTATTTTCTTCCTCTATTGCAGTTACTCCAATTGCAGAAATTAACGTTCCTATCGCTTGTATCCAAATACCAATGAGTGCAATGATTCTCTCATCCTTCTTATCAAAAATACTATCTTCATTTTCTCTCTCATCTTTCAATACATTTGAAACACCTTGATACGCTTGTAATCCAGCCCCTAAACTTTGCATGGAGTTACCCAGTATAATAATTTTCTGTAATACATTTATATCCAACAAAGCTGCTTCTACTCCTAAAAAAGCACCGATCGATTGTAAACTGTTCCCTGTAATGATAAGATAATCATTTTCTTTCAATTGTTCATTTATATTAAAATATGTTCCTATTACATTTGATATATTGCCTAATGCTAATAACTCAATTCCTATTTGATCAAGTAATTTACTTTGATTCTCTAAGCCTATATTTTGATTTTCTCTTTTTTCTTCCCCATCATCATAATTGCTCGCAATGATTTGTAATATATATCCGAGGGCTTGTAATGAGCTTCCTACAATAACAAGATCCGATTCAACTTTCTCTTCTCCAATAAATCCTCTTGTCGTTCCAATAGCAGCTGTAAGATTCCCTCCCACTTGAAACCATGCCCCTGTCACTTTTAAACTGCTTGGATTCATTTTTATCACCTATTTAAATATTTTCTAAAGCTTTCAAAACAAACAAATCTCACCCTTAATCTTTTATTTTATTTTTTAGATGTAATTTTGTGAATGATATAATGTGCTACTAATATAAAAGCACCTTAAAGGTGCTTTTATATGCATGCTGGGCATGTCAATGAATCTCCATTTTTATCTATTGTTATATTCAATATATATTCAATTGCTTTATGTGACCAAGTTTCAGGTGTAGGCGATTCATTTATATATTGTGGCGCACATGACTTCAGCATTGGAGTACTAATACTCCCTCCAGGATCTAAAGCAACTACAGCCATGCCATGGGGTAATTCCAGGGCCATAGATTTAGTGATACCTTCAATAGCAAATTTCGAGGCACAATATGGCGCAAGCTCAGCCTCACCTTCTCTCCCCCAACTAGAACTCATATTAATGATAATTCCTTCTTTCCTAGCTACCATCGCTGGAACAAATGCTCTTATTACATTTACTACACCATTCACGTTTACATTCATTACATTTTCGAATTCTTGAGCCGTAATTTTCCAAAGTTGTGCATTTTGATTTACAATCGATGCATTATTTATTATCATATCGGGAGCTGTATGTGTATTAAGTATATAATTTGCCCAATTGTTAACTTGCTGAGAATCTGAAACATCAATTACTTGGAAATCATGTATTTTACTGTACTGTTTTTTTAGTTCTTCAATTTTATCTTTTGAACGTCCACAACCATATATGTTCCACCCTAATTCATGAAATCGATCAACCATCGCACGCCCTAACCCTTGTGTCACGCCTGTAATAATTACAGATTTACTAATTTCTTTTCGCTTCATTTCTCTCATCCTCCTTCCCTATATCTTACTCTCTTCATTTTTATTCAGCGATTTACTATAGTATTAACTCAACTCATACTTTAGTAATGGTTTTGATATTGTATACATAAACAAAAAAAGTAACCATCATGGTTACTTTTTGCTATATATCTAAAAATTCATTGTTTATTTCATTATTGTTTTTACATTTCAACTTCTCTTTTCCACATTTCTCACACTGGTAAATATAAACTACACCTAATGTACCTTTTTTAAAATCCTCATTATCCTGCATCTTAATAAAAATATATTTATGTTTACAATGCGATTCACCCAAATAATTTTTAAACCACTTTTTCAACACAACACATTCCACCTTTATGATAGAACCTTTATTTAGCTGCTTTATTACATACTTTTATTTAAATGTTCAATCTCATCTTGCAACTTTTTAAATTGCTCAAAATGCATGGTAATAGATTGGCTACTACCATAATCAACATTTTGTTTCACTAATATAACACCCGTATCATGAAAAAGCGCTTCAAGTTCTTTCCTAATAGACACTTTCGCAATATGAGCTGTTTTAATTGCAGATAAAATTGCAATTTCATTAAACTTTAATTTTATTTCATTTGGACAAAATGCGTCTTCAACTAATATAACTTCATTACTATAAATTAGTGCAACAAGATTACTTGATTTGGCATCTGTTAAATCAACTTTTTTCATAATATCTTTCATTACATTTTGCCTCCTTTATTTTCATATATATCAATTATACAAATTTTTTAAAAAAATTACTCAACTTTATTATATTAATTTTAACACACTTTTATTGAAATCCATGCTCCAAACGTTTTACTATTCCACAATTTTTATTATATGAACCATCTGGACTATAACTCCATATAGTAATGTTAACAACTTTTTATAAAGCAGGTGAAAATTATGCCATCAGTTGTAGGAAATTTAGTTGTACAAAATAGTAATGGATCATTTAACTTAGGTGATTTCTACAACGTTTCTCCGAAAGAAAATACGAAAGCTTATAATGGTTCCGGCGCATCAAACGTTGGTTTTGTTGTTAATACTTTTAGCGGTGTTAGCGCGACCAATACATTTGATTCTGACCTTGCAGATCAAAACCAAGTGGGTACAGCCTAATCTTATGTTCAACTTTTTGTATAGAAAATTTTAATTTGTCTATACTATAATCAGGCTGTTTGACAGCTCTTATCGATTTTGGAGTACCCTATCTTTTTCTCCCTTTCCCTGGGGCTCAGCAGCTAGCACAAAGCTAGCTGCTTTTTCTTATATTATTTGTCTCATAAATCAGAAATAAAAAAAGCTGCCATTTAATATTCAGCTTCTTTTACATTATTTCAATAATATCCATAGCGTTAAATACGTAAGTTTTATAAAAGGCGTCTGTACAAATTACAATTTGTTTTACCGGATTGATATGTACAACAGTCATGTAGCTTGTTAATATGTAACCATCTTCAAAATATGTTACCAATATTTCTTTCTCAGACAGTAATGACGTTAATAATTTATCAGAAATCCTCTCTTTTGCTTCATTTGTTAAAAGCGGTTTTTGTACTTTTAATTTCTCTCCAATAATCTTTCTCATATTTAAAAGTTGTTCGGACATTACTGTAAACGGAACCCACTCTCTTTCTTCTTTTTGTATCTTTACATCGTTCATTTTTTATCTCCTTGATCATTTATACATTTATTTATTCATGCTATCCCTTAGTTATTTTTAATACTTACTAAACTATAATTAGGTTACCTCTTAAAAGAACATTCGTTCTTATTATACACGAACTTACGTTCCTTTGAGAAGAGCTATACTTATTATTTCTTAACAAAAAACATAATTTTATTTATCTCCATATTTTTTCCTTTATCAAATAAACTTTTCATTTCTTATATAAAATGCATATAAAAACTAAAAGGCGACTTCACACAAAGTGAAATCGCCTTTTTCTAAAAAATATTCAAAGCTTATTTTTCTATCCTAACTAATGTTCTTTCTAGAATACATAATTCATCTATATTAAAATGATTTATTTTTAAGTTCAATTCCCCTACTCGTTCCTTATCTTCATCACCAACCCAACAACTAAATAATTCGAAATAGTCTCCATCTTCCAAATAACTTTCCATAATCTTGCATAAAGTTAAAAGTTTTTCTTTCGCTTCTTTTTTTTCCTTTACATTTTGCCACTCGACCAGTTCAATTCCCCAATTAGTTGAAACCTCATATGTGTAATTTGTTTGGAATTGATAATCTTGTACAATTTCAAGCATACTTTCATCTGAAAAACACGGTCCAAAAACAATTACATCATTAGAATCTGGATCCGTTAACGGAATTTCTACATTACAGCCTATGTAACTTGCTAAACTCATTTTATACTCCTCCAATATTCGTATAAAAAATACTTCATAGTATATTTATTTACTCAAATATAAAATCCCTGCCTAAACGAAAAAGTTTTAAATTTTTATCGTTTATTAACCATCTATAACTGAAAACATATACTATGATGAACGAACTCACAAAGCATAAGAAAAGAGAGCATTTACAACACTCTCTTTTCTTACATACTCTATGGAACTTTACAAAACTGAATCAGTGATTTTTATTATTATATTTTATTACATATACTTAGGTTGTACTATTATATGTAACTCTCTCTCTGTATCCGCTTTTTTCGGATGACGAAAATAATTAAGTTCGTACTTTAACACTTTATACTCAACCATCCCAATTTTAATCCCTTTCGTTTCTTTTAATATAACTAATAAATCACTTATATTTTCATCATATGACTCAAAAATTTTCGCTCCGCCCTCTCCTTGAAAGATTACTTTCATATATTCTCCCCACCTTAATTTATTGATGTGGTAAATGATGCGTTTAAAACGATTCATTCTTTATCCTAAAATTTTCACAACAAAAAGAACATCCTTTCCAATCGAATGCTCAGCTTTTTACTAATTATCCATGTTAAATATTTATTCAAAAACATTATATGTATTATTTTTTAAATTATGTTCGATATTCATTATTAAAGAGTAAATATATGTAATAAACTTGCATAATGAAAACCGTAGAATATCCACTTTCGTTGAAATAATTATAAACCATAATTTTCCATTGTAATTCTTAATATTTAAATGTAATATTGTATTGTCTTACTATCTATTTATAACTCACACACTAATTAGAAAAGGGAACTCTATATGAGTTCCCTTTTCTAATTATGATTACAGTCATTATTTCTTTTCTAGAAATTTAAATGTATCTTTAAATTCTTTATTATTCACTTTAATATCAGCATCTTTCAATAAATCATTGACTACTTGTTGTTTCCATTTACCTGTCGTATCTTGTAGTCTTTGTTGTTCTATATCTTTACGAATTTTATCCTTTACTTCATCAAATGGCTTCAATTCTTTTTTATCCGTCACTTTAATAATATGGTAACCGTAAGTTGTTTTAACCGGATCACTTACTTGGCCTGCATCTAATTTATACGCAGCTTCCTCAAATTCTTTCACTGTTTGCCCAGGAGCAAAACCAGATATTTCCCCGCCCTGTTCCTTTGAACCAGTATCCTCTGAATACTGTTTTGCTAAGGCAGCAAAATCTTCACCATTATTTACTTTCTCCTTTATTTCTTTAGCCGTTTTTTCATCTTTCACTAAAATGTGACTTACTTTCATTTCTGGTTTATAGTTATTTTTCACATCTTTATCTGTAACTGTTGCTTTAATCGCTTTCTCAAATGCAATTTCTGGCTTCATTTTTTCTTTTAATTCATCTTCGTTTTTCAATCCAAGTTGTTCTAAAGTCGATTTAAAGTTCTCACCCATTTTATCTTTTGCTTCTTCTACTTTCTTTTTTGCTTCCTCATCTGAAACTTTATATTTATCTAACAATGCCTTACTTAACATCATTTGATATAAAGTACTTTCTCCATATTGTTGTCGTAATTCTTTACTTAATTCTTTCTCTGTAACATTCCCTACTTTTGATGTTACTACGTTGTCTGAGGAACCACATGCAGATAATGCTAGCATCACGCATGAAATAATTGTTCCAATAAATATTTTTTTCTTTTTCAATTCAAATACCTCACTTTTATCATTATGCAAATTAACTATACACAGTCATTGTGAAAACAGTGTGTTTTCTACATGTAATTCATTTCATATGAGTAGACTATGTATCATGTATTTTCATTTTTAAACGTAAAGAGTCTTCTTACTATTATGTATAGTAAGAAGACTCTTTACATACTCCTTAAAAACAATACTGCCGCTATAGTTACTTAATAATTACATGTTTTTCAGGTATCCAACTATTCTGCCCGATATCTACCGCATTTCCCACTCTACCCCACACTCGAAAAGATGTCGATCCATCTATATTCCCTTTATAATTCATACATTCAGGCTCTTCATAATAATTTGCTCCGTAACCGACAGGATATTTCGAAGTTGCATAAAACCATTTCACATTAAAATGTTTTAAATATGCCCACTGCTTATCGTTCTCTAAACAAATCATATCTTGCTCACCGCCTCCCCAATAACCTGTTAAGATTAAATATGGAATTTTCTGAGTGAGTGCACCTGTAAATTGAGGGGTCATGGGAGTTTCATATAAATTTATTCCGTATCCATCAGGATATTTCGAAACTGCAATACCAATGCCATTCGGTTGCTGTGTATACACTATGTTAGATTGATTTGCTTTGTTGGAATCTATAAACCAAGAAAGTGACTTATTTCCTACTAATCGATTCAGATCACATTTCCCAATCCCAGGAACATTCCCTGAATCCGTATATTGCCACATATCGCATGGATATGCTGGCTTATTCCCTCCATAACGAGGGATCCATACAAAATCAGCTTCAATATTACATGCTCCAAATGATAAATACGTGTGATGCCCTACGTATAATCCTACTTTTTCCGCACCTAAACGGCGTAATTCATCAATAAATGCCTGTGTCCCGCCTTGCATATCTGCCATCGTTTGAACTTCTACGTCCGCCACCCAAAACTTAGCTGATTGATCACCACGATTCCAAAAATCTTGTGCCTCTTTCTTTGCATCAGCAATAGATATAAAACGGCAAAAAGCATAATTACCGAATGGGATACTATGCTTTTTCATTTCACTAACATAATTTTGATACATAAAATCCACCGTATTAGAGCCATCTTGAACTCTAGCAATCACTAAATCTAGCTGAGATGCTGCAATATCCCAATTAATAGTTCCATTCCATTTTGAAATATCTACAATATACCCCATACATTCCAGCTCCTTTTGAATGTCTTATTCATAGCTTGTTTTATTGTAAGCCTCCTCTCTCTAAAACTAGCTATCTATAATATAAATAAAAAGAATCTTTACTGTTTTTCAAAATATATTCTCTTTCAGAAATATTTCTATCAACTTTAACATGTATGCCACATAAAACATTCGAAATATACCCTACTATTCATTTATTATGTAATCTCGTCCTATCAATCATTTTTACAGATATTAAAAAAAATCTCCTGTATTATTAAATTATAACTTTCAGTATCGATTTCCTTTCAACTAAAAAATTTCATCCCTCATTTTCTATATATTCTTAAGTCAAAATTACTACCTCTACATGAAATTTGAGATTTAGAAAAATTTTAATTAATTGAAGTTTACTCCTATTAAATTGCAATTTTCCAACCTGAACACTATTGGTGCATAAAAAAGACATTTTCTATTACTGAAAATGTCTTTTTACAGTTTAATAAAACAACTTTGGTGCTAAATCTGTATTTTGTAATTGTGAGTTTTCACTGCTCATAACACAACTTGTGGAAAATAGAATTGGGATACCACAAACCTCATCATTCATTACATCACGAAACACATTGGCCGCAACACCTGTAAACGTTTGACATAAGTTAGAAATATCGTCATTGAAAAACTGAATGACTTCCGCAGCGAAAACCGGAAAAACAACATTCGGTCCGCCAGGGAACTGAGGCTGTACCACAACTTGTTCAAAATAAGGATTATTTTCTAGTGCTACTTGAAATAAATGAGCTATTTCAAATGCATCTAGTGGACAAGGAAATGGATTTACAATTTCATTCTCATTATTCGTTACAATAACTGTCACACTTACATTCCCAAATTGTACAAAAGATTTTAAAAGCGTTGCTAATGCTCTCGCTTTTTCGTTGCTTAACGCATGCACTAAAATAATATAATTACCACCAACAGGAATAAGCGGCCCAACTGTAACAGTTGGATCAGCACCTATTGAATTTTTTAATTCATTAAAATATGTGATCCACGGTGGCGAAAGCTGAGCTTGTACATTTTCTTCCACTATTTTATACTACCCCCTTATACCATTCTTACTAACATAATATGTAACAAACAAAAAAATGCATTAGTTATATTAACCATTTGCGTATTTATTGATTATATTAATTAAACATTTTATTTTCCATTCTCAATTTCCCCTTTACATCTTTAAGCACTTTTACTACTATAAAATTCTTTATTATAAGCAAATCCACTGAAATTTCATATTATACTAATACGACTCTATATCCATTAAATTATAATACTCAATATTAGGAGCTGATTTCATGGAAAAAAAACCTATCGTGTTCAAAATCCCACCAAATTCAAAGCTAAAAATTACATTTTTCGGTCCTTGTAACGAAGTAATTACAAATGTGTCTATAATTAATCAACTATGCACCCCTAAATGTCAAACTATCACGCAATACCCAGACTTTAAGAAATATGTAACGGAAGTACGATCGCTATCCCGTTGTTAGTCCGCATAATGCACGATTTTCACAACTTTATTACCTAAAATAACCGAGAAAGAAAATAATTGCATTCCTAGACTAAAATTACTCATGTTATGATATTCCATTGATAATTCATTGATTTTTCACACGTTTTTATGAAAAGAACATATATTATCGTATGGAGATTATCCACTCATAAAACCTATCTTTCTTTGGAGCGTACTTTTTATGTATGCTCTTTTTTTATGTAACCGTCCCCCTTCTAAATTGACCAACAATATATTAAAATTCTTTATATACTCAAGGAGGTCAAATATGTTCAAGTTGCATCCAATACTACTCATCTTAGGATTGATTTTGTTTTTATATAGTGTAATCGCCTTTATGCTATTCTTTTCAGTGTATTAGCATTCCCTACACAAATCTATGTTCAATATATAATTTCTATATGGTAAAGAAAAAACATAATGATACGATCTTTTATGTATTCCGTCTTTCTTGTTCTATAAGAAAACTAGTAAACTTACTAACAATGCGTTTTTACAAGCATGTTACTTATTATTCTGTTTATTATCTGAAGAAGGTTGAAGCCCCTACAAATTAAACTACGCTTTACCTATTTACTTATATATTTTAGAAAAACAATAATAATCCCCCACCATTTGGTAAGGGGATTAACTAAACCTACTAAAAAACATTTAATAATCAGTTTTATTTAGTTGGAGAAGGAAATCTTGCCGCTTCAAAGTGAACCGTATTTACACCATTAACATTTTGTACAATTACGCCAGCAATACTACTTTCTGCAAAAACTTCAACTAAATCTCCTGCTTCTAATTGAAGAATAGTAGTTACGGAAACATCATTATTAAAAAATACTCCTGTTCCAAAGAAATCATTATCTATCGCTATTGCCGGATTGCCATTTACACGAATTTCTACTCTAGCTCTGTAATTTACATTAAAATCATTTGGAGAAAATGTTATATTTCCTAATACACTATATACCCCTCTAGTTTTCGGAGTAAAAATCGACGTTACTGGATTATATTCATTCGCTAGATCAAATTGTTCATTTTGAAATAATACTTTAACAGGAGTATTTGCTAGAACAGGTTGATTAACTGTATTCACAGCTCTAAATGCCGATGCCCTTACAAGCTCCTCTTTCTTATCATCACAACACTTCACCTTTACATACTTCCTATCACATTTACTACTTTTCCTATAACAATCATGACTTTCCTTTTTGTAATCTTTACAATACTTACAGTAATAATAAGACATAGTGAGTCCCCCTTTACACTTATTTTTACATAGTATGCTATATAGATTAGAAGAGCTTGGACGACCTGTTACTATTTTTAATAGATTAAAAAACCCTCACCATTTCGGTGAGGGTTTACCTTTAAGCTTCTGCAAACTCATTGTTTAATGACTTTATTTAATTGGAGAAGGAAATCTTGCTGCTTCAAAATGTGCACCATCTTCTAAAGGACTTAAAACTCCATCTATACTACTTTGTGCATAAATCTCAACTTCATCCCCTGCATTCAATTGAACAATCGTCGAAACACTTACGACATTTCCAAAACTTATTGGACCAAAAAAGTCATTATCTATAGCTATCGCTGCGTTTCCATTCACACGAATTTCTACACGCGCTCTATAATTTAAAGTTGGATCGTTTGGAAAGAAACCAATCGTTCCAATAATAGAATATACACCTTTAGTCTTCGGCATAAAAATAGATGTTGCTGGATTATACTCATTCGCTAAATCAAATTGTTCATTTTGAAATAACACTTTCACAAAAGTATTAGCAGGAACATTTTGATTCACAGTATTTCTAGCTCTAAATGCCGATGCTCTAACAAGATTGTCCTTGTTATCATGGCACTTACAAGTGTTCTTACAACAATCATGATGCTTCTTTTTATACTCTTTACAATACTTACAGTAGTAATAACAAGACATACTAATTCCCCTTTCAAACTTATTACTACATATTATGTAAGATTGATTTATAAGGTTTGGACTAGCTATTTTTATTATTCATAAGGGCGCTATTAACCTGCACCCTTATTTATATACACCACTTCATTCCTTACTAGTTATAAGTTGTATACAGTCCCATATGGAATAGCCAGAAAAGAACTTCCGTACGGTGTAACTTGATGTACTGGGTAAAAATACTCTACGGATGAATAATACGGTTGTACACCTTGCTGCTGCATTTGCAATTGTTGTTGCATTTGCAATGCTTGTTGAATAGCTTGGACTGTACTTTGTGCTCCACTATACGTTATAGATGTACCATACGCTGGTCGCATACCAGTTTCAGAATTAAAATATGAATAAAACATGATTTTCAGCTCCCTTCCCGTATAATTTATTACAAATTATATTATGATTCTTTATTTCAGTGGGTACTATAAAGCTAGTCCGCTCGCTTATATTCAAATGACAAAATAAAAAAGTAGCTGCTAGACTACTTTGACTCCTTCTTATCACCAAATGAAATGATATACATATTCTCCTGTTACACGCTCATTAATTCCCGCAACCCTAACGAACCTAAGTAAATCCGCTCCTTGAAGGAAATATACCGAAATCGTAACCGGTACTTGCGACCACATGAATTGATAAAGCTCATTCACTCTCTGATTCGTCGTAACGATTAAATCATTTACAGGTCCATGATTCCATGCAGAGGTTTGAACTGAAGTGAAAGAAAGGTCTTTCCCATTAACCACTATTCTTGATACGCTTTGAGTTATGTCCACAATAATCCCCTCCAACATTACAAAAATTGGACCTTTTTTAGTTCATATTATTATAAATATTCTTGACTGTAATAAATGTTTAAGGCAAATCCCTAATAAAGTGAAACTTTAATCAGCTCTCACCAATCGGGCTTTTACTGGCAGCCCGACTCCACCTAACTTCTTTGCTTCCGCTGAATTTTGAGGTGGGGGTATTTACTGCCCGACAAATAGCGGGATAAAATTTTTTTATTCATATCCCTCAATTCCCATTACAACCATATAATTTCTAACCTTATTCAATTTTTGGAATTAATATAAAAAGGCATCTTAATTAGATGCCCTTTACTTATCTTCCACTACAATTCCACTATTAAAATAGCAACGCCAAATCCGATGCAAACCAATCCTATCAATATAAATAGCAATCGGAATCCCCATAAATCACTGATTATTTCTATAATATGCACCAGCACAATAATAATAAAATCTTTAAACCCACTGAAACTATGTTCCTTTGTCTCTCTGATTCCATCAATTACAGTCAGACAAACAATAAAAACACCTAAACCAATTAATATAAAACCTAATACAAGCATTCATATATCCTCTTTTTTCTTTTATCTCCTATTAACGAACATTTTCACATTAAAATTCAGTACATACGAGGAAGTTAGATAAAAAATTAACTACCCGTAAAACCTTATTAGTGTGTACTAATAATTAGAGGGAAGGCCCTCCTCTTCACCTTATATTATCATGAAAGGATATGAGCTTCGGAGTTATTTCTTTATAAAATAAAAAATAGCTAATTCACTACTTAAAAAGTAAAAAAGCATCAGATTGACTAGTATGTAGATGGTTAAATGCATGTAAAATGATTTTAAATTATCTACTCTTTTTTTAGCTCGGAAGTAACTCTCATCTCGTCCCATCTTTATACACCACTTTCTTAATCACACTGAACGCAATATTCAATTGATGAGTTTGTCATTTCGTTACCTCCAATTAACGCTTTTGTTCAATGTAGTTATTTTCTTGTATAATAAAAGTTAATTAATCTAGAAGGGATTCTGAGAAAGAGCGAAAAATCAGCTGGAAAGCTTATCGATTTAAATATCTATTCGAAATTAATAAGCGATTAATTTTAGTCACTCTGCCCATACTCAATCAAAGTGTGGGCTTCTTTAATTTCTGTATAAAATTCAAAAGTTTGACACAATCCTGGAAAAAGCTTATAAAGAAAAGTGAGGTTCCATTATTTTCACACTTAGTAGCGCAGTCATGTTACATATAATTTTATAAGTGTGAACGAACTACAAAACTAAAAAACAAATAATAAGTTTGCAACATGTTTGCAAATACGAATTTTGCATATAAATTCGTGTGATATTGAAAGGAGTTTTACTTATGAAAGAAATTAAAACAGAACAAGAATTCAAAGACATCATCGCAAGCGAGGAGCCTGTAGTTGTTAAGTTCTTTACTACATGGTGCCCAGATTGCGTACGTATGGACAACTTTATCGGAGATGTAATGGAAGAGTTCAATAAATTTGAATGGTACTCTATCAATAAAGATGAGTTTCCAAGTATCGCTGAAGAGTATCAAGTAATGGGTATTCCAAGTTTACTTGTATACCAAAACGGTGAGAAGCTAGGCCACTTACATAGTGCTAATGCAAAAACAGAAGAGCAAGTTACTGAGTTTTTAGAAGCATACTAAAATGAAAGCCCTCTGGAAAATATTTTTCAGAGGGTTTTCATCTATTTTCACAATTATCTTTTGAAGTTTTTCATCGTTTAATGAATTACACCTTGTCATGATAAGAATAATACGTAGTAAGAAAAGTATTCGTTTCCTCATCCATCTACCCTCCTATCTCTTTAGTAAATAAACTCCAATTAGGTTCACACCTTGACTTTGTACTTTTCAACATATTTTTCCTTTACGAAACTTTGTTATCCCCTTCTTAAAAAGCTATAAAACGTCAACAATGTTTGTATAGACCCACACGACTTTCGTTTGATACTCTATTTATAGAAAGAAATTCCTTTAAAGAAAGGTGAGTGATTAAAATGGATACTCTTTCTCATAAAGAAGCTGATAAAGGTGCTATTGTCAGCATTATGGCCTACATATTTTTATCCTCTATGAAAATCATCATCAGTTATATTACCCTCTCTAGCGCATTACGCGCTGACGGTTTAAATAACTTAACGGATATCGGTGCTTCTTTAGCGATATTAATTGGTCTAAAAATATCTCGTAAACCTCGTGACCCAGATCATCCGTATGGGCATTCGCGTGCCGAACAAATCGCATCACTTGTTGCGTCCTTCATTATGGCAACAGTCGGATTAGAAGTTGTTATTAGTGCCATTCAATCTTTCTTAAATCCGAAACAAGCAGCGCCTAATGTACTCGCTGCATGGGTTGCTTTATTTTCTGCTGTCGTTATGTACTGCGTGTATTTGTATACGAAAAAAATTGCAGCACGAACAAAAAGTAAATCATTAGAAGCCGCTGCAAAGGATAATTTATCAGATGCACTCGTAAGTATTGGTACCGTAGTAGGTATTGTCGGTTCTCAGTTCCAAATGCCTATTTTAGACCCTATTGCCGCTTTAATTGTCGGTCTTATTATTTGTAAAACTGCATGGGAGATTTTCGTAGAATCTTCTCATATGCTAACAGATGGAATTGATCCTGATAAAATGGAAGAATACGCTGATGCTATTGAGCATATTGGCGGTGTGGAAAACATTGTAGATATTCGAGCACGTATGTATGGGAATCAAACGTACGTTGATATTACAATTGAAGTAGATGCTCGCATGGATGTTGGAGAAAGTCACTGTATTACCGACAACATCGAAGCTATGCTGCGCAAAAAATTTGGAATTTACCATGCACACATTCATGTTGAGCCAATGAAAAAAGAACCTATTATGACATAGGTTCTTTTTTTATGAACGTTTTATGGAATATAACACATAAAACGAGCCAGCTACCGCCAGCTGCCCATCCTGCTAATATGTCAGATGGATAGTGCACGCCAAGATATATTCGGCTAACTGAAATAGATAATACAACAAAGCTTGCTATAAGAATAATTAACAATTTTTTATGCAACGAAATACGCTCTTCAGTAATTGTGACGTATGCAATAAATCCTAAAAAAGCAGTAGCATTCATCGTATGACCGCTCGGAAAACTATATCCAGTTGCAGTAACAAGCTGCGTGACATCAGGTCTTGCTCGTTCGTACCATAGTTTAAGCATACTGTTTAAATAACGAGATCCGTAGTAATTAATTGTTAGAAGTAACGCACTAAGTAACTTTTTTCTAACGAGAAAATACATTACAAGAATAATGAGTAATGGAAAATATATTCTTTTGGAACCGATAAAAGACACCCAAGTAAAATAGGTCGTCAAATAATCGTTTCGAAAGCTTTGAATAAAATGTGCGACTATATTGTCAAAGTTCTCAATACAAGCGGTATGATACGAAAGTGATAATACGACAAAACAAATGAGTAACGTAAAACTTAGCAAGTATAAATGTCGATATCGTTTCACATACATAACCTCACTATGCAAAAAAATGGAGCGGTTGTTTTAGTTTTCCTCTCCATTTCTTTTTTATGCATAGTTTATTAAAAAATATAATTATTAATTTTTTGCTTCATCTCAGGGATATCTTCTCTTGTTACGGTAAAACGAATCACCTTCTCATCAAGATCAAGCGCCTCAGCGAATAATCCAGCTAAACCACGGGATTTTCTATCTACTTCCATAATAATTTCTAGTCGGTCGTATGCACGTGGCAAGATTAATAATTCTAATTCATCTAATTTCCCATAATGCTCTCCAGAAACCGGAATAAACTCAAATTCTTGTGCGAATGGAACTTGCTTACGTAATCGATGCGGTAATTCTTCACATTCTATATGACGTGCTTTAAACCCTAATTCATTTACACTATCTAAAACACTACTTAATAATGCATTAGGTAACACTTGAACGTAGTCGCGGTCACTTGGGTCTATACTACGTTTAATATCAAGACCTGTATGAATCCAAACCGTTTTCATACCAAGTGTAAGTGGTGCTTCAATTGGCATTGGAAAAGAAAATGGAATTTCAACTTTTTCATTCGGTTCTACAGAAAAAGGTTCTGTTAAGCGTACTCGCTCTAAATCATATGTTGCTGTTACTTTTTTATCATCCACTTCTCGTACATACGACGTCGATAATGTTAAGTAAATGCTTTCAATTTGTTGGCTAACTGAACCTCCAGTTATATGAACCTTTCCAACTATTTCTTCCCCAACAATATACTCATCTTTTTCAAGAACAGTATCTACCTTTGCACTTCCAATACCAACGCTTGCTAAAAACTTTTGAAACATGGAGTCTCCATCCTTTCTAAAGCAGAAGCTACATCTTGTTTTAAATCTTGTACATTCTCATAGTACGGCGTTTTTATTTGTAACATTCGCATAAGCATTTCACGATTATAATGTTCCAAAGTTAATTCTTCGTACCATGGTTTTTCCTGTTTTTCATTAGATTCATATCCTGCATATAATAAAAATAATGAGAAATGACCGAGCGCATAAAAGTCGCTACGAAAGTGAACTTCTCGCATCAAAGCTTGTTCACCTTCGTAAGTTGTAGCTCGCTCATCATCCTCACCTTTCCATTTAGCCAATCCAAAATCAATAATACTAATTTGATTTTCTTTCATTAGTATGTTTGGAATGCGTAAATCTCGATGAATAATGCCTTCACTATGAAACACCGATACAATTTCTAATATTTCATATAAAATCTCAAAAACTTCACGTTCTGTATATACATACCCATCTATGAAAATATAATCTTCAAAATTTTTACCAGGCATGTACTCCATCACAAAGAAGCTCTTTTTCTCCCATAGGAAATGATCATATAGACTAGGAATTGCATGATGATTTAATGTTTGTAAGATCATTTTCTCTTGTTCAAATGATTTTCTACCAGACTCATATCTTTGTTTACTTTGTCTTAATTGTTTTAAGACTTTATATCTATTTATTTGTAAATCATTAACGACATATGTAACCCCATAACTGCCCATTCCAATTACTGATTCAATTTTATAACGCTCTGCAACAATTGTATTTTTTCGCAGTGGTCTATCAAATAATGCTAGTACACGACGCCATTTCATCAGCTACTTGAAAAGAAGCTACGGCTTTTACGTTTTCTTTTATAATGTTGATGTCCATAACCAGATGAACGTCGTTTATAATCGCTACTTGAATACGAGCGCCCTCTACGACGATAATCACTACTTGAATACGAACGATATTTTTTCTTTCCTAATAAAGAATCAATAATTTTTTTGAACATTCCTTCACCTCTTGAGTAAAATTTCCTTTTCATTATACCAATAATTATTGACTATATTTGTGACAGGTTTGTAAAGAGTAAAAAACGACGAGTTATGCCCGTCGTTACTTTCATTCATCCTCTTCATCAAAAACTTCATCAATCATGCATTTCTCTAATAAATACTCAAATGTAATATCTGCGAGATCTTCAATTTCTTCTCGTTTTGGGACGTACCCTCTTTCAATTAGTTGCTCATAAAAAAACTCCGCAATCTCTTCCGTATCAATCACGACTTCAATTTCCTTCATGAGCATCACTCCTTTATTTCTGTTTTATGAAAAAATCTCAAAATTATGTATATGAGATTAGAAAAATAGATTTTATTTTTTTATAGGTCATAAGCTTTGGACGAGATGCATACGATTGTAGTACAAGCTATTCAAAGGGGGAAATAATAATGGAAAATCAATATGAAGTAGGACAAACAAAAGAAGAGTTCATGCATGAAGATCAATGGGCAGACTCTCTTATAAAGTGGCTTTTTATTTTTTTAATAGTTGTAGGCATACCTTATACTGCATATGTTGTTGTTCAATTTATTCTCTCTTTCTAGTTAACTATTTTTTCTCTGTCAATTTAACTAAATAATTATGAACAACATCCATTACAATTTTATATTCTTCATCTTTAAATGTATCGAACAATAATTGATAATCGTTATAAATATCAAGTAATCCATCAATGATTTCTTGACGATTCGTCTTAACACTCACTTTTTTCGAGTTGTTAATTGACTTTAACTTTCCTAAATCTAATTTATTCATACCTGCTTTATCTTGTTTCATTTTCTTCAAAATTGCATTTGCCGTTTGAGCATTGGCGAGTAACGTTAAATCTGATTCATCCGCTTCTAACCATTCACCATCCGTAATCCGTGACAATTCATAAATTGTATCTTCCCATGCGTCATTCTTATATCTCCATACTTCTGTACGAAAACCAACAATACGGAAAACATCTTTATCATATCCAGTTACTTGCACAAGATCACCAAACGTGAAATTATAATTTAATTCAATCCACTCCGTATCGCCCTTTTTCATATCTTGCTCTGTAACGTGCTGCAATGTTTGCTCTACGTAAAATCCATCGTGATTATTGACTTCGTATACATAAACTCCATCTAAAACCTTCATATTTGTGATTTTCCCAACGGTTCCATATAGCGTAATCACGACTATGTCCCCTACGTTGTATTTAGGTTGTTTTTTTCTTGCCATCTCTATCTCTCCTTTTTTTGACGTCGTGATTTTGATATCAGTATATGCAACCTACATAAAAACGCTTATCACAGAAGCTTATATTCATAAATTTTTTCAATAAAAAATATAATCTTATAAAATTTACATTGCACTCAAAAAAAAGCTAGTAACTAGACTAGCTTCAAATCAACAAATTTCATAATAAAAAACATACAGAATACTTCACTTTAAATAAAGTAATGTATTCTGTATGTTTTCAAATAGTTTTTATCTATCTTGTATGTATAAATCCCAGGCTTCATCAAATATAGACATACTTTCTAGCATTCCGCTCAACTCTAAGTATGAACTAATTTCATCATAGTCTTCAGATTGCTTCGGAAAACTTAAATCATCATACATCGCCTCTGCTAAATCTGAAATTTCATTTCTAAATAAAGCTGCACGATGCTTCATCATATAATGGTAAAATGTCTTTTTCAAAAATATTCCCTACCTTTCTAACTTGGGTACATTATACAAGGCAAAAAAGAAAAAAACCAGCATAAAAGCTGGTTAAAAGTCGAAATAATTTCTTTTTAATAGACGCGGTCTTCCCATTAATTCTTCATATGTTAGTTGTTTTGGTAAATCTTTCGTGTAAATTAAGAATAATTGATCTTCAATTTCTTTTACTGTATGGTCTGATTGATAGTCCATCCCGCACGAGGAACAAGAAATACATGGTGTCTCTTGGATTTCAATGGCTTTCGTACCATCTGGTAATTCCCAATATACAGTATTCAAGCTTTCTTTCGCTTCTGTACTGTCACACCACATACAATTCATACTGCATCACCCTCAGTTTTTTTGTCGTTTTCTTCTAACTTAGCCATTTGTGCTTGATATTTTTTATCTTTTAATTGATCGCGCTTATCACGTTTATCTTTTAAAGATGCATGAGTATCATTATCTTCGTAGTCTTTACGACGGTTCATACGCTGTAAGTCGTCTGGAACGAGGTTAAATTTCTTATCGCTCATAAGACCTGCGATACCAACATCTGAACGTTTTTCTTCGTAGTTCGGATAAATCTCTTTAAAGTATCCTTCCGCTCTTCCTGGAATATAGCTCTCTGGCTCTGGATACGTCGTAATAACACCTTCAAAGTTACGAAGCACAACTTTATCTGCACTTTGTGAGATTAAATAGTTTGGCTGAAGTGCAATTTTACCGCCTCCACCTGGCGCATCAACAACGAATGTCGGAACAGCATAACCAGATGTGTGTCCACGTAAACCTTCAATAATTTCAAGACCTTTAGATACTGGTGCACGGAAGTGACCGATACCTTCAGATAAGTCACATTGATAAATGTAGTATGGACGTACACGGATTTTTACTAAGTCATGCATAAGTTTTTTCATAATTGGAACGCTGTCGTTAATACCAGCTAAAATTACTGCTTGGTTTCCGACTGGAACACCAGCATTCGCTAACATTTCACATGCCTTTTTCGATTCTTCAGTAATTTCAATAGATGTATTGAAATGTGTATTTAACCATACTGGATGGTATTTTTTAATAATGTTACATAAGTTTTCTGTAATACGTTGTGGGAATACTACTGGTGCTCTCGTTCCGATACGAATAATCTCAACATGCGGAATCTCTCGTAAATTTTTTAATACATATTCTAAAATTTTATCGTTAATTAGAAGTCCGTCACCACCGGAGATTAATACATCTCGTACTTGTGGCGTTTCACGAATATAAGCAATTGCATCATCTAATTGTTTCTTCGGTACACCCATTCCAATTTGTCCACTAAAACGACGACGTGTACAGTAACGACAATACATAGAACATTGATTTGTTACTAAGAATAGTACACGGTCCGGATAACGATGTGTTAGCCCTGGAACTGGTGAATCTTCGTCTTCGTGAAGTGGGTCTTCTAAATCATATTTTGTTTTATATAACTCTTCCGAAATCGGTACTGATTGCATCCGAATCGGACAGCGTGGATCATCAGGATTCATTAGCCAAGCATAGTACGGTGTAATGTTTAACGGGATCGTTTTCGTTGAAATTTTAACGCCCTCTTCTTCTTCAGGTGTTAAGTTAATTACTTTTCTTAAGTCATCTAACGTTTTGATCGTATTCGTTAATTGCCAAACCCAATCATTCCATTGCTCTTCAGTAACATCTTTCCATAATTCGATATCCTTCCAGTGACGATTTGGTTTGTATACATCATGTAACATTGCTATTCCCCCTTTTTATACGCTCATCCTTTATATAAGCAATAGTTATGCCAACTTTACATTGTTGATAAGTAAATGTGCGGAGAACCCTATTACATAAGCGAAAAAATATTTTTAAGCGTTGTATGAAATCAATACTTAACATCATATTCATTACTTTTTATATATGTAAACGCTCTTTTATTGGTGCAAACACACAAAAACCGCCGATTATTCGGCGGTTTTGTCGTACTTGCTCAGTTTATATTGAAGCGTTTGACGAGGGATACCCAACATTTTTGCGGCTTGTAATATATTCCCTTCCGTTTCAATCAACGCTTGATCTATTAATTCTTTTTCTGTTTGATGAAGTGCTTCTCTAAGTGGCATTATACCCTTCTTCTTCGAAAACTTCTCTTTCCGAAATGTACGTGGTAAACAATTGGCTGTTAATGTATTCCCTTCTGCAATAATAACAGCATGTTCAATCGTATGTTTTAACTCCCGTACATTTCCAGGCCACTGATAAGCTTGCAGTCTATCTTTCGCTTCCTCATCAATTTGAAGTACACCTTTTTTATAACTTTTATTATATTCTTTCAAAAAATAAGATGCTAATAATAGTACATCCTCAGTTCTTTCACGAAGCGGTGGGATATATAATGAAAATACGTTTAAGCGATAATATAAATCAGTGCGAATTTTATTCTCTCGTAAACATATTTCTGGAGGCTGGTTCATCGCGGTAATAACACGAACATCTACTTTTCTCGTCTTATTATCACCAATTCTTCTAATGACTCCATCTTCTAACACTCGTAACATTTTTGCCTGCAAATCAAGAGGCATTGAATTCAGTTCATCTAAAAATAATGTACCACCATCAACAAGTTCAAATAGCCCAGCTCTTTCAATCGCTCCCGTATAGCTTCCTTTTGTCGTTCCAAACAATAAACTTTCTAATAGCGACTCTGGTAAAGCTGCACAGTTTTGTGCAATAAATGGCTTGTTTTTTCTTTTAGAAGCTTCATGAATTGCTTGTACGAACAGTTCTTTTCCTGTTCCTGTTTCACCATATATTAAAACATTCGCGTCTGTTGGTGCTACTTTTTGTGCTAACTCTTTCGTCTGTTTAAACCGCGTATCATTTGTCACTATCGTCTCAAATGCAGCGTGCTTTTTAATCACTTTTTTTCTAGATGATCGCTTTATTTTCGACTGTAAGTCAACAATTGTGTCAGTAAGCTTTTGAATTGTAGAGTAATCCTTTGCAATTTCAACAGCCCCAGCAATATTCCCATCTATAAAAATAGGTAACGTCGTATTTACTGTACAAACATCTTCACCATTTAAATTTTGATAATGTTGTACCTGATGTACGATAGGTTTTTTTGTATCTAGTACTTTCATCAATGTACTCGTTTCCCTTGATAAAGACGGGAACGCTTCTAACAGATGTTTCCCTAACACTTTTTCAATCTTCGATCCATCGTGTTTTGCAGCTACAGAATTATAAAATATTGTAATTCCATTTTCATCTACAGCGTGTATAGCCTCATCAATACTGCCCAAAATCGCTTCAATGACTTCTTGTGTCGAAACTGCTAGCAATGTCATCCCCCCTCTTGCCGAAAATCCAGCAATTACATGCCGAATTTTCGGCACATCTATGTGCGATTGTAAGCATGACGATTCCGTTCTATAATTTTAATCAATTTCATATTTTCATTAGATAACTCGAAACTCTAATTAGTACGGCTTTTTCAAACACCCAGCTCCACCTAACTGTTTTGCTTTACAGCCAAATTTTGAGGCGGAAGTTTTACTGCTTTCGAATAGCTAGATAGATCTTTCACCCATATATTCATATCTTCCAACTTATCGAAAATGTAGCAATTATTCGCCAGTCTTCCTGTATACGTATAGCCTAATTGATGAAAGGCAGCATTCATTCCGAAAGAAAGCGATCGAGCAATTGTATAGGAGCAGAAAATAGATCTTTCTTGAAGTTCTTCCTCTAATTTAATTAGTAAACTTTTCATAAATCCATGTTTACGGTATTCAGGTAAAGTAGCACAATTCGTTAATTCTGCATTCCCTTCCTTTATGTTCATTTCTGCAGATGCTGTACTAATAATTTTTCCCTCAAATTCATACACGTAGTAAATTGTATCGTCTTCTTTTATCGTCTGTAATACATAACTCGCTTCATTTAAAGGTGTCGGATACACTTCAAATACTTTTCCGAATACAGTTGCTAATTCTTCTGCATCTTCTTCAGTCGCTTTTCTCAGCAAAAATTTCTCTGGAACTACTTTTTCTTTTATTTCTTTTCCTTTTACACCGCTTAATATAGTATCTTCCTCAATCCAATGCATACTATTTCGTCTTTCATCATTATTATATTTCACAAAAAAGTATGCATCGTGTCCTTGAAAATAATGAGGTATCGTTGCTTCCAACAAAAAACCGAAAGAGAGCCATGTTGAAACATGCTCTCCCTTTCCTTTAATAATACATTTAGTGAAAGAATGTTTCTCTGCTAGTTCGTCAATTGTCTGTATAATACTTTCAACATTTCCTGTATAGTGATCTACCCGAATACGCTTATTAAAATAATCTAAAACACCTTCTACTGTATAACAATTCGTCTGTTCTCTAAAAGATTCATAGTATTTCATTTTTTCACCTCACACCAATCTAGTAATGTACATGCAATAATTTTTGCGGCAGCTATCATTTTATCAACTTCTATATATTCGTTTGGATAGTGTGCTACTTTCGTCTCTCCTGGACCAAATACTATTGTTGGTACGTTTGCAATTTGTGTAAATAAACCTCCATCAGTCCCCCACGGAGATGCTTCAATAATTGGTTCGTTCCCTTCGATTTCAACAAAGTTGTGATGAAGTGTCGTAATGAGTTCATGATTCTCTTCTAGTTCACCAGGAACCCATCTCGCTCCAAACCATTCTACTTCTACTGGATTTTCAACAAACCAATTGTCCACATCATTTAATTCAGCAATCCAATTCTCAAACTCTTCTTTTGCCGCCTCTATAGTCTCATTCGGCGCAACACCGCATCTTCCTTCTAAAATTAATTCATCAGGAACAGAACTTGGCCAACTCCCTCCTTCAATTTTCCCAATGTTAATTGGAATTGGAATCGGAATTTCTTTAAATAACGGATCTGTAATTCGACTATTTCTTTTCTCCTCTAGCTTTCTTACATGTTCTATAACAAACATACTTTTTTCAATTGCACTAACCCCTTCATAGCGCGTTCCACCGTGTGCAGCTTTCCCTTTTACACGTAGACGAAACCACATGGAACCTTGTTGTTTCGGGAAAAACTTCATATTAGTAGGCTCCGGAATAATGACACCATCTGCCTTATATCCTCGTAATATAGTTGCTAATGTCCCTGCTCCGCCACTTTCCTCTTCTATTACACTTTGAAAATAGATGTCTCCTTTTAATTCAATGTTAGATTCAATAATCGCTTCCATCGCAAGCATAAGTGCGACATTTCCGCCCTTCATATCCGTCGTTCCACGGCCATATATACGATTTCCGATTTTCTCACCGCTATAAGGATGATGTTCCCACTGATTCACATCCCCTTCTGGAACTACATCAATATGCCCATTCAATATCATAGATTTCCCGTCGCCACTTCCTTTTAAAGTTGCTACAATATTTGGGCTATCTGAAAAACTTGTACGGGGTGATACAAAATAAGGATGATCTTTCATTTTAGAAAAAGAAGGCTCCCATATATCGAGCTCTAAACCTAATTCACGTAATTTTTCAATCACAATTGCCTGCGCACCGCTTTCATCACCAGATACGCTCTTTTCTTGAATTAATCGTTTTAAAAATTTCACACTTTCCTCTTCATGGCTCTCAATATAATCACAAACTTGCTTTTTTAATTGCTCCATATATTACATCTCCCTTCATTCAATTACTAGTAAGTTAGAACTAATTTGAAAATCAGCTTCTGTATGTCGTTTTACATCTTCTACTGTGTATGGGCTCATTAATTCTTGTAATATAAGTCCACTCGGAGTTACCTCCATGACTGCCATATCAGTAATAATTAAATCTACACATTTCTTTGAAGTTAATGGCAATGTACACTCTGAAACAATTTTTGCATTTCCGTACTTATCAACATGATTCATCACAACAACGACCCGCTTCGCTTTTTGTGCTAAATCCATTGCTCCACCAATACCTGGAACACGTTTTCCAGGTACAATCCAGTTTGCTAAATCACCATTTTCACTTACTTGTAATGAACCAAGAATCGTTATGTCTAGCAAACCTTTTCGAATCATCCCAAACGCTGTGCAGCTATCGAAATAACTCGCTCCTGTTATAAGAGAAGTTGGTAAACCTGCTGCATTACACAAATTTTCATCTTCATTCCCTTTACTTGGCGTTGGTCCCATGCCGACGATTCCATTTTCCGCATGAAACATAACATTTATATCTTCAGGCAAATGATTTGGTACAAGCGATGGTATGCCAATACCTAAATTTACAATCATACCATTTTGTATTTCTTTCGCCGCACGCCTAGCAATCTTATCCCTCACTTCTACGCCCATACCCATTTCCAGTTCACTCCTTCCGATGGTACAATATAATTTACGAAAACACCTGGAACGACAATTTCCTCTGGACCTAAACTTCCAAGCGGGACTATTTCTTCTGCTTCTACAATTGTTATATCCCCAGCCATAGCTACATGGGGATTCATATTTCGTGCACTTTTGTCAAATACAAGGTTACCAAACGGATCTGCCTTTTTCGCATATACAATTGAAACTTCAGCAGTTAATGCTGTTTCAACTAAGTAGGTCTTACCATTCATTTCAACTGTTCGTTTTCCCTCTTCCACAATCGTATCAACACCAACATCAACTAAAACACCACCAAGACCAACGCCACCAGCGCGAATACGCTCTGCTAATGTTCCCTGCGGAGAAAACTCAATTTGTAATCTTCCCTCGTTTAGTTGCCTTCCTGCATTTGGGTTGGAGCCAATGTGAGAAGTAATTATTGATTTAACTCTTTCATTTGTAACAAGACGACCGATACCTACATCAGGAAATCCAGTGTCATTTCCAATTAAATTTAAATTTGTAACGCCTTTTTCTAAAATTGCCTGTATTAAAGATGGAGGGGATCCAATCCCTCCAAATCCCCCAAACATCAATGTCATATCATCATGGAACAAAGAAATTACTTCCTCAATTTCTTTTAATTTACCGAATGTATTTGTAATAGTTGTCATGCGATACTATGCCCTCCTTTTTGCATCATCTCTTCCACACTTTTAGAGAAAATTGAAAGTAATTCATCTAACTCGGAATATGTAGTTGTCATTGGCGGTGCTACAAGCAGTGCACTATCTTCTTTTCCTGCTTGCCCTGAAACTGCTTGGTATAAAAGCAGACCATTTTTAGCTGCAACTGAAATAAGCTCTGACGCTTTTGTAAACGGTTGCAATTCTACTCCGATTAGCAACCCTTTTCCGCGCACATCAGCAATGATTGTCGATTGTTGTTGAACTTTCTGTAAGCCTTTTATTAAATACTCTCCCTTTTCTGCTGTTTTTTCAGGAAGATTATGTTTCTCCATATATTCAATAACAGCTAAAGCCGTTGCTGCAGACAATGGATTTGCACTTAACGTATGACCACTCATTACTGAACGTGATCCACGTAATATTGGTTCCATAACACGATCACTTACAACTGTCGCTGCCATCGGTGTATATCCCGCTCCTAACCCTTTACCAAGTGTCATAATATCCGGCTCTACGCCCCAATGCTCCATCGCAAACCATGCTCCAGTACGACCAAGCCCAGTCATTACTTCATCCGCAATAAATAAAATATCGTAATGGTCGCAAATCTCTTTAATGACTTTATAATAGTCTTTCGGCGGAACAACCGCGCCTCCAGCTGCTCCGATAATCGGCTCAGCAATAAAAGCAGCAATATGCTCTGCACCAATTCTTTCAATTGATCTTTCTAGTTCAGTCGCACATGCCAGCTGACAAGTTGGATATACTTTTTGAACAGGACATCTGAAACAATATGGAGCTGGTATAGTCGGATAATCTTCCAAAATAGATACGAAACGTTGTCTACGTAGTGGATGCCCAGACATCGATAAAGCACCCATCGTAATACCGTGATAACTCATCCATCTTGATAAAATTTTATGTTTCCCTTGAATACCTCGCTCTTGAAAATGCTGAATTGCAATTTTCATAGCTGTTTCATTCGCTTCCGTGCCACTATTTACAAAAAAACTCCAGTTCAAATCTCCTACACTTAAATCACTTAACTTCTTCGCTAATTTTTCAGCTGGTTCACTCGTAAACTGTGATCTATAAACGAAAGCAATCTCCTCAGCTTGCTTTTTAATAACGTCTGCAATCTCCTTTACGCCATGCCCAATACCTGCCGTAATTGCTCCTGACGAACCATCAAAATATTTATTGCCATTTTGATCATACAAATAAACACCTTTTCCATGTGAAATCATTGGATACGGCTGACCAACAAGTGGTTTAATTAAGTAATCGCGCATAGCGCTCCCCCATTTCTCCAATTTGTATATATATATGAAGAAAATTGACGTTTCTTTCATAAAAAAGAATCCTCTGCAAAAGCAGTGAATTTATCAAAAAACTATTATAAAATATACAAATGAGTGCTTAAAAATTTTTATAAAACAGAAAATTCAGAACTAAAAAACCGAGGACTAACCCTTTTCTATACGCCCAAATAACCCTCCTTTTTATATGAAATGACTACATCACCAAATGTTTTTATAGCATAATGCCAACTGTCCTTAAATGCCGACATTCTGTACACTTCGACGGAACTCCCGTTAAACTCCTTCCTATTATCCTACTTTAAATTGCATATTTTAAAACAAATTTCGACACCCACCTTACTAATCAATTCAGATTCCTATTCATTATGTAAACTTTTCAGTTTTAAACTATAAAAAAAGAACCGATTAACCACACTAATCAGTTCGTCATGACGCTCTCTTATGGGTTAATACTGTCAATTGCTAAAATAAATAGAAAAATGAAGTTTACAAATTCATCCTACAGCCTATAACACAAAACCTTTTCATAACTTCATTCACAATTACTATCGGGATATCCCTATCCCGAAGTGGCACTCCTTTCCTCAGATTCAAAGTATCTTTCCTTTATAATTTATGTAGGACAATTATCACTTTGTATGTGTATTTGCCTATAATTAAAAAAATCCCTAGTTTTCTAGCGATTTTTGGACATGTATTCAATATGTTAATTGAAATGCACTTTCAATTTGGCATTTATTTTACTTTCGTACAGTCATATGTACTGCTTTACTCTGCGAAATTCTCGTAAGCACCAGCACCTCTTTATGAAAACATATTTGTTGTCAATTTTTAATTTTCCCTTTATAAAATCATTTTTTTTGCATAACCGCTTTCTTGCTTCGCATATAGTTTTAATGATGACAAAGGAGGAATGTTCATGTCTCAATCTGAAATCGAAAAATATGGACAAGAAGTTACACAATACGAACAACTCGCACGTTACTATCAGTTTCGTAATCCTAAAAAATATATAGAATTATATATGAAATATTACGATGCACTATCAAAACTTGTACAGGCGTATGAAACAAGAGACTCACAAGAAGCTGCTTTACCGTCACATATAAGAATTTTTCATGCCGATCCAAATATACCAGCGGTTGACATTTTAGTAAACGGACAAAAGGTTATTAAAAATATTTCATTTAAGCAATTCAGCCCTTATTTATCATTAGTGCAAGGTAAATACCGTATAGATATTGTTCCTGTCGGAAATGAAACTCCAATCTTTTCAGCGTTGGTACCAATAATGGGAAATCATACTTATACTCTTGCTGCAATAAATAGTGATAATCACCTACAATTACAGCCTATACTTGATAATACACATTTACCAGCTGGTCAAGCCAAAATACGGTTTGCACATTTCTCTCCAGATACCCCTGTTGTAAACGTAGATTTAAAAGATGGGGATCATTTATTTGAAAATGTACTCTTTAAACAAATAACAGATTTTTTGCAAGTTAGCCCTGGTACAGCAGATATTGAAATTTCACTCGCAGATAATAAAAACGTTTTATTGACTATACCAAAATTCAATGTTGAACCAAATGTTATTTATACAATTTCAATAGTAGGTTATTCAACTAAAGATCCTAAATTAGAAGCCGTTATACTCACAAATTAAAACAGTCTACACCATTCATTTGGTGTAGACTGTTTATTTTTGAAATGCAATTTGAAATTCTGTCCAATCGTTATCTGATCGACACATAATGGATCCATTATGTTTTTCCACAATTTGTTTACATACAAATAATCCAATACCAGTTCCTAACTTTTTAGTAGTTACAAATGGTTCAAAAATCGTTTCTACATTTTCAGCTGGAATCATTGGTCCATTATTTTTTATCACAATTCGAATAGCTTGATCTTCTTCAAATACATCAATGATAATTTTTCGTTCTTCTTTCATTGATTCAAGAGCATCAATTGAATTCATTAATATGTTTAAAAATACTTGTCTCACTTCACTCCGATAACCAACAAGCGGAATTGGATACGGTAAATTCTTTTCAATCAAAACATTCGCATTGACCAAACTCGGATATAAGAATTGTATAATGTCTTGAAACAAGTCATTAAGCCAAAACCGTTCCGATTCATTCCACATTTCTTTTTTCGATACGAGTAAAAATTGCGAAATACGAAAATTTAATTGATCTAATTCATGCGAAATAATATCTAAATACGATAAACTCGGATGATCCGCCTTTAATAATTTAACAAACCCCATAATGGAAGTAAGCGGATTACGAAATTCATGTACAAAACTAGCTGACATTTGCCCTAAAATCGTCAGCCTTTCTTTATGTGTTTCGTTAATATATTGCTGTTTTTCCTCTAAATTCTTCGATATAATTTCCGAGTATTTTAAAACGGTATAATAAATTAATTTGTCAAAACAAGTATGTATTTTTGCCATAATTGGTTTCAATTCACGAGCGCTAACATCTAATTCACACATCGCTTCGAAAAGTTCATTTCTTCCCACGTTTGCGTTATAAACAAAATCTCCAATATTCGCATCTGCTCCAGCACGTTCAATAGCAATTTTCTCACATAACGGTTGAAGATAATTTATATCTTTATCTTCCATAGTAAGTTCGATAATTAACTCTAGTAAATCCTCTCCATTTTGAACTACTTCTAGTTTAAATGGATCTTTTTCGGAAATTATCATTTTGTTTTTCCAGTTCTCTACGAATTGGTGCCTATTGTTTTTCAAGTGTGAACAAAATATTTCTTTAATATCCTTATCGATTGGAAAAACCTCCATTCCCTCCATTTCCATACGACGAATACCCTTTATATTTTGAATATTAACACAAAAAATACGATTCGTTAATAGATTTTTGTCACATTTTGTTAATTTCTGTTGATAAAATTATTTTTTCTTTCTTATTTAACTAATTGTATACAAATCCCCTTTTTCCTTCACATATTTTCATTATTTCCGTAGTCAAAACGACTTTTTTTTGCATCATTTTTAATTCTTGCGTACAATAGAAAATGAAAGGTGTGAAAAATATGGTAAATAAAAATGTGGAAGATTATCTCCAAGAAGGCATTTACGGCCAAAAGCAAAACAAACCAGAAGAACGTAATATGTATTTAACTACATTACGTGAGCGTGTGGAAATCGCTTTAACAATCGGTCAAGTAATGCAAAGTAATGTATACTCTGAAGTGGCGGGTAGCATGCGCTCTTCTCAATCATTACAACTCCTCCTAAATGGTGGCATTGCTTACCCACATTTATCAAAATACATTAAATTAGCAAACGAAAAAAATGTTCCTTTTACAATTGTTCAAAATAAAGATACAAAAACACCAATCGGTTTAGTATTAACTCATGCTACTGCTATAGATAAAGAACAAATTTATGTAGAAGATACTATTTTCAAACAAGAAATGAAGTAAAAGTTACACTTAATTAAATAGTTACTAGAAGCGTAAAAAACGAGTATGGAATCGTAAACATTTCCTACTCGTTTTTTAGTGCAAGTTTTAAGTTTTTCCACTTTATTTTTTAATACATACTAATTTCATTTCTGTCATTTCTTCTATTGCATATTTAATTCCTTCGCGTCCCGTGCCACTTTCTTTCACACCACCATAAGGCATATGATCTACTCTGAACGTTGGAATATCATTAATCATGACACCACCAACCTCTAGCTCATCAATTGCACGCATTGCTTTAAATAAATTATTTGTAAATACTCCTGCCTGTAAGCCGTAACGCGAATTATTTACTTGCTCAATCGCTTCATCAAATTCTTTAAATGTATTTACTGTCATGAGTGGACCGAATACTTCTTGGCACTGCACAGATACATGATCTGGAACATTTGTTAATACAGTCGGTTCAAAAATTCTTGCATCCTGCTTCTTACCACCACATAAAACAGTTGCTCCTTCCTTAATTGCTTCTTGAACCCACATATCAATTCGCTCTACATCTTTTTCTGAAATTAAAGCTGATACATCCGTTTCCTCAAGCAATGGATCACCAACAACAACTGATTCCATCGCTTTCTTTAGCTTTGAGAGAAATTCATGTATTTTCGTTTCATGTACAAAAACACGTTGTACTGAAATACAAACTTGCCCATTATTAACAAATGCTCCCCATTTTACACGTTCAATTATTTCATCTGTTAACTCTACATCTTCATCAATAATAACAGCAGCATTTGAGCCTAGTTCTAACGTAACTCGTTTTAGCCCAGCCTTTTGTTTTATTCCGATTCCAACTTTTGGACTTCCGGTAAAAGTAATAGAAGCAACGTAATCATTTTTGACGATTGCCTCACCAACCGTGGGGCCAGGGCCAGAAATGATATTTAAAGCTCCATTTGGCAATCCTGCCTCTTCAAATAACTCAACTAATGCATAAGATGATAATGGCGTTTGATCAGCTGGCTTTAATACAACTGTATTTCCGGCAGCGATTGCTGGTCCAACTTTATGCGCTACTAAATTTAATGGGAAATTAAATGGTGTAATAGCCCCTATAACCCCAATCGGCTTTCGGATTGTATATGCAATACGCCCATCTGCACCAGGTGCGGCGTCTAATGGCAATGTCTCACCATATATACGCTTCGCTTCTTCAGCTGCAAATTTGTACGTTTGAACAGTACGATCTACTTCTCCCCTTGCAGCACGTATTGGTTTTGCAGCTTCTTTTGCAATAATCTCTGCAAATTCTTCTCTTCTTTCATCCATTTTTTGTGCAACTTTCTCTAAAATAGTCGCACGATCATATGCAGATAATTTATTCATTTTTATCATTGCATTTTTTGCAGCAGTAACAGCCTCTTTTACATCTTCTTCCGTTCCTTGTGCAATTTCCGCTAATGTTTCTTCAGAATATGGTGCGTATAATGGTTTATACGTGTTTACAGATTTCCAACTTCCGTTTATATATAAATGCTTTTTCATACTTCTTCTCCTTCCAAATATATGTATACAACAATACTTCACCTAGTGAAAGGTTCAACTTATGTCATTGTATCATAGCCCCTATCCCTCAAAAAACATTATGCTCAAAAAAACTCTGCTATATAGCAGAGTTTACGAGCTAATTTGCTCTTGTAACGAAATTTGTTTTTCATCTTCTAAAATAACAATCGATTCTACTATCTTTGTAACTTCTAATCTTTTTATATAATGTCCATCTAATTCTTTCACACAAAACTTATAATTTTCAATTTCAATGGAATCCTCTTCAGCAATCTCTATATTCTTCGTTAAAATCCAACCACCGATTGTATCAACACCATCATCATCAATCCCTAAACCAAATAACGTATTCACTTCACTAACAAGTACTTTTCCCTCTAGTATCGTCTTCGTTTCACTAACCTTTTGAATTTCTGGCTGCTCATCCGTATCAAACTCATCCTGAATATCTCCAACAATTTCTTCCAAAATATCTTCAACAGTAACAAGTCCAGATGTCCCACCATATTCATCTATCAATATAGCAATATGTGTTCTTTCTTTTTGCATTTTTAAAAACAAATCATGAATTGGAATAGAATCGATAACTAAAATAATTGGTCTCACATATTGCTCTACTGTCTTCTTATTAACAGCTTTATGTTGTACAAACTCAGTAAAAATATCTTTAAAATTCACAAAACCTATTACGTGGTCTTTGTCGCCATCGACAACTGGATACCTTGTATATTTTTCGCGAGACATTTTTTGCAAAGCTTCTTCAGCAGGCATTTCTTTACTTATAATATTCATTTCAGTTCGAGGTACCATTATTTCTTTTGCAATCCGATCATCAAATTCAAAAATTTTATTTACATATTTATATTCAGATTGATTAATCTCACCATTTTTATAACTTTCTGAAACTAACAACCGTAATTCTTCTTCTGAATGAACCTCATCATGCCCCTTCGGCGGTTTCAGCCCTAGCAGCTTCGTAATGATTCGAGCTGAACCATTTAATAGCCAAATGAATGGGAATGCAATACGATAAAAGAAAATTAACGGCTTAGAAACAAGCAAACTCACTTGTTCAGATTTTTGAATTGCAAATGTTTTTGGGGCCAATTCCCCTATTACAACATGTAAAAAAGTAATTAACAAAAATACTAAAGTTACAGCAAAAATGTCTGCTAGTTGAGTAGAGATATTCCAATTTGCAAAAAGCGTATCAAACATTTGCTTTAACGCAGGTTTACCAAACCACCCAATTCCTAAAGCTGTAACTGTAATTCCTAACTGACAAGCAGATAAATATTCGTCTAAGTTTGTAATGACTGTTTTGACCGATGTTGCACGATTATTTCCTTCTGCAATTAAATAGTCAATTCGTGAACTTCTCACTTTAACAATTGCAAATTCTGCTGCAACGAAAAATGCCGTTAAGGCAATTAAAACAATCACTATACTTATACTATATATGTCCAAATACTTTTCCTTACTTACTTTGTAAGCAAGGAAGCCACCTCCTACTTAATTTTATTCAAGTGAAGTAAGCATTCTAATACTCTAACAAAATTCTACATTAGCAACCACCTTTTTATATATTATATGCATACATAAAAAAGATATTTATCATTATGATAATCTAATTCATTTACACTCGTCAAATTATTCTAAATGTTACGATAAGACATTTTTATTTAAAAGAACTATTCTCCTCAACTCAATTTCGTGAAAAAACACTTTCTTTGCCGATTCCACACTTCTTTTGTCGCACTAGAAGGGAACTTACTTCATAGCTCGAAATCATTCAACAGGATATATATAGGAGGGATTATTTTGGAATATAAAACACCATTTATCGCAAAGAAATTAGGTGTTAGCCCAAAGGCTGTTGTCCGGATCGCGCAACAATTAAATCTTACGATAGAGAAAAACAAATATGGCCACTTTATTTTCACACAAGAGGATGTCGATCAAATGTTAGAACACCATCGATTTCAAATAGAGCAATCTCAAAATTCTCAATCTACTCAAAAGGCTTCCTCAAATGAAGTTGAGGAATTAAAAACTCAAGTTAATACAATTGTTCAAAACATATCATCGAATGATTTTGAGCAATTAGCTAATCAATTAAACACTATTACGAGAAGACTTGATCGAATGGAAGAACAAATGCAAGATAAGGCAAATGATGTCGTCACGTACCAACTTTTACAACACCGTCGTGAAATGGAGGAAATGTTAGAGCGAATTCAAAAGTTAGAAGCTGCCCTAACGAAAGAAGAACCCATTTATATTACTCCGGATTCAAAACCAACATATGAACGAGAAAAGAAACCGAAGCGCCGCAAAATGATTTTTAGTATATTTGGATTATAATTTTTAGACCCTTATTAAAATAATAAGGGTCTTTTTTAATGAAGAGTTATATCCTATACAAATATTATTCTCTTTATTATACATATTCACTTCGCTTTATTTCGTTAACATAATATTTTTACTGTATTCTGTAATTAATGCCTGTGCATGAGCATTCCCTTGAATCACATCACGAAATTCTTTTAAAGAATACAAATGCGTAACCCCTTTTCGAGCATGAATTCTTACTGGTACACCTTGTAAAGTATCATGAAACTGAAAAGGATTATCTATTGGTTCAATTGGAAAACCAAGTGTAAGTAAATACATATACATTCTTTTTGTTACTGCTGCAATGTACCATTCAGCTTTTGTTTCTAACGCATGTATAAATAAAATAGCTGTTAGCCTTTTGAAATGTCCTCTTCCACGAGACGTTTTCGAAATACTTAACTTGCCTATTTCATATACATTCTTCAAATCTTTTACTAAATCATTTTTAGAAAACGGATAGAAAAACTCAGAATTCGATTGTTCAGGTACCGTATACTTAATACATTCTACTGTACCAATAGGATGTTCATCTTCTATTAATAAAAATCGTGATGGATTTAAATTACGTTCTACGAACATTAAGTTTCTTTCTTCACAAAAATCTCCCCATAGTTGCTCGAACCCAAAATGTTCTTCCTTTGTTTGAACACGCTGGAACATATTTAACCGCCTTTCCCATCGCCGCTCTGTTTTTTTGATAACGCTTTCACTATCTATCATATAAGAACAAATCTTCGTATGCAACTAAAAATATTTATGACTTATTATATTCTGCAAAATGAATTAGATTCCAATTTAATCGACTTTTATCCCGCGCTCACATTCCTTTTAATAACACATTTGTAGCACTTTTCAAATCTAAATTACACTACGTTTCTTTCCATACAGCATATAATTCTTCTTAATCTAAAGAAATCCTTTATGAAAAAGGATTTCTTTTACTTCTTAATGCTTTTTAGCCATTTTTCAAAAATTTGTACCATCCCATGTTTTCCAGCTAATTTCTCTTCCCCTTGTTTCGTCTTATATGGATATAACTGCAAGAAAACACCGCATCCAGACTCAATTTTTTTACTATGCATATGGCTTCCTGGATATACACAAATGACTTCATAAATTGACCTTCGATAATAGACTCGCTTTCCATCCTGTTCTTCTACATACTTTATAGACCAGTACTTATACATTTGCTCAGTTGCTTTCGTATTTCCGACGTGCTGAAAAATATTGTACATTGGACTATACTTCACTTCAATAATAATAGAAGATTTATATACGTATTTCCCATCTTCTTTTACATAACAGTCTAAGCGAATATCTGGCTTCTTCGTATCCTCACCATTGTAAAAATTACTACCTTTACTTAATGCAATAAGAGGATGTGTTTCAATTAAGTCATTAAATGCGACATGCACCTTTATATCATCTCGTTCTAAAACTACTGTCGTTCCATCTTGTAATCCATCTACATAAAAATGTTCTTGTATTTGTTCACGGATGGAGTTTCTAGCCTCAAAACCAATTTGCTCTAAAAGTGAAATAACGATAAAAAAAGCGTAATATTCATACACTAAAAACGTTGGCTTATAAACAAATAATAATGATGGAGATTGATCCGTATATTGCGGGAGTACTTCTAAATGATGTAGTAATTGTTGATGTGGTATCGGTAAATCATGTAAGTTCATGTTACTTGTTTCAGTAACTTCCCTCCAAAATGAAGAGTGCATTAACATTTGAAAGTATTGTACATTTTCATGCACAATATGCGCCAATATTTTATATTCTTGTATTTTCATTGAGCTCTTTCGTAAATCGGCTTCTTTTAGTAAATGTATATTTTTATATTTTTGCTTCTCTCTATCGGTTACTGATCCATTACGCTCAATTGTTTGTATAATCGTTTTTACAGCTTGAAACTCTTCTGATTTTTTCTTTTTTTCTCTTTCTAATATTTCAATTGTTTGACGTAAAAAACTTTTAGCTTCAATTAAATAATGATAAAATTGCATCGCTTTATATTTAAGAAATGCATTTTCCTTACTATTTTTTTGTTCCATAAACTTACGATTATAATGTTTGGCATAAGGTTTTCGTTCTGCCACTATAGTTCCTTTTCTTGTTGGCTTTCGCTCTTTTCCTTCCCATTTATATTCATTTATAAATTTTGAGCTTGATTCTATTTTCTTAAAGATTTGCTTTATCATTTTCATTTTTTGCGGTAACTTTCTAAGTAACACTAAATAAGAAGAATCCTCAATATCGCTAAGTGCAGAGAAGGTTTTTTTATAGTAACCTCTATCCAAAATCAACTCATTTAAAATTGACTTCACATAGTCTTGAATCATTTCAAATTGATCATCAAAAAAGTTTTTCGGTACGATTTGAAATGCGCCATAATACGTTGTATCTTCTATACGCACTTCAAAATGGTATAGACCACAGCGCCATGGATAAAAGAATTCTGTTTTCCCGTGTTCATATATTAATACTCTTTGTTTTTTTTCATTTATTTCATATTGAGCCTCTTTTATATTTTTCTGTCCCTCATATACTTTATTCCATATAAAAGTAATATTCATTGGGATTTCATAATTGTACTGCAATCTTATTGGTTTTAATTCTTGTACTTTATAAATACATTGAACTAATGCTGTAGTAGATGTACAAAGACGATTTAATAAAATATAATCTCCTTTCCCCTCATTTCCAATGATTAACTTTAATACAAAAGGGAGCGTTTCATTCGTATCAACGATTTTTGTTTCATAACGCCCTTCATTTTGCATATCCATACAACTCCAGTTCTCTACGTTTTTCTCGTATATATGCTAAAGAGTGTTCAAATGTAGATACTCTGTTTGCAAGTGTAGATTGCAAAAGAGGTACTAAGGTCGCCCCCCTTTTTGCTTCTTCAGAAAGTAAAGGCCCAACCATCATTTCGGTCCCTCTGATTTTCGTCAATACACGCTGCTTTATTTGTAAATCAAACCCCTCTTCTCTACTAATCATATAGGTATGGTTATTTTGAAACGGTATGTTTTGCAAATAAGTCGCAATTGCATTTGCACATCGGAAAGAAATTCCCTTAGACGCGTCATGTGATGACAATACGACATGCAACTTATCTAATAGCTCTAATTCTTCTTCAGAAAACACTTCAATCATCGCTTTATTTCTCATCCAATTTATCCGAAATTCTCCCGCCGTTACTTTCAAAGGTGGATGTAATACGACTTTCCCCTGTTCCATGCCCATCTCACAAAACGGAATTTTCTGTAACGTTATTAGGTTCGTTCGGTCTAATAATCGATCAGAGAGCTCTTTCGTTGTTTCATCAAAATTTACAGTACCTACAAATATAATATTTTCTCCAATTTCAATTGTTGATGGAATTGAATTCTCTATGTCCTGTACACCCTCATACAAGTTTAAAATACGATTTTTTGTTTCAAGTTCAAGAACAGATAGAAACGGAGTAAACCAATGCTCAATATGAGACATGTTCATTTCATCAAAAACGATTATATACAGTTGATTTGGATTTTCTTTCGCCTTCATTAACGTCCTAACTAACTTCGCTTCAGATTCAATAAAAGTACCATTTGGATGAAGGTAACCAAGTAAATCATGTGGTTCTTGATACGATGGCGAAATTGGAATCCAAACCAACTCTTCCCCATACTGTAACCCTAATGCTTCTGCATAAGTTTGCACAAAACGTGATTTCCCAACGCCCGGTATACCACCAAGAATCGTTAACATATTTGTTTTTACACTTATATGGAAATTATAAATATCCGTTTCATCCAAATATAACCCTTTATTATGCACCATACTTTGTACATACTGTAAAAAGGACGATTCACGCTCATCCCATTCCCATTCATCTTTTTGTATTTTTATATCCTCTACTTCAACTAGCTTACCTTCTTCATGCATTCGTTTTTTTAATTGCTCATATACATAATCACTTACAAAATATAATTGATCTTCTACCGCTATTTCTACATACTTCGTCCAGTCACTGCAGTTTATATATTTACATTCACGTTTCTGTTCAAAATAGGCGATTGAGCTAATTGATGACTTTAGGGATATGTTTCCGTACAGTCTTCCATCGTGCCACAATAATTCGGGAGGCTCAAAGTCTTTCGGAAATTTTGGCATAAGAAATGATAAATAACCGTTGCTAAGTTTTCGCTCTAAAGATTCTCTTTTTTTATGATTTGTAACTTTAGGTGCCGGAATCATTTTATAGCTGCTTGCTATTTCTTTCGGTTCTTCTGTACATATTAACTCCACGTATACATTTCCTCTTTCATAATAAAGACGAAACATTACTAATTGCTTTTCTAATTTCCTCTTCTTTAATTCCGAAAAGATTTTTTCATTCTTTTTATTGCTACATAACCCTTCAAATACATATGGTTCATTTGTAAATTGTTCCTGTAAAGTGAATGGTATTGGCGATAAGCAGTGTACAAAGAAATTCTCTCCACTCTTCTCTTTCTCAGCTTTTGTAAATTTCCCTAAAAATCTCATATAGTACATTCGTTTTATAAAACTTGGCTGAAGAGCTTTATGTAATTTCACCTTAGTCACCTTCTTTTTTCATACTATTCTTAGTGTATGAAAGAAACGAAAAACTAGAAATAAAAAACCTGACGTTATCCGCCAGGTTCAAAATAAAAACTTATATTAATGAGAAGGAAATGCTTTTTTCTCTTGTAAAATTGCATTATGAGCAATTTTCATTTTCGCAAGTACGTAACGTAATCGATCTTCAGCGTTTTCATCTTTACTTATTTGTAATTCCGCCAAATTTTCAACAGAACTTGCTAAATTTTCAATGACTCCTCTTAGTTCAGGATGATGATTAAAAAAAGATTCTTGCACTAATACTTTCCTTAACTCACTAGCTAAATCAATTATTCTAGACAACTGTTCTTTTTCTTCCATTCTCATCCCTCCTGAATATCTTATGTAGTAAATATTCTCTAAACAAAGAAAAAAGCCCTTTAAATGAAAAGGACTTTTTACATTTTTATATTTCCAGTTAATAACATATATATTGATGTGATAGCCGCAACAATAATTGCCCACATCACATACTTCTCTGCACCTACAAAGCAACGGTTCCCTTGTTCTTTTCTTGCAAACGTGTAAACAATAATTCCAATTCCATACACAATTGAAACGAGTAGTAAATTCTTTAAACCAGCTGCATAAAGAAGCCATACAGAGTAAATAGAAGCAATTAAAGCTAACGCTCCGTTTTTTAATTTAGCGTCTTTTAGTTCGTTTGTAATGACTAATTTAAATTGGAATAACGCTGATAATAAATATGGTAATAAAATTGATGTTGATGCAATGAAATACATAATTTGATATGTTGATTCCGAAAACAAAACGATGATAAATATAATTTGGGCAACACCATTTGAAATCCATAATGCCATGTGCGGTGTTTGCTTCTTATTTGTTTTCGTAAAGACTTTCGGAAATACGCCATCTTTTCCTGCTACATGAGAAATTTCAGAAACAAGTAAAAACCAGCCAATTAATGTACCGACAAGTGAAGCAACTAATCCGATGTTAATCGCAACTGCACCCCATGGACCAACAACGTGCTCTAATACATGTCCCATGGACGGAGTTTCTAACACAGAAAGTTCGCCTCTTGTCATAGCTCCCATTGACAGGACAGAAATTAAAATATAAATGGACATTACTAAAATAAGTCCCAATACTGTTGCCTTACCAACATCTCGACTATTCTTCGCTCTTCCAGATAATACAACCGCTCCTTCAACTCCAATGAAAACCCAAAGTGTTACAAGCATTGTATTTTTCACTTGACCAAGTATAGCGGAAAGTGAGATCGTTCCTTCTCCCCAAAAATCATGTGTAAATGTGTCCCAGCGAAAGGCTGTTACCATTACAACAATAAATAAAACGATTGGAACTAACTTCCCTATTGTTGCGATCACATTCATAATAGAAGCTTCACGGATTCCAAATAAAATTAAAAAATGAAGTGTCCATAATAAAAGTGATGCCCCAACGATAGACGCAACATTATTTCCTCCTTTGAAAATTGGAAAAAAATAACCTAATGTACTAAACAGTAACATAATTGTTGCGACATTACCTAAGATTCCTGCTAGCCAATATCCCCAAGCACTATTAAATCCAATATATTCACCGAAACCAGCACGTGCATAACTATAAATTCCACCTTCAAGTTCCGGTTTTTGTCTTGCTAACGTTTGATATACGAGCGCAAGTGGAATCATTCCCATCGCTGTAATACACCAGCCAATTATTATTGCACCACTGTTTGCTCCTACTGCTAAATCATGCGGTAAACTAAAAACACCGCCACCAACCATTGTTCCAACTACTAATGCGATTAATGGAAAAAATCCTAACTTCTTTTCTATTTGTACCACCCCATCTGTCATTCTAGGTGTTATGTTCGTTCAACTATTAAAGTCACCTTTTTCTCTAATAGACGTTTCTCTTATATTTTTTCAGGAAAACATTACTTATTCTAAAAGAAAATAAGCAAAAATGGAATACTTTTTTGAAAAAATGTATAAGTATGCACAAAAAAACCGCTCATTTTGTAATGAACGGTCATTTCAAACATATAAATTTGTATATTTCTTGTAAATTTAACGAAGTAACTTCTCTTTTTGTAAAAATTGTTTTGCGACTTCTTCACTACTTTTACCATTTACGTTAACTTCATAATTCATTTTTCGCATTTCTTCATCTGTAATCTTTCCAGATAATTTATTTAATACCTTTTCAAGTTCAGGATATTTCTGTAACGTTTCTTTTCTTAATAATGGTGCTCCTTGATAAGGTGGGAATAACCCTTTATCATCTTTCAGCACTTTCAGTCCGTATTGCTCCAATTCACTATCTGTTGAATATGCATCAATTACGTTAACATCTCCAGATTCAATTGCGCTATAACGCAGCTTCGGCTCCATCGTTTTAACATTCGAGAACTTATAGTTATATAATTTTTGCATTCCTTTATAACCATCTTCACGATCAGCAAATTCCAATGTAAATCCTACTTTGGCTTCCTGTGCAACATTCCCTAAATCAGAAATTGTATTTATATTCTTTTGATCTGCTATTTTTTTCGGCATAGCTAGTGCATATGTATTGTTATACTCCATTGGCTTCAACATAATCATATTATATTTCTTTTCCATTCCAATGCGAGCCTGCTCATATACTTCATCACGATTTGTACTCTTTGGTTCTTCTTTCACGAAAGTAGATAAAGCTGTTCCTGAAAATTCTGGATATATATCTACTTCCCCTGATTTCAACGCTTCAAATACAAATGCTGTTTTTCCAAGACCTGGTTTTAATTGTACGTGTAAATCTGTATCTTGTTCAATAAGCTGCTTATACATTTGAATTAAAATTTCAGGTTCTGATCCAAGTTTGCCCGCAATAACAATATCTTTCTTTTCTGTACTCCAAAGAAATGGAGAAGCAATCATTATACAAACAATACATATCGTCAATATAACACGCTTAGAAGAGCGTTTCGGTCGTTCAAGTATGCGAAGTACTATATCAAAGAATAAAGCGAGTAACGCGGCTGGTACGGCCCCTAAAATGATAAGTGCATGATCATTTCGATCTATACCTAATAGTATAAGCTTACCGAGCCCACCAGCACCAATGAGAGCTGCTAATGTAGCCGTTCCAACAATTAATACCATCGCTGTACGAATACCGGCCATAATGATAGGCAATGCAAGAGGAAGTTCTACCTTCCACAATCTTCTCCAACTATTCATCCCCATAGCTTTCGCGGCTTCTATTAGAGATTCATCTAATTCCCTTATTCCTGTATATGTATTTCGTAAAATAGGTAATAGTGCATACACAACTAATGCGATAATCGCTGGAAGTTTTCCGATTCCTACTAATGGAATTAATAGTCCGAGTAATGCAAGTGATGGCACTGTCTGCATTACTGCAGAAGTTCCTATTATAAATTCAGCCATTCGTTCTTTTCTTGTTAATAAGATGCCAAGTGGCACCGCTATAATTACTGCAAAAAATAATGAAATAAGCGATATTTGTAAATGCTCACTTAATGCAGTTAGTAATTCTATTTTTCGTTCTTGGAACGTTTGTATAAAATTAGTCACTGTTTAGCCTCTTTCCTTCATTTGTTCAACAATGTAATTGACAATATGACGACTTGTTAACGCTCCAATATATTGACCGTTTTTTTCAACTGGAACGACCTCCTCATCACGCACACGAACTAACGCTTCTTGTAAAGAAGAATGTAATGATAGCGCCTGCCCTTCTAATTGCACACTTTGATCAAGCGGCAATACATCTGCTATACTTTTCCCCTGATACCAAGTTCGTCCGCGATTTCCAATAAACTCCTCTACAAATTCATTTTTCGGATTATGTATAATTCCTTCTGGTGTATCTAGTTGAACAACTTTTCCTTCTTTCATAATACAAATGCGATCTCCAAGTGATAATGCTTCTTGCATATCATGTGTTACAAATACGATTGTTTTTTGAATCTTTTTTTGCAACTGTACAATATCCTTCTGAAGCTGTTCCCTACTTAATGGATCTAACGCACTAAATGGTTCATCCATAAGAACGATTTTCGGGTTTGCAGCTAATGCTCGCACGACACCGACACGTTGTTTTTGTCCTCCTGACAATTCATCAGGCATACGATTTCGATAAATATCCGGATCTAATCCAACCATATGTAACAATTCATCGACGCGTGCTTTAATTTCTTTTTTGCTCCATTGCCTCATTTCAGGAACAATTGCAATATTTTCAGCAATTGTCATATGAGGAAACAAAGCAATCTGTTGCAACACGTATCCTATATCCCAACGTAATTCGTTTATATTATATTGTTGAATATCTTTCCCATCGATTAAAATCGATCCTTCAGTCGTTTCGATTAAACGATTAATCATCTTCATTGTCGTTGTTTTCCCGCATCCACTCGGACCGATGAGAACAAAAAATTCTCCCTTTTTAATTTCTAAATGCAATGAATCCACTGCTTTCGTGCCATCTTCATACGATTTTGACACATGATTAAATTGAATCACAAATACAACTCCTTTAATGTTGTTTCCTTTATTTTGATGGAATATGGCATTCATTTCAAATGATACGCTTTTAAATTAAAAAAGAGCTCACATTTGAGCTCTAACGGTCGAACAATATTGTTTTCATAATAGCAGCATATTCGCGAACATACATTTTTCTCTTAGAACGAATTGGTGTTTCAGCAACTAGTGCCTCCATCTTCATGCCTAAACGCTTTGCAATTATTTTCGTTCGATATAAATGATACGTATTACTTACAACTACTGCATGTTTCACATTATATAAATCCATACTAAACTTTAAGTTTTCATACGTATTTGTAGATTGATCTTCTATTAAAATACGACTCTCATCTATACCGTGTACCATTAAATAGTTTCTCATGCTGTGAGCTTCCGGTATATCTTCATCTTCTCCTTGACCACCTGAAACAATTACTTTCGCTTCAGGATGGGAAAATAAATACTCCACCGCTACATCCAAACGATTTTGAAGAGATAAAGACGGTCTATCTCCAAATAACTTTGCACCCAGTATAAGAACGTACGGAGAGTGATAGCTCAACTTTTCACGAGCAACTTTGTTCATTCTAAACGTCATATAAATGATGTATAGTGGCGGTAATAATAAAATGATAAGAAAGATCCATTTGTTCATAAATAAGTTTGCACTCCCTTTCTTTTTATTATACAGAAAAAGAAAGGGCGGCAGAAGTGTTTTTTAAACGATTGATTTATTAGAAACATTCGCCGCTACTTTACGTTGTGATAGTACATAATAAATAGCGATTCCTAATGAGAAGATCAATATGCAGCTTAATACGTAAAACGGAAGCATTACTCCGGCTTTAGATACACCCGCTGTAAACAGCATTAATAATACAATTCGTATTCCAGTACCAATTAGGCGAAATAAGCTGTCTACACGTCCCATTACTTCGTTTGGAATTTCCTCCATCATCAATACATTTCTCGCCACTCTTGTACCCGCATTTCCAACTGCATGAAAAATTGCAAGTCCATATAAGAAAATTACGGAAGGTTCAATAATCATTACGGTAATTGAAATTACATAAATGAACATCGTCATAACGATTGAAACTTCTGTTTTTACATATTTCATTATGAGTGGAATACAGATTCCTGCAACAACCGCTCCGACACCGTACATCGTGCCCTCTATTGCGTATACAGAGGCATTGGCTTTAAGTATATCCGAAATATAAACTGGTATTAAATAATTTGCCATCATAACACCTATAAACGGCATATAAGTGGCCAGTAAGAACCAAAAGAGCTTAGGACGTTTTTTCATAAAGTGAATTCCTTCAAACAATTGCTTCTTAAATGTTATTTTTCTTTTCACTTCTTTTTTCTTTACGTACGGTATACATAAGAAAAGAAAAAATGCTCCAGCAAAAGTTAACATGTCTACTAACAAAATCCACTTCAAAGATACAATTTCAATTAAGAAGCTCGCAGCCGCTCCAGAAATAACTTGTGTTAACTGTCCTTGTATTTCCATCGTTCCACTTAAACTTTTATAATGTTCTGCTTGAAATATCTCTTGGTTGAACGCAAATATTGTAGGATAAAACAATAAATAGTAGAATGATCCGGCTATATAAATAAGAATATAGTGAATAGAATGATAAGGTTGCCCAGCAAATCCCCATATAACCATTATTCCGATTACGGCTATTCCGATTCCTTCGTTACATAGCAATAAAGATTTTCTTGAAAAACGATCAATACTTTGCCCAATGAATGGTGTTAATAAAAACATAATGAGGGTTGCAATGATAGAAACATAACCAAATGTTGTCTCTCCTCCACTCTCTTTAATTAACAGCCAAGGAATCGTTATCATAACAATTCCGGAACCAATAGCAGATAGACTATTGGCTCCTAGAATGTAATACAAGCGAGAATCATGATAAAGTGAGGACATATCATTCCACTCCTAGTTGTTTTTTCACCTCTTTATATACGCTCATATATGCTTTTAATTCTTTAACTACATCATGAATTAATGGTTTTGCATCTTCTCCAAGTTCACCATCTTGCACATGTAATCCATCAAGCACAACTTGTTTTGGAATTGCATTTGCATAAACACCTCTAGCGACCGTTCGCATGCTGTTTAATGCATTTATTCCACCTTTACCGCCACCAGCAACCGCTAACAATGCAACTGGTTTATGAATAAATTCACTACTACTTAAGTAATCTAAAGAGTTTTTCAGCGCACCGCTCATCGCATTATGATATTCTGGTGTACATAATACAACCCCATCCGCAGCTTTCACTAACGTTTTTAATTTTTTTACTGCCTCTAAATCACGTTGCGACTCTTCTCCATTGTATAAAGGTAACTCCTCAATTGCTAAATCATATAATTCCCCTTCAAATTGATCCGCAATATATTTTGCCACCACACGAGTTCGACCAAATTTTCTTGGTGTACCGTTAATAATGACTAGTTTCATGATTATTTCTCCCCTTTGTTTTCAAGTTCTACTTATATATTATCAGAAATTTCTATACAAAACACAATATAAAGAGTTAACTTGTTTCATAAAATAGTATGATAAACAAAAAAGAACTCATACTTTCGTATGAGTTTTGTACAATTACTTTGTTTCATCTCTCATGCTCAATGTACCTAAACTTTCATTTGCTTCAAAATGATTATATGCTTTTTCCGCTAATCTTTTCCGTTCTTCTGGTAATTCTATATATTTCATTACGTTTTCAATTATTTTTTCGTACGGAGTAAACACAATTCCTGGCCACTCTACCTCATCTTCTGGATTACTATTTTCGGAAATAATAAATTTTTTATTTGCGACTGCATAAGACACGCGAGGTGTTTCAAGAATTCCTGATAAATAAAAATGAATATTTAATATAATTTTAGCTCTAGCAATCAATTCATTTCTAACAATTCCCCACGCATTATTTTTAAAAACTATATTTAAATTCGGGGCAATCGCTTTTAGATGATCAAAAATAGCTTGTCGCCTCGGATTAAGAGCACCTATAAACAGAATATCAATATCTTCAATAATTTCATCTTCAAACGCATCTTTTTTTATTTCCAAAGTTGGAGCATAGTTCATTTCTACATGTTTTATTTCTTTTCCTACCCCTTTTTGTTTAAGCCATTCTATATTTTGTTTACTATAATCCCAAATCACTCTATCTTTTAATAATATTAAATAAAGGGGGTGCGCATATGGACTTCCTTCGTATAGCTGTTCTAAATTATAAACAATTGCATCTTTCGGAAGAAGGTTCGGGTTATATGCATATGTATGTGCTCCAAAAACAACTGTATTCTTTACATTTTCCAGTATTGTTTCTGATATAATTACTGTATTTCCCTCCTGCTCCAACCTCCACTTTAAAGCTCGCGCAACATCTATGAAACTACCGTATGTCTTTGGGCATATAAAAAGACAATAATCATATTCTTTATTCAAATAAACTTCCATTAATCTTAAATTATTTTTATATAGATCTACATCCGGATGTTTAAGTACCAACTCATTTGCATGTTTTCTTGCTACTTTATATAATCCAGCATAATAAGCAGCGATGCATCTTCTTAATTCGACTCTTTCCCGGTCCTCATCTAATACATCCATGTTTAAAAGAAGATTTGCGATACAATACGCTTTTAAATGATCACGATCATAATAATAGTCTAGTAGTGGCATCAATTCTTCATACGTATTTCCATGCACCGATTCTCCTAGTTCAATCGCCCATCGTATTAATTCCATGATTACTCCACTACTCCTTTAATCGAAAATGTATTTAATAAAATTTCGCATTATTCTCTACTATATTTGCTATATGAAATGGAATCTTTTCTTTTATCGATTCCAAATACTTTTGCGACACCGCCCCTAAATGCTTTTTATGAGGTATATAGAAAGCACTAATAGAAATTTCATAGTCAAATAAGTAATCATACACATGATAATCTACAAATAGTAGATCATCCTTTGGAAAAGGAATTTCCTTCCCTTGCAGAGCATACATCAAAGCAATATTGTTTTGAGATCGTAATCGATACAACCTTGCAAGTTGGTATAATGGTTCAGCCCGGGTTGGTCTATATTCCCAAGCTTTTTGAAAATAAAAAACAGCTAACGCTAAATATTGCTCTTCTTGCCCTTTAACAGTTTCTTTTTCATCAGCATCTGTCACTTCATTTTGTTTATTTGCTGAACGATTTGCTAACTGCTCATAACAAAATCCTATTCGCAATAACGAATAGAATACCTCTTCAACCCATCCTCCTGCTTCCACACGTTTTTTATACCATTTAATTGAATTCTCAAATTGACTTAAATGAAAATAAGTCTGAGCTAAATAAAATAAATATCTTATATGCAAATCTGGCGTTGTTTCTGGGTCGTTTATTCCCTGTAACAACAACCTCTCATCTCTTTCAAATTTATCAGCTTTGCTCCCGCCATCTCCGGGATCATTCACGACAAGAGTCTCTAACCGAGCTACCCTCGTATTGTAATTCGCTCCAACTTTTGAACGATCTATATCCCAATACTCATGAGTAACACCGACAGATTTCCATGGTAAAGAAGCTTTTAAAAGACGTGTAAGCCAATATTTAATATGAACATCATATTGTAATGTAAGATAATGATCTTCCGTTAAGCTCGTTTTATCGAAATTCGGATCAACCTCTAAAATCATATCCGCATCTAATATTAATAAATAATCTGCTTCTGGGTATGTTTTTTGCGCTAACGAAACAGCTAAGCTTCTGTTATAACCAAAGTTTTTAAACGGCTCATGATGAACCGTCCCAGGTATCTCATTTTCCTTACACCAATTTTCAATAATTTCAGGCGTATTATCCGTCGATCCAGTATCACAAATAGAAACAAAGTCTACAATTGATTTTGTTGCATTTAAACATCTTTCCATAATTCTAGACTCATTTTTAACGATCATACAAAGACATAACTTTTTTTCTTCCTTTACAGACTTCACTTGCTCATTTCCCATTTAACCACCTCATATTTTATTAACACGCTCTTCTCATATGTAACAACATTTCTTAGCTATACTGATGACATAAGCACCCTTTTACTATTTATGAAAACTTCATTTTATTTATTCTTACTTTTATGTTGGGACATATTTCATGCTTCGCTTTATATTTGATACAATCAATACAAAAAACATAATACGGGAATCCGTACATTTCAAAGTCTAAGAGGAGGTTATATTTTGTTGGATTACATTTGGCTAGATGACAAATCACCAATTTTAGAACAACTACCAAGAAACTTTAAATCTGCAGCTATATTGCTACATCCTTTTATCCAAATGCCTTTAGGATGGGAAAAGTCTGTGAGAAAAAGACCATATGAGCACATCTATCCTAGCGCTGAAGAAATCATTTATAATGGGAAATCCGTTTCTTGGAAGGAAATGATGTCTTGTAGTGGATTACATTCATACGCAGACCTAGCAATGGCCATGTTGACTTCCATTAGTGCCCTTTCAGAAGAATATAAAAGAGAGGATTTAGCTGAAAAGCTACATTCAAACTTAAAAAAAGATCTTTATTATCCAACAGAAGATTATACGTCTATATTTTTATTACACAAATTACTTAAACTCCTCGGTTCTAAAGGTGCAAAAAATCTATATTTCTCTGAACCAATTCTTGATACAAACGGATTATTACAGGTAAATAATACTACTCCATTAGATATTTGGGACATTAGCAATAATGAGTTAATTATTACTGGCGAAGATAATGAGTATGCGTTTATGAGTATATACGATTCCTTTACAACCTTATTATTAGCTAAAGAAGAAAATATAGAATATATTGTTCATTCAATGAACGTTGAAGCTATCATTTGTGACAAAAAAACGATGATTGATTGGTATTTTTAAATTAGTAATTTCTTAAACTATAAAAAAGAAACTTGCGCTTATACACAAGTTTCTTTTTAAAAACATCCTTATTTTTTCACAACTTCATGTCCACCGAACTGATTACGTAATGCTGAAACTACTTTTCCATGGAATGTATCATCTTCCTGAGAACGATAGCGCATAAATAATGACATAGCGATAACTGGTGCTGCAGCTTGAAGTTCAAGTGCAGTTTCAACAGTCCATTTTCCTTCTCCTGAAGAGTTCATTACACCTTTAATGCCATCTAGTTTCGGATCTTCTGCAAATGCTTTTTCAGTTAAGTCCATTAACCAACCACGGATAACTGATCCGTTAGCCCATACTTTTGCAACATCTTCATAATTGAAATCAAAGTCACTCTTATCTAGTACTTCAAATCCTTCAGCGATTGCTTGCATCATGCCGTACTCAATACCGTTATGAACCATTTTCAAGAAATGACCACTACCAACACGGCCAGCATAAGAATAGCCATTTTCTACTGCTAAATCTTTAAATAAAGGTTCTAATTGGTCGTAAATTTCTTTTTCTCCACCAACCATTAAGCAAGCACCGTATCTAGCTCCTTCTACACCGCCTGATGTACCGATATCTACATAATGTAATCCGAAGCTTTTTGCTTCTTCAGCACGGCGTAACGTATCTTTATAGAATGAATTTCCGCCTTCAATAACGATATCACCTTCATCTAATAATGGATATACATCTTTTAGTACTGACTCTACAACTTCTCCTGCAGGCACCATTACCCAAATTGTACGAGGAGCTTCTAGTTCAGCAATCATTTCTTTTAATGTATGACGTGCAGTAATTCCTAGTTTTCCTGCCTTTTCAACAAGCTCTTTATTTACATCGTATACAACTACTTCATGCTTGTCTTCATATAAGTGTTCAGCTAATGGAAATCCCATTTTTCCTAATCCAATTAAACCTAGTTTCATATTAATCAATCTCCTATTCTATACAAATATATTTAATATCGAAATTAGCCCAAGTGCTACTACAGATAATATAGTCTCCATTGCAGTCCATGTTAATAATGTTTCTTTCACAGTCATTCCGAAATACTCTTTAATCATCCAAAATCCTGAATCATTCACGTGTGATAAAATTAATGACCCTGCACCAGTTGCAAGTGCTAATAATTCAACATTTACACCTGGTGTGCTTGCTGCAATCGGCGCAACAATACCAGCTGCTGTCATCATAGAAACAGTTGCCGATCCAGTTGCAATTCGGATTAGTGCCGCAATTCCCCACCCTAATAATATCGGTGAAATATGTGATTCTTTCGCCATATCTGCAATTGTCGTTCCAATTCCAGAATCTAATAATACTTTATTAAATGCGCCGCCTGCACCAATCACTAACAATATGTTTGCAATAGGTCCAAGGCAATCATTTGTAAATTGTAACACTTTATCTTTTGAGAAACCTTTTGCATATCCAAGACTAAAGAAAGAGTAAATGGTTGCAATTAATAAAGCCACAATCGGATCTCCAATAAAGTGTAATACTTGTGCTAGTTGACTCGTTTTATTTAATGCAACTTCTGCTATTGATGCACCAAGCATAAGAAATACTGGAAGTAAAATTGTAAACAATGTATTCCAAAAGCTAGGAAGCTCTTTTTTATTATCTTTTTCAACAAATTGCTCCGCTATATCTAATGGTACTTCCTTATGTATACGAGCACCAATCCATTTCCCGTAAAGTGGACCTGAAATAATTGCAGTTGGAAGTCCGACAATTAACGCATATAAAATTGTCTTCCCTACATCTGCTTTAAAAATACCAACTGCCGCCATTGCCGCTGGATGCGGTGGAACAAGTCCGTGTACGACTGACAGTCCTGCTACTAGCGGAATACCAATTGTAATAAGTGATACCCCAGTTTCTAACGCAATTGTAAATACTAACGGAATTAATAGTACAAATCCAACTTGGAAAAATACCGGAATCCCTACTAAAAATGCAACGAACATCATCGCCCAGTGAACTCGTTTCTTCCCAAAACGATTAATTAATGTGTTAGCGATACGTTCAGCACCACCAGATTCGGCCATCATTTTTCCAAGCATCGTTCCTAGTGCTAAAACTATTGCTAAAAACCCTAATGTATTACCAAGCCCTAGTTTAATAGAATCAATAATCCCTGGATCTTTTGGTGAAGTTCCAATTAAAGGCATTCCCATTGCTAATCCTACACCAATTGCTGTTAAAATTAATGCGACAAATGGATGCCATTTTACTACCGTAATAAGTAAAAGTAGTATGACAACTGCCGCTAGTACGATCCCAACTACCATTTCTCCCAATCCCCCTATTGTTTACGTTGGAAAGCAGCTATACAATCAAATTCTTCTTTCAAGCGATTGTAAAGTCGTTCATACATATAAAACATTTCTAAATATATAGCCGTATTTTCTTTATTCGGTACATGGTGATGGACAATATCAATCCAATCCTTTACCTCTTCAAGAGAATCAATTTTTCCTACAGCATATAAAGCAACTGCCGCTGCCCCAAGCGCAGATGCTTCATGACTTTCAGGTACAAGCAATTCTTTTCCCATCATATCGGACAACATTTGTCTCCAAAATGCAGATTTTGCAAACCCTCCTGAAACTCGTATTTCAGTAAGTGGCCCTGTACAATCCCTGATTGCGAGTGCTACTGAATATACACTCATACAAACACCTTCCATCACTGCACGTATAAAATGTTCTCGCTTATGTTGAAGATTGATTCCAAAGAATGTACCACGAGCATTTGCATTCCAGTAAGGTGCGCGTTCTCCAGATAAGAAAGGTAAGAACAATAGCCCATCCGCTCCAGCTGGTACGCTTTCTGCATATTTAATTAATAAATCATAAGGATCAATGCCGAGCTTTCTTGCTACTTCTTGCTCTGGACTACCAAATTCATCACGTAACCATCTCAGTAATATTCCGCCGTTATTCGTTGGACCACCGATTACCCAGTGCTCATCTGTTAATGCGTAACAAAACGTTCTCCCTTTCTCATCTGTATTTATATTTGATGAGATTGTTCGAACCGCACCACTCGTTCCAATCGTAATTGCAGCCGCACCCGGTGATATCGCACCAACTCCTACATTTGCAAGAACCCCATCACTTGCTCCGATGACAATTGGTGTTTCTGCACTTATCCCCATCTTCTGTGCTAACTCTGGCTTCATACCTGATAAAATATATGTAGTTGGTACAGGGGTTGATAATTTTTCTGATGACACATGTAACATAGTTAAAACATCTTCATCCCAGTTTAATGTTTCTAAATTAAATAACCCTGTAGCAGAAGCAATCGAATAATCAACTACGTAGCGTGAAAATAATTGGTAAATCACATACTCTTTAATGGAAATGAATTTATAGGCACTTGTATATAACTCTGGTTCCTCTTCTTTCATCCATAACAATTTAGAAAGTGGTGACATCGGATGAATCGGTGTACCTGTACGTCTATAAATTTCATGCCCATTCATTTGTTGTAATAATTTTTCTGATTGCTTCGTACTTCGATTATCTGCCCAAATGATAGAACGCGTTAATGGCGTACCATTTTCATCTACTGCAATTAATGCGTGCATAGCTGTACTAATACCGATTGAAGAAATATCTTCTGGTAATACATTACCTTTTTCGATGGCAACGCTTACACTTTTGTATACAGCGGCACATATTACATCAGGATCTTGCTCAGCCCATCCTACATTCGGTTGAATAATTGGGTAATCGATTGCATGTGATGCAATGACTTTTCCTTTTTCTGTGAACACAACCGTTTTTGTACTTGTGGTACCGATATCAATCCCGATTACTCTCCCCCTTGTTTCCATGCGAATCTTCCCTTCATTACTAGCAAAATACGATTTAGTAAACCGTTTACATGAATTAGTATATAAAATATTTTTTCATTTATCAAGTTATAAAAAGAAAATTTTTTTCATACCAAAAATAAATCCCCTCATTCCATTTCACTTATATACTAAATTTAGCTTTTCCATGCGGTAAAATTACGTTATATTCGTTACGCAATACACTCTTTCCTCTCATTAACAACACATACATAATCCTCCATACGTTCTACTTATTTGCTTGAAGAAAAAGTTGAAAAGCAATATTCATTTTTAGCGGTCACGTAACATCACCATCAAGCCAAGAAAAGTAACTAACCGCAGAATGAGAATTCTGTGCATTCTACTCATATTTATTGTTTTAGGTTCACTAGTCTTTTATCTTGATAAACATAGAGCGTGGCCCCCTACTATCACTTTTTTATCTTGTAAATATATCTTGCATACTATAAAACTGAAAAGTATTTTTATTTTTCAGAAAAATAAAAACAATAACACGAAATTTATTGTATAATGTTGTAAAAAGATGTCGGAGGGATTTAATGTTAAATAAAATATCTCAATTCACAATTAAGCTTTCATCAATTCTTTTATCACTCTTACTATTATTAAATTTACCTTATTTATTTATCACTCAACAAGGATTTACCTTTCAACCAATTTATTTTTTTAATCAGACCGTTACTATGTTAAAACAAGTTTTTTCCCCTGAATCATTAGTGATTATAGGATCAGACCCGAAGTTTGGCCATTTCAAAAAAACACCATTATTTCCAACTGTTTTAGAACCTTACCTATATTCATTTACTATATTATTTTTAGCCTTTTTTCTTGCTCTCTTTTTATCATCTAGCATGGCATTTTTTTATTTTTTAGCAAAAGATTATATAAAAAAATGGATAAACCGAATTGTGTTCATATTAGAAGCTGTCCCTGATATGATGATGATGATCTGTTTGCAAATATTTTTCATATGGGTACTTCAGAAATTTGGGGAATCTCCTGTCACTATTATTTCCTTTAATGAAAATCGAGCTTATTTACTCCCTATTTTATCATTAGCTGTCTTACCTACATTACAAATGTTTCGGATGATGGTGTTATACATAAAAGAAGAGCAAGGAAAACATTACGTAGAGGTTGCATATGGAAAAGGCCTTTCATCAAGTTATATACTATGCATTCATTTATTCAAAAATATATCTATCCACTTCTTCCACCATTTAAAAACGATTTTTGTTTTCTTACTTTCTAATTTATTCATTTTAGAATTTGTTTTTAATATGGAAGGCATTATTCAATTTTTATTTAATAAGGCGTTTGTTTCACCTCCAGCTGCATTTATCATACTTGTTATGATTATTTTACCATTTTATGCTATTTTCCAAATAGTCTCATTCATGATGAATAGATGGAAAAAGCAATTGAAAGGAGTATCATTATGAAATCTATTTGGAAATCAAAACGCTTTTTAATCGGCTTTACTTATCTATTCATACTTATTTCAGCTAGTTTTATTTATAGTTGGTTCTTTAAAGATAACATCCCAAAACCTCCTCAGTTACTTTACAATGACAATAACGAATTACTTGGAAAGGCCCCCTTTCCGCCATCGTTAATTCCACCTTTTGGATCTGATCGTTTTGGAGAGTCTGTTTTCTTACAAATTGTAGAAGGAGCAAAATTCACTATTTTATTAGCCATGGCAATTAGCTTCTTTCGAATTTTATGCGGAACATGTATAGGAATCCTCTTAAGTTTATTTGCTCCAAAACTCAAGAGATTTTTCCAGTCATGCTCAGAAGTTTTTTATTACATTCCAACTCTATTTATCGCATTCATACTCATCACGCCCGTTAATATTATAATCACATCAAATGCTGATGGGGTAGATCCAAATATTTCATTTACGTTTTATCAAGTACTCGTACTTATTTTCGTCGCTCTGCCTACACTTTCTTTATACATATCCTCAGAGGTTGATGAATTTATGAAACAAGATTACATCTTAAGTTCACAATTACTGGGGGCTAGTCGTTTTCATATTATAAAAAAACACTTACGAGTCTTATTACTTGACCGCTTATTTGTATTATTTATGGAACATATCGTCCAAACACTCATACTCGTTATCCATTTAGCGTTGCTTAACATTGTAATTGGCGGCATACAAATGCGTGAACTCTATGACGGAGTGCTCAAACCTGTTTCTCTATCTAATGATTGGGCAGGTCTTATTGGATTAAATCGTAATGAAATGAATCTTTCATGGTGGATTATTTTTTATACTCTCGCTTCATTCTTTATTACGATTCTATTTATTAAGCTTATGACCATCGGGATTCAAGATGCACTGAAAGCAAGAGATTCGCAAATTGTAGCAATTCAAAACGTTCCAGATCATAAAAAATTTGTTAAACATAAAGATTCCTTTTCGTTTGCAAATAAAGTAAACCTTTAATCATTTCTCATTAATGAAGTATTAATTGGCATCGATATTAGTAGAAAATAAAGAAGATGATCCCTATTAAATACAGGGATCATCTTCTTATGCTGTCTAACTTTTTTACATGTCCTTTGCTAGACTCATGTTTTTTATATTTAAAGTGAATTATTTGCAATCACAATTATGTTTTTTAAAATCAATTACCATACGCCCTTGAATTCTACCTTGTTCCATTTCTTCGAATACATTTTGTACTTTATCTAGCGAACAAGTTTGAACAACCGGCACTACTTTTCCTTCTGCCCCAAACATAAACGCCTCTTCCAAATCTTTACGAGTACCAACTAGAGAACCAACTACTTCAATTCCATCCAGTACAAGTCGTGGGATGTTTAAGTCCATTGTTTCTACTGGTAGCCCTACTGCAACTACTTTACCGCAAGCACGTACTGCATCAACTGCTGAGTTAAAGGCTACTTTAGAGACTGCTGTTACTACCGCAGCATAAGCGCCACCAAACTTCTCTTGCACAATTTTATCAGCAGGACCTTGAGAAATTGGATTGATAGTCATATCAGCACCAACTTCTTTCGCTAAGGCTAATTTATCGTCATTAATGTCTACTGCGATTACCTTTGCACCAAATACATTTTTAGCATATTGGATAGCTAAGTTACCTAATCCACCGCAGCCATAGATTACAATAGGTTGACTAGGTTTAATATCTGATACTTTAATAGCTTTATATGTAGTTACACCAGCACAAGTAATTGATGATGCTTGAGCAGGATCTAATCCTTCTGGTACTTTTACCGCATAATCAGCTGTAACGATACATTGTTCAGCCATACCACCATCCACTGAATAACCAGCGTTTTTAACTTCACGGCAAAATGTTTCTCTACCAGTTACGCAATATTCACAACGTCCACAAGATTGGAACATCCATGCAATACTTACACGGTCACCTATCTTTAGTGAAGTAACATCATCAGCTATTTTCGTAACAATACCTACACCCTCATGACCAAGAATACGGCCATCAGTGTTACCAAAATCATGATTCGCAACGTGTAAATCAGTGTGGCAAACTCCACAATACTCTACATCTACTAACGCTTCACCTGAGTGTAACGGACGTAATTCTTTTTCAATCACTTCGATGTTTGCTTTGCTGTTTTTATTAACCACTACTGCTTTCATATGTGATCTCCCCTTTAGTGTTTTAGCATTTTAATGAGTTTATCTCACAACTACTTTCTTCACTACTTTGGCTAGTTATTGTACCAAATTTAAGTGTTCAATCATCATTACATCTTCATCATAACATGACACTTCATAAACAATTTGTGAAATTATGAACAATATTTGAATTATTACATAAATCGGTCTTTATTTTAAATTTTTAAAAATGAGAGTTTATCACTGACTATAAGTAAGTCATACATTTCTAAAAGAAAATAAAGTAACAAACTTCGCATCGATAAAAAAGCTCTTCACTCAATATTTTCTATATTTAAACACTTAGTTTCACAGTAATAGCCTTTGCCACCAACATAAACTTTTTCTATTTTATTCTTGGTATTGGTTGCTAATTTAACTAATATTTCGGAAGGCGAGTGTAAAGAATAACCTTGTTCAAATACATAGACTTCTTTTTGCAAATAGTGCTGTTCATAAAGATAGCAAGCTAATGCACCGTTTGAAGTTCCAGTCGCTGCTTCTTCATTAATGTCGTATAGTGGAGCAAAATTTCTGCATATAATTCGATTGTCATTAAAAGTATATAAATGCATCCCGACAACATTATAATACTTACTGATTTCTTTAATTTTTTCAAAATTAGGTTGCAGTGCATGTAATTGTATTTCGCTTTTTATAGGAATTAAAATATCTTTTAAGCCAGTGGAGACAATTTGAATTGGGTATTTATTGTCTATATCTTTACTATCCAAACAGTCGATGAACTCGTTTGGAGATACAACATCATAGAATCTCGGTTTATTTTGTTCCATGAATATGATGTCATCTTTTATAGTGATAGTAAGAACACCGCTGTTCGTTTCAATCGTATAGCGATTCCTGAAAAGTTTATTTAAATGCATCAGTATCGCGAAAGAGCCAATTGTGGCATGACCACATAAATCAACTTCTTCTTTTGGAGTAAAATACTCAAATTTATAATCAGCAATTTCAGATTCTGATATAAATGCGGTTTCCGCATAACCCAGTTGTTTGGCTATTTCGATTTTTTGAGTAGTGGTCAATGTATTTGTATTCTCAATAAATACCACTCCTGCTTTATTTCCGCCTTTATGCTCCTTGCTAAATGCACTTGCAACATAAACAGATATTTTCATAAGACATCTTCCTCACTTATAGTAAATTATAGTATAGAAAGCACTACATATAAATTCCATTGGATAAATTATCCCTAAAATAAGAAACAAACTATTTTTAGCATTTGAACTCTCCAAAAATAGTTTGTCTACAGTCTGAAAGCTCTTCATTTGAAGAGCTTTTTTTATATTCGCTTCATCGAAATCGTTTGACGTATACTTTGTAAATTTTTTAGAGTTTCCTCTTGTCGCTGCAACGACAACCCTACATACAAAGTATCTAATAAGCTTAACTGTGCTAATCGTGATGAACTTGCTTCTGTGCGGAATTCAGTCTCACGTGTTGATGTATATAACGTTATATCAGCAAGTTGACTTAATGCTGATTTCTTATAGCTCGTAATCGCAATAATTTTGGCTCCTCTTGCTTTCGCTACTTCTAACGCTTCAAGTAATCCTTTATTGCTACCAGAATGAGAAATACCAATAACAACTGAATTTTCCGAGAGTAAACCTGCTCCCATAATTTGAAAATGCGAATCAGTATGAGCGATACAAGAAATACCCGTTCTCATAAACTTATGATACGCATCCATTGCAATAATACCAGAGCCACCATTTCCATAAAACTCAATTCGACTTGCTTCTTGTAAGGCTCGTACAGCCTGCTCAAGTGCCGTTTCATTAAGCAAATGTAAAGTATCTTGCAGTCCTGTAATATGCGAATGAAAAACTTTTTTAGCAACAGTTACCATACTATCTTCTGCTGATACCTCTTCATGAATATTTTGCATCGGTGTATGTACAATTTCACGAGCTAATGTAATCTTTAAATCTTGAAAACCTTGCAAACCAAGGTGTTTACATAAGCGGAATATCGTAGCTTCGGAACTATTCGTAACTTCAGCTAATTCTGTAATAGATTTATGTACAACATCTTGTGGATGTTTCAAAATATGTTCGGCAATACTTCGCAATTTCGGTGATAAACCATTTAACGAAGCCTGAATCTTTCCAATCCCACTTCTTGTACCAGGCATAGCATATCCTCCCCTTCCATCGTAGCTTTATCCTGTAAAAACCGATTAGTTAAACTAATCATCAGTGGGGATGGTCCCCCACTGATTAGAGTTTCACTTTATTGTACCTAATTATCGAAAGAAGAAAAACCTATATTAGGGATTACTATAAATTTTAATTGCTCCTATGTATTCTGTCATACGATATAACAGAATTATTCATGCTTATGAATAATTCTCCCCATGTTTCACTGCGTATAATGCGGCTTGCGTACGATCATCCACTTCCAATTTAGCTAAAACGTTTGAAACGTGTGTTTTCACAGTTTGTTCTGTAATATGAAGTTCTGCTGCAATCTCCTTGTTGCTTCTTCCTTTCGCAATTTCGCGAAGTACCTCTTGCTCTCTTTTCGTTAACATTGAAAAAGGATTTTCTACTTCCTTCTTTACTGCAGAACGCCCCATTAATGCAGGTGTTACTTTCGGGTGAAAATTCGCATTTCCTTGATGTACTGCAATAATAGAAGCGACAAGTTGCTCAGGTTGTACTTCTTTTAATTGATAACCATCTGCTCCAGCTTCAAGTGCTGGTATAACATAATCTTGCTCTGAAAAACTACTTAATATAAGTACCTTTATTGTCTCATCATATTGCTTTAGACGTTTTGTTGCCTCAATTCCATCCATTTTCGGCATCGATACATCCATTAGTACGACATCTGGTCTTTCTTTTTGCATGAAATGTAATGCCTCTTCGCCATTTTCCGCTTCCCCAATAATTTCAAATTCTTCTCTCGTTTTCAAAAAGAATACAAGTCCTCTTCGAACGATATGATGGTCCTCAACTAGTAGCAGTTTAATCTTCAACCTTATTCTCCCCTTCAAATCGGCAATTGAATTTCTATTTTTGTACCCTTTTTCAGCTCTGTTATAATTTGAAACGATCCCTTCATTAACTGAATACGTTCCTTCATACTTTTCAGGCCAAGTGCTGATTCCCTTACTTGTTCTTGTATAAATCCTATTCCATTGTCTTCTATGTAAAAATGTAACTGGTTATTTTCTATTTTCAAAAGAATATGTACCTTTTCACACGAAGCATGCTTTTTACAATTATGTAGCGCCTCTTGGCTAATACGCCATAAAACTTCTTCTATTTCATCCCCAATTGAAACCATCCCATCAATTCGAACTTCCACTTGAACTCCTAATAACTTCCCGTAATTTTGAATTGCTTCTGCTAATCCTTTCTCCAATCCTTCAGGTCTTAATTGCCAAATTAATAGCGTCATCTCTTGTAATGCTTCTTGTGATAATTCCCCAATATAACTTAACATCTCTTGCAATTCTCTATCTTGCGTCATATTCAGAGTACCTTTCGCTGTTAGCATAATAGAAAATAACAATTGTTTTACTGAATCATGTAAATCACGTGCAAGTCGATTTCTTTCCGCTACCACTACATATTTACGTTCTTTCTCAACTAATTGAATACGTTGTATTGTCGTTCCAATTTGAAATGCAATTGATTCTAATAACGCTAACTCTTCCTCAGAAAAATGAGTCTTATGAGGTGCAGCCACATTTAGTAGACCAAATTTTTCTGATCCAGACCTAAGCGGAATTGTCGCATGATGTGTAACATCTTCTGTCTCTCCCCAATTACATTCAATTGCATCTTCTATTCGCTTACATTCAATAATATTAGTCGCTTTTTCCAATCTCCCATTCACAAAACGTTCTACACACCAACAGTTTCCTTCACACATCGGCTTCTTCTTTTGCCACGTAAGAGCCTCTGGTAAATTTTCGTCTACAAGCATGCTGTGCTTTCCACTTTCATCAATAAAGAATATCCACCCTGTTTGTAAATTCATTACTTGTAACAATGTATGCAACACTTTTTCTAACATATCCTGTAAGTTTGTTGCTTCATTTAATAATTCAGCAATTTCTTTTAATGCTTCTAAACGACGCATCTCTTTTTCTTCAAAGTTCATTCTCATCACCAACTACAATTATAACATTAAGAAATTTCTAAATTCTATAAATAAAAAAAGAACCGAATTCCTTCAGCCCTTTCTTTATATCAATCATTTTATTATTGTTATTCTATCCAATGTTGGAAGCAGAATTTTTGTTAACAAACGATTCTACTTTAGCTGTCCGATAAAGATTGTCCACCATGGATATGCTGTAAACCTTCAGTAGTAACAACCATATTCGCTGCTGGCATTTGCACTTGATTCTTATGGAACATAGACATTAATTCAAATCTTACTTGTCTAGAAGTTTCAAAATAATCTTCTGGCTTTATTAAACCTGTAATACAAAATTCATAGCCAACATATTTCAAGTTAGGATTTAAGTCTGTAACACCGACGTATTTAAATGGTTCAACAGCCTCATCCTCTACTCTATAAAGAGTTTGATTCAATTCTTCATTGCATATAACACATACTTCTTCTAACAATTCCTTCACTCTTGTTGGATCTTCCTGATAACTTACCGTGATGCGTTCAATTACACGCATCCATCCTTTATTAAAATTTTGTATCGTTCTAATCTCTCCGTGCGGGATGGTAAGTAGTTTTCCTGACCATTCACGAATTTGCATAAAACGAATACTAATCTCTTCAATAGTTCCTGAATTTGTTCCGTTAAAAGTTACAAAATCACCAACCCGAAACTCTTTGTCCGCTAATCTTGCAAAGCCTAATATAACATCTTTTAGCATCTGTTGTGCAGCAAAACCGATGACAACTCCAGCTATCCCTGCACCCGCAATAATACTTTTTATATCTACAAATTGGCTAATTAAATATATGATAAGACTGATGATAATGATATATCTAAAAATAGATCGAATTACACTTTGAATCGTCTGCTCTACCTCTTCATCAAAAAAGCTTGATTTCCTAAAAAACCAATCAATAATACGGTTTATTACAAAAGAAATAATGATTAAAACTAAAGCAAATAGTAAAAATCTTAAAAGTAAAAACTCTCTTACATAATTAAAAAATTCTTCAGTATACGTTAATAAGCTCATTTAACCACTTCCTTACTAATTAAAAAATTCATAATCGCCTAAGTTTGTTCCAGAAAAATCTATTATCCTAATCTAAAATGCCACTATCCTTACTATGTATTTTGACTCTATTACTAATTCACCTTAAACAGTATGTCTAGGTGTTCTTTTTCCTTTCCCTTTAAATATACCCTTTTTAATAACCTAAGGGGGAGCGAATCGTGAAATTTTTTTATACGTTAAAACTTTATTCATCTCATTACGATTTCAACTCATTTATTCATTAACTACGTAAAAAAAGAGCTGAATTTATCAGCTCTTTTATTCAATATTAATTGTTGTCTTACTACTTTTTTCTTCTTTCAATTTTGGCAATTCAATTGTCAGTACGCCATCTTTATAATTTGCTTTAACATTTTCTTCCTCAACTTGTTTAAAATTAAAGCGTCGAGTTACAGAACCTATAGAACGTTCTTTACGAATATATGTGCCATTCTCATTTTTTTCGTCTACTTCATTATGATTCGTTGCTTGGATCGTTAATATATCTTGTTCAAAATCAACTTGAATGTTTTCTTTTTGAAAACCTGGTAAATCTGCTTTCACAGTATATTTACCAGATTGCTCATGAACATCTACTTTAAAAGTATCCATGTTCAGTGGCTTAAAGAAAGCATCTGTCATCCCTTCTAATAAAGAAGGCCCAAAATCAAAAATGCCATTTTGACGTTTTGTTATCTCTGGAAATAAATTACGCATATTTTTTCCTCCTTATTATTTATGAATGAAAGATTATCTCTTTCTGCCTTTATTATAACATTTGGTCAAAAAAGGTCAAAGTTTTTGTTTGACCTTTTTTGATGTATATTTTACCAAATAAAACAAATAAGTTATATGTCATCTCTCCCCTTATAAAGAGGAATATATTTACATAATAACGAATAGTTTATTTGCTCTTTTTTTTTCTTACGGAGGTTACATACAATGGGATATATTGAAGAACTTAGAAAAGTTGTCGGATCAAGACCACTCAATCTAGCAGGAGTTGCTGTAGCTGTTTTCAATGAACATGGACAAATAAAAGAGACCTTTTTTAAAGGCCTCTTTTTTCACTTCACTTCTGCATGTAAGCATGACTTAAGATGTCCAAGTGCATATTCATGCCCTTGTGCATTAAAAGATGCAACCGCCTTTTCATAAACAACAATTTTAAACCCTTTATTATAAGCATCTACTGCTGTATGAAGAACACAAATATCAGTACAAACACCTACAAGATGAACTTCTTCTATTCCTCTTTCTCTTAGCTTCATCTCTAAATCCGTTCCAGCAAACGCACTGTATCGCGTTTTGTCCATATAATATACATTCTCTGCATTTTTATATGTTTCGTACACATCTTGTAATTCACCAAACAAATCTCTTCCACTTGTACCAGCTATATTATGAGGTGGGAATAACTTTGATTCTGGATGATATACATCATTTTCTTCATGTTTATCAATAGCAAAGACAACGTAATCTCCATTTTCAATATATTGCTTCGTTATATGTACAATTTCCTTCTCAATTTCCTGTCCTGGTTTCCCGCAAGTTAAAGCACCCTTTTCCGCTACAAAATCATATGTATAATCAATATTAATAAGAGCTCGTTTCATAACCACTATCTCTCCTTCTTCTGTTTCACAGTAAACAATAGAAAATTTGTTATTACGACATCGTATGTACTATTCGACATTTCAAATGAAATACCTACATTTTTCTTCTGAAACTTACCTTAGTCCGAGTTTATCATATAATAGATAAACAATGGTAAAACAAATAGCTCCTATTAACAAGTCATGAATTTGATAATTGAGCGTTATTTGCATAAACTCTTGTATCGTAAACCAAATTACTGCCATCATTAGGCTAATCAAAATGATACGAATACACCCATTCACGTATTCAACCTCTTTCTCTGTCATAGTAGTAACAAGTGATTACTTCCTATTTAATCGTATTAGAAAATGAAATAAGTTATTCACTCTTGCCCACTTTAGTCCAAACAAAAAAGCACACTACTTTTTGAGTAATGTACTTTTTATTCTTATTAAGACGCAGGTTTTGTCTCAAATGTTGCTTGATTAAAACTAATAACCTTTCCTTTCGGGTCATTGTTTTCATACTGAACTGCAGTAATTGTATGACTACCTGTTTCCAGCGTTTTTTCTTTTAACTGCACTGTTGTCTGCGTTGTACTAGTTACTTGATGTTTATCTGTATACATTTGATCTACAAATACGAATGTTTCTTTATCACTTTGAAAATTAGAAAGTTCTAATTCAACTTGCTGAATTAACGTATCCTTTTTGATGAATACAGTCGGTATATTGCCGTTTTCAGAAGTACCATCTGGAGTAATAACTTTTACTTTCCCTTCTCCAATTGACATTGCTCCTTCAGGAAATACAACCATATTCTCATCACTTGCGTTTACAACTTGTTCTTCCTGTTTTGATTGCGCGTCCTCTTTTTCCTGTGGAGCACCGCAACCAACTAATAACAATACAGACAATCCAGTGATTATGAATTTTTTCAAAATTCATCCCCCCTGTAACTTCATTATAATTTATTATACAAAAATAACTTTTAAATTTTGAGACTACTTTCAACACTTTCATGAACAAATAGAATCTTGCTCACGATTAATGTATCATACTTTCCTTAATAGAACATTAATTTTTTTTATGAAATAAATAGTAATTTCCTCTTATCTATCATTTTAGCCCAACATATGAATTACATACCCTCAAAAATAAAAAGACATTGTTAATTCAATGTCTTTTCTATACAGCAATTAAAAAACAAACGTTGTAATCTCATCTACTTCTTTTCTTGGAAGTTTCTTCGGTTTATCTTTCGGAAATCCGAGTGAAATAACCATATTTATTTGTTTTTCAGGCTCAACTTGTAAATATTGGCGCAGTTCATCTTGAGCTAGCAATACTGGCCCTGTCATTGGACAAGTACCAAGTCCCTTTGCATGTGCAGCTAACATTAAGTTTTGTGCCGCTAAACAGCTACTCTTAATGCCTTCTTCCTCCCAAACTGAATTTGGAACAAAAGCAATTGGATCAAATATCTTTTCACGGAACTTTGATTCATATGGTGTTGCCAAACATACGATTAATACTGGTGCCTCCGAGAAAGCTGTTGCATATGGTCCGAAAGAACGTGTAAGTAATTTCCCTGCTTTCTCTTCTCCATTTTCTGCTGCTTTTGCCGCAAGTTTATGTAATGCATCCCACGTCATTTGTTCAATTTCTTTAATCTTCTCTCGATTCATGATAACTAAGAATTCCCACGTTTGTGAATTCGTATCACTTGGTGCGTAACGAGCACAATCAATTATTTCTTTTATATCATTAGTAGATACTTCTTGATCTGTAAACTTTCTAACACTTCGTCTTCCGTGAATTACTTCTTTAAAATCTTCATAATTCATATATTAAATCCCCTTTTTACAGCGTTTTCAAAACTTGTCCTATGCTTGAATTATATCATGAAAAAAAGCCGGAAGAATACCAGCTTTTTTCTTCATGATTAATTTGTCACTTTAAACAAACGAATACTCTCTTCGTATGCAGCTTGTAGTTTTTTCGTAATTGGTCCTCTTTCACCAGCCCCGAACTGTTCATCACCAATTTGAACGACTGGGAATATTTCAAGTGGCGTCGCTGTAAAGAAGCACTCCTCAGCGTCATATACTTCTTGTAATGAAAACTCTCGTTCCTCTACATCGATATGTAACTCTTTCGCTAATGTAATTACATAATGACGTGTAATACCATGTAAAATGAAATGATCCGCTGGATGTGTAATCAACTTATTATTCTTCACGATAAAGAAATTGGAATGACACCCTTCAGTCACAATACCATCTCGTACTAATATTGCTTCTTGATACCCTTGTTCATTTATTTTGTTTTTGATCATGATATTAGGAAGCAAATTTAAAGATTTTATATGGCAAAACTTCCACCTGATGTCCTCTTCTACTGTCACCTTAATCCCTGCCTCCATTGAAGCAACTGGTCTTGGGAACGAAACAAGATTTGCAAAATATGTCGGTTGTAAATCTGATTCATATACATGATTGCGCGGTTGTGCACCTCTTGATATTTGTAAATATACATTCCCATCTTCTTGAAATTGATTTTTTTCAATCATTTGATATAACTCTTCTACTAATTCTTCCTTCGTAAATGGTGGAATTAGTTTTATTTCTGCCATAGAGTTAAAGAATCGTTCCAAATGTAAATCTAATAAATGAGGCTTGCCATCGTATAATCTAAATACTTCATAAATCCCATCACCAAATTGGAAGCCTCTCTCTTCTAATGCTACCATCGGCTGTTCTTCTTTCGTATTAATCATTCTCCCATTAAACAAGATCCAATCTTTATGAGTAGCTTTCATTCTTCCCCACTCCTTTATCACATGATTGATTTTATTGTACAACTTATGACACCCTGAAAGAAGGAATTTTCTGTATTTTCACAAACTAAAAATACATCACTTCGTAAAAGTGATGTATTTTATCATTTATTTAAGGAAATATTTTTCAATATCATCTAACATAAGGTTCGCAGCTTTAATACCGCCTGCTGTATTCCAGATTACCTCATCCACTTGGAATACTTTATTATTTTTAGAAGCCTGTAGTTGCTTAAAGAGTGGATCTTCTGTCCATTCCTTCGCTAACGAATTTCCTTCATTATTCTTATCTGCATCTTTATCAGACGTGAAATAGAATAAGTAGTCTCCGTCCATATTTGGAATCTGCTCTTTTGTAATTCCTTTTATCGCAAAATCATCTTTATCTTGTAATGGTGGTCGTTTAAATCCAATATCATTTAAAACAACGCCCGAGAATGAGTTTTTTTGATAAATACGAACATCACCTGGCACGAAACGAATAATAGAAACTTTAGAATTCAATTTATCGCCTAACTTCTCTTTCATTCCTTCAATGCGTTTTTTATAATCATCAAGAGCTTTTTGCCCTTCTTTTTCTTTATTTACAGCTTTTGTATAAAGTGTAAAGTTTTCTTTCCAATCACCGCGTAATGTTTCTGCATAAACAGTTGGTGCGATTTCTTTTAGCTGATCATATATTTTTTCATGACGCATTTTATTTCCGATAATTAAATCTGGCTTAAGCTTCATTACAGCCTCTAAATTAATATCACGTTCAGTTCCTACAACTTCCGTGTTTTTTAACTCTTTCGCTAAATGAGGATACCATTCATCACCAGCACGTGGTTTCGTAGTCCCCACTGGCGTTACGCCCACAGCTAGGAGAGCCTCTGCGCCTTCATTTGTTAAAACAACAACTTTTTTAGGTGTACCATTTACTGTCGTTTCACCCATTGCATGCTTTACCGTATATGAATCTTTTGCTTTCGCTGATATATTATTTTCTTTTTTCTCTTCTTTACTACATCCTGCAATTACAACCATGAGTATCATAATGCAGAACATAATTAGTTTTTTAGTATGTATCATATGTCCTCCCTAGATGAAATCGATTATCATTAACATTTAAAGATTAATGTATCTTACATACATTGTCAATGTATATCAGAAAACTTTTTTAATATATACTATTTAGATTCTATCCGCTTTTCTAATGTTTCTTTTTAAAACATAGTGTATAAGTATGAAAAAAATGTTGTTATTAAAATGCGTATCCTTGTTATACATAACAAGGATACGCATCCATATTGCACTATCATTTCAATTCCTAATATTGAGTATACTTAATATACGCTGGGTCATTATATACCCACTGATTTCCACCAAGGTTTAACCAACCATTTTCATTTATATATACTAAATAAGATTCTGGAGAATTTAATTGGCGGATAACTGCAGATGTAGTTGATGGACCACTTCTTAAATTTACATTCATCCCTTGTATATATGCAACCCCAATCGGGCTTCCATCACTATTGCTTGTCTTTACAAAATTAATGTAAGAAGAATCATTATACACCCATTGTCCATTCCCCAAATCTAGCCATCCGTTACTTTCTTGATATACAACGTAAGATTCTGGAGAATTTAATTGACGAATAACTGAGGAAGAAGTTGATGGACCATTTCTTAAATTTACATTTTTCCCAAGAACATAAGCGATTCCCTTCGTTTGAGGTACCGGTTGTGGGTTAGGAGGTTGTGGATTTGGAGCTACTCCAAAAATAGCTGCTATTCCATTTGCATACGCTTGACTTAGATCTTCAATAAATTGTGGATTTTTTAATAAATTTGCATCAAAAGCTGTATCAATAAAAGCAGTCTCAGTTAAAATTGCATCCATTGCGGTTTCTCTTAATACCGCATAATTTTCTTTTTTTGCTCCTCGATCACGAAGACCATATTTTGTTAATACAGGATTGACAGCTGTATGCATTTTTTGTTGCTTTGCATATGCAGTGCTGCTATTGGATAACGCATTATAAATATAACTTTCAAAACCTGTACCCCCGCCGCTATTAATATGAAATGAAATAAAATAATCCGCACTGAAAGCATTAGCAATATTAGCACGTTCAGATAAAGAAATAAACACATCACTATCACGTGTCATTTTAATTGTAATTGGGTAATTTACCGTTAAAATGTCTCGAACGCGTCTAGCAATTTGAAGTGTTAAGTTTTTTTCTACTAAACCATTACCAACAGCACCAGAATCATATCCACCGTGCCCTGCGTCTATAACAAGTTTCATTTTATTGCCTCGCCCCTTCTTGTAATATGTTTGCATTTCTACTCGTCCTATTTTATGTGAAATGTACAAATTCTGTTACAATTGCAAATAAAAAAACCGCCTTATGTAAGGCGGTTTCTATCATCTTGCTTTAACCAATTTAAAATAAATATATACGATTGATAGTGAACATAACGTATGCAAAATAAAATAAATAAAAGTGCTATTCCAACACCACTATAAAGTAAACCGAACTTTAAAAAAACATTTACAAGTGGTGGAAAGTTTATTAGATTTTGTAATGTACTAAGCATGCAAAACATAATGAAAAAGACAGGGACGTATTGTAATTCATACGGCTTTTTTTTCTTAATCATTCTTTTCCGAATGATTATATGACATAATTCTGCTACTATAAAGCACCCTCCAATTAATACAAGACCAGAAGTCATCGTCATACATCCACCTGCCTTATATTTATTGTATCGCATAAATAATCATCGTTATATTTTCTTTACATACTCTTCTTCTTCTGAAGTAAAACCAAAACTCTCTATGAAAGACTTCGCCTTTTCTGTTAATTTCTCTTGTAGCACTTTTATTTCTTTCACATTTCTTTGTTTCATCATTTCTTCAAATGTAAAATACGTATTTGTACCATAACCGTAACCTTGGTAATCAAAATGAATAATTAGCTGTGATAAAACAGCCCGTTCCTCTTGTACACTATAATCTATTACACCAATATATGTATCATCAACTTTCACACAGTACTGTACCTTTTTCTCACCTAAACTATGCGATTTAAACATTTCTTTAACAACGCTTTCATTTTCTACAGTAACTTTCTCAAACGTAATCATATGTTGTCCATCCTTTTACTATTATTGTATCAATAATACTTCCTATTTATGAAAAAAACCTTAAGACCGTATGCGATCTTAAGGTTTTTCTAATTAAACTAAGCTATACGCACGTTTTGTTTCTTCATGGAACTTATTCGTATCGTATTTATGCTCAACATAAATTTGGTGCCATACCATAAACGCAAGTACAGTCCAAATTTTACGGCTATAATCGCCTTTATCTGCACAATGTGCTTCCAGTAAGTTTAATACATACTGTTTGTCGATTAAATGCTCTGTCTTACTTTCGTTTATAATATTTATAGCCCAATCATGCATTTCGTCTTTTAACCAGTGACGAATTGGTACTGGGAATCCAAGTTTTTTACGATCTAATACGTGATCTGGAACGATTCCGCGTGCTGCTTCACGTAAAATAGCTTTCGTAGTTCCGTTAGCAATCTTAAATTCAGTTGGAATTTTAGATGCAACATCGAATACTTCTTTATCTAAGAACGGTACACGAAGTTCTAATGAGTTTGCCATTGTCATTTTATCAGCTTTTAATAAAATGTCACCGCGTAACCATGTGAACATGTCAATGTACTGCATTTTACTTACATCATCATAATCTTTAATCTCGTTATACAATGGTTTCGTGATATCCATATAGTTAACACTTTCATTGTAATACTTCATTAATTCAGCTTTTTCTTCTTCACGGAAGATTTTAGCATTTCCATAGTAACGCTCTTCAATTGGTGTACATCCACGCTCTAGGAAGCTCTTACCTTTAAATCCTTCTTTAAGAGCACCACTTAATGCTTTTAGAACGCTCTTACCTGGACTAGGGATGTAAGAGAACATTTTTAGTGAGTTTGGCTCACGGTAAATGTTATAACCACCAAATAGCTCGTCTGCGCCTTCACCAGAAAGAACAACTGTTACATGTTTACGTGCTTCTTTCGCAACGAAGTACAATGGTACAGCTGCTGGATCAGCTAAAGGATCATCCATATGCCAAATGATTTTTGGGAACTCATCCATAAATTCTTTCGCTGAAATGAATACGTTATGGTTTTTAACGCCTAATTTCTCAGCAGTTTCTTTCGCAACATCAACTTCACTGAAACCACGTTGCTCAAAACCAACAGAGAATGTTAAAAGATTTGGATTCATTTCTCTTGCGATAGAAGCGATGATAGATGAATCGATACCACCAGATAAGAATGAACCTACTGGTACATCACTACGCATATGCACTTTTACTGAATCATATAACACATCACGAATTGCTTGGATATGCTCCTCTTTCGTTGCACTTGAAGCGTTGAAATAAGGTTTCCAGTAGCGATGGATTTCCATCTCTTTACCGATTTCTTTTACGAAATAATGACCAGGCTCGATTTTATTAACATCAATTGTTAAAGTTTCTGGCTCTGGACCATATTGGTACGTAAAGTAATGTTGTAGTGACGTTGGATTAACGCCTTTATCTTCCATCACATGCATAATACTTTTCTTCTCAGATGCGAAGAATGTAGTATCACCTTGTTGTGCGATGTATAAAGGTTTAATACCGAAGTGATCACGTGCACCGAAAAGTTTCTTTTCTTCACGATCCCAAATCATAAATGCAAACATACCACGAAGGTAATCTACACATTTTTCTTTCATATGTGCATACAATGCAATGATAACTTCTGTATCAGATTGCGTTGCAAACGTTGCACCTTTTTCAAGTAACATTTCACGTAATTCTACATAGTTGTAAATTTCACCATTAAAAATAATTACATATCGATCATTTTCATAAGTTAGCGGCTGATGTCCTGCCTCTAAGTCAATGATGCTTAAACGGCGGAAGCCAAATTGTACATGTTCATCACGAAAATATCCTTCGTCATCTGGACCACGGTGGAAAATCATCGTGTTCATATTTTCAAATTGATGTTTTTCTGTTTCTGAAAACTCTCTAGGGTTTTCACATAAACATCCTACAAAACCACACATACTTCTTACCCTCTTTCAGTTTTCATTCTGTCTCTATACTACTATATCAACCCTATTTATACTAGCATAATCAACTGAATATGGCGACCAAAAACTATAAAAAAATCACTCCATTTCACATTTTTAACAATTTTTTATGAAAACATGAAAACTAGGCACTCACCTTTCTCCGCTTTTGTCATATGATATTGCAAATTGATTTCTAGGAGGGAATACCATGAGTGAAGAAAAAAAAGATTCTTCTCGCCCACCGGTTCGTAATTACTTAAAGCAAATTGATGATTTCTTCGAGCAAACACCTCTTCGCAATGTAATCGCTGATTTAAATCATTTTTTCCAAAAAGGAAACCGTTTATTAACATTCCCTGTAGATTTATATGAAGTTGGTGAAGAACTCGTTGTTACAGCTGAACTACCAGGTATACAAAAAGAACAAATCCAAATTGAAATACAAAGTGAATACTTAAAAGTCTCTGTAAAAGAAGAGATACTTGAAGAGGAAGAAGAACAAACATCCCATAACTATTATCGCCGAGAACGTTCCATTTCAGAAGCATCAAGATTGATTAAATTGCCGTATTCAATTAATAAAAAAGCGGCAAAAGCTTCTTATCAAAACGGCGTATTAGAAATTCGGGCGCCGAAACTTCCCCAGCAACATGACATTTTATCGATAGACTAATGCAAAAAAATAAGGGTGCTATGCACCCTTATTTTCAACCCACTAATCGCTTCATATCACGTATAATGTCTTCGTATGGCGTATTACTAATGCCACTATACTTTTTCATTACTTTTCCGTTTTGATCAATTAAATAAAATGATGTACCATGCATGACCTGACCGTTCTCCGGCTTATCTACAAGTGATTGGAAATTATCTTTTGAAAACTTTGTAATATCTTCTAACGAATACCCCGTTAATAAATTCCAGTTACTAGTATCCTCTGTAAACTTTTGAATAAAAGCTTTCAGATTTTCTGGCTTATCAAGGTCTGGATCTACACTAAATGAAACAAACTGAACGTCTAATTTCTCTTCTTTTGCCATCTTTTGAAGCTTGGCCATATTTGCAGTCATTGGTGGACAAACTGTCTGACAATTTGTGAACATAAAATCTGCAACCCAAACTTTCCCTTTTAAATCTTTTGTACCAAATTTCTTTCCATCTTGATTGGTAAATTGGAAGGTTTCTAAATCCCAATTTAATGGTTTACGAAGCTTTGAACCTGATTCACTACATCCAGCAAGTACAAAGAGACAAAATACAACCATAAGACCAATTATTTTTTGATAACGCTTCATTTATAAACCTCTTTTCTCTATCCTAAATTTAAATAGGTTATGTTTATAATAACAAAAGTTAACACTACGAGAAAATTGTTTACTACATTTGTTCACGAAATCGTACGAATTTACGTATGTTACTTTTTTATTTCAAGCGAATTACTAGACAAAATATATTTTTTTACTATTCTTTCTCTAAATAAAAGTGATAAAACTAATTTTATTGTTACTTTTGTAAATACCTCTCCCTATTTTTTAACAATTCCTTAAACATTAATCCATGTTTTACACTGTATTCCTTAACAACATTTCGGTACAATACAAATACAACGATTTTAAATGAGGTGATGTTCATGGCAAAGCGCTATGAAAATATGGATAATGTTAGTACCAAAAAATCAATTCGCTCTTTTTTACGCTGGCGTAAAGAACGAAAGCAAAACAAAAAAGATTTTTCTTTCTTAGTAGAACAATCACCCGTTAAACAAAGTGCATTTTTGCAAAGTAATGTTGAAAAAACGACTATCACATGGATTGGGCATTCCACTTTTCTTATCCAAACGAATGGACTTAATATATTAACAGATCCAGTATGGACTAATAAATTAAAGCTAGTTCCAAGACTTACAGAACCTGGACTCTCTATAGAAGCACTACCTAAAATTGATATTGTCCTTATTTCACATGGTCATTATGATCATTTAGATTTTTCAACTCTTCGCCAGTTGAATGATGATGTTCTATATCTTGTACCTATTGGATTAAAAAAATTATTTACTCGTAAGAAATTTAAACATGTAGAAGAGTATAAATGGTGGGAAAGTACGATAATTAACGAAGTTTCTTTTCACTTCGTACCCGCTCAGCACTGGACGAGAAGATTCTTATTTGATATGAATACGTCTCACTGGGGTGGATGGATTATTGATAATGAAACGACTATGGAAACCATATATTTTTGTGGTGACAGTGGCTATTTCCAAGGTTTCAAAGAAATTGGTGAACGCTTTTTAATTGATATTGCTCTTATGCCCATTGGCGCTTATGAACCAGAATGGTTTATGAAAGTATCTCATGTTTCACCTGAAGAGGCCGTGCAAGCTTATTTAGATTTAAATGCTACGCATTTTATACCAATGCATTACGGAGCTTTTGCACTCGCCGATGAAACACCTCGTGAAGCAATAACTAGACTTCGAAATAATTGGAATTTGCGCATGTTACCGTGGGAACAACTGCATGTACTCTTTTTAGGTCAAACTTTTATTTATAGTAACGCAACAAATAATAAGCAAATAAACGAAAAAATTGAAACTTTACATGTGTAACGTAATGACTGATTTTCTATATCCAACATATAATATAGAAAATCCTATAGTGAAACTTTAATTAGTGGGTTTTCTTCATCCCCACTGATTATTTGCCTTCACCAATCAAGCTTTTACGGGCAGCCCGCTACCTAACCTCTTTGCTCCAGCTAAACTTGAGGTAGAGAGTTTTACTGTCCACAAATAGCGGGATAAAGGGTGTTTTCTATGAATGAATATTTACAGACTCGCTATATCATTAGCGGTAGTGCCTGTGTAGCTCTTCTTATTTCTTACTTTCTATTTACATAAAAAAGCTACTTGAAATATATTTTCAAGTAGCTTTTTTATTACTCTGCTAAATACATAAATCCGATTGCGCCCGGACCTGTATGAGTACTAATAATAGGCGTTGTATAGAAAATTTCTGATTGAGCAAATCCACTTACTTTTTCAACCGCCGCTTTCATACTTTCAGCTAAAGGAATTGCTTTCGCATGCGGAATTGCAACAGCTTTTACGACTTTTCCAGCCGTATCTTGCTCAAATAACTTAGCTAATGTTTTTACAATTTGGCCTTGGCTACGAACTTTCGTTACAGGATTATAAACACCGTCTTCAAGACTAGCAATTGGCTTTATATTAAGTAGAGAACCGATAAACGCTTTTCCTTTACCGATACGTCCACCCTTCACTAAGTTTTCTAATGTATCCACTACTACATATAAACGAGTATTCTTTCTTACTTCATCTACACGTTTTAAAATTTCTTCTAGTGAGCGTCCGTCATTTGCCATTTTTGCAGCTTCAATTACTTGATATGCTAAAGCATGTGTAATAAATTGAGAATCAACAACTGTTACTTTTGTATCAGTCATTGATGCAGCGCTATTTGCAGTTGCTACAGTACCGCTCATTCCACTTGTCATATGGATAGAAAGGACTTCGCTTCCATCTTCCCCTAGCTTGTCATACATTTCTACAAATGTACCCATAGCTGGTTGTGATGTTTTTGGTAATTCCTCTGATTTAATCATTTCTTCAATAAATTCGTCAGGTTGTAAATCAACGCGATCTAAATATGTTTGTCCATTTACAGAGATTGATAATGGTAAAACATGAATGTCATACTTTTCGATTACGTCTTGTGATAAATCTGCCGTTGAATCTGTTACTATTTTAATTTTTTGCATACTATACTTCTTCCCTTTCCAATACGCTCTCCTTGTTATTATACTAGTATTCCCATTGCTTTCAACAATTTGGAACGAAATTTCATCAAATTAATTATATTTTCATATCTAAAATGAAAAAGACAGAGTTTACTAACCCTGTCCGTACTTCGTATCATGCATTTTTTTCAAGGGTATTTGTTTTATATACATTTAAATAATCATTCCACTTCAAACAATTTTGTAAATATTCACGGAAAGAATACGAAAATCTTGGGTGTTTTTGTTTTTGAATTTTTGCAATAAATAATTGAAGACGAGACTGAATTAGAAACGATAATGGATGCTGTGCCTGTAGGACAGGGATTTCGAATATTTTAATGCAATCCCCTGTTGAATGAGTGAAATAAAAACTTTTCGTAATCACAATATCAATCCTCTTTTTCATTGGATTTTTGAACTTCCTCTACTTTGCGCTGTAACACGTTGTTTAAAGTGGAGTAAAATCAGACTTATATGATTTCTGTAGTCCTTATGGCTAGAAGATTTATACTCTATTCATCTCCACCTAATTCACCTTTCCGTCCTAAATATCTCTGAGACGGGAATCTCATTATCCATCAATTGTTTAATACATTTAGTATAAGCTTATAAAAGCGCAAAGTTTGTCTAAATTTTGGAGATTCTATAATTTTTTTCTTCTATATATTGTATACGTTTATAGCTATAGTATAACAAATAAATAAAAAAGTGCCTTTATAACGAGGCACTTTTCGACTGCATTTCTTCTCTTTTCTTTTTCCTCTTACTAACAACCTTTGATAACGCAATACTTACTTCATAAATACAAATAAGCGGCACTGCAACTAAACTATGAGATAAAAAGTCTGGCGGTGATATACAAGATGCAATGATAATTAATGCTACGTAAGCATACCTTCTTATTTTTATTAAAAATTCCGCCGTAAGTATTCCAATACTAGTTAAAAACATTACAACGACTGGCAATTCAAAAATCACAGCAAATGGAACTGTTAAATTAAGTACAAAATGAAAATACTTTTCTGTCGTAAACATCGTATTAAACATTTCATTACCTATCGTAGTTAAAAAGTGAAATAGAAACGGCATTACAATAAAGTATCCAAAACATAAACCTGCAATAAATAATATAGACAATACCGGTATATACATTATTGTCATCTTTTGTTCATTTGGATGTAAACCCGGTTTTACAAATAACCAAATTTGTATAGCAGCAAAAGGAATTGTACAAACGATAGCAAATACTGTAGCAATCGAGAAAAAAATCCACAATACATCACTTGGACCGAGAACAGTTAATTTCATTGGTAAATCTTTTACAAGCCAAAAATAAATATCCTTTGTAAAAGTAAATCCAATAATTAAAAATAGTACAAAGGATAACACCGTATATATTACTCTTTTTCGAAGCTCAACAATATGTTCTACTACGCTCATTTCCCGATTTTCCATCTCGTTCACCACACTTTATTTATCCATTACAAGGAAAATACACTACATTTTTTCTTTCTTTTCCTTTTCTTGAAATGCGTCATCTGTCAATTCTTTCGTTGATTTTTTAAACTCTTTTAACGTTTCCCCTAAAGCCTTCCCGATTTCCGGCAATTTTTTAGGTCCAAATAAAATGAGTACTGCTACTAAAATTAAAATTAACCCTGGAAAGCCAATATTTGAAAACATTTCCCCATCCCCTTTATTAGTAGTTTCCTTGTCCTACTATTACATAATTTTATTTTGTCAAAAAAGTTTGAAAACGTCAACAAATCCATTGTCTTTTGTCAAAAAAATTCAAAAATATAATCAATTATACAAATTTCATTTTCTATTGCTCTTGTGTATGATATGGTAAGGGAAATGACATATTATTTTATGATAGTAGAAAGGATTTGCATTATGACTGAAAAAATGACACGAATGACCCAATTTGTAAAAGAAGAAATTGCAAATGCAATTACACATGGTATCGGTGCCATTTTAAGCATCCCTGCCTTAATCATATTGATTATTCATGCTTCTAAGCACGGTACCGCATCAGCTGTAGTTGCATTTACTGTTTATGGTGTAAGCATGTTCTTACTGTACTTGTTTTCAACATTGCTACATAGCATTCATCATCCTAAAGTAGAAAAAATATTTACTATTTTAGATCATTCAGCCATTTACTTATTGATTGCTGGCACGTATACTCCTTTTCTACTTATTACACTTCGTGGCCCATTAGGATGGACGTTGCTTGCTATAATATGGACACTAGCAATCGGAGGTATCGTCTTCAAAATTTTCTTTGTACGTCGCTTTATAAAGGCTTCAACTTTATGTTACATCATTATGGGTTGGCTCATAATCGTTGCCATTAAACCACTTTATGAAAATCTAACTGGACATGGTTTTTCACTACTTTTAGCAGGTGGAATTTTATATTCTGTCGGAGCTATATTCTTCCTTTGGGAAAAGCTACCTTTCAACCATGCCATATGGCACCTGTTCGTTTTAGGTGGTAGTGCGATGATGTTCTTCTGTGTACTCTTTTATGTCTTACCTACAGCATAATAAAAAAGGATTCAGCTAGCTGAATCCTTTTTTATTACTTATGTAATTGTGATGCGATAACTTCCTGTGTATGCTTCGTTCATTTTTATGTCTTACCTACAGCATAATAAAAAAGGATTCAGCTTACTATAAGCTGAATCCTTTTTTATTACTTATGTAATTGTGATGCGATAACTTCCTGTGTATGCTTCGTTAATTCTTTAATATCCATATTCGCATAATCTTCAGGTGTAATCGGCTTAGAAATTGTTACTGTTGCATGAGCTGGCTTCATACGATTTCCATTCGCTTCAAACATCTTATATGTACCATCTAACGTTACAGGTAAAATTGCTACATCTGACTTTACTGCCAGATGAAAACTACCAGCCTTAAACTCTCCAACTTCGCCACCCTTACTTCTCGTTCCTTCAGGGAAAATTACGATAGAATGTCCATTCTTTAATAGTTCAATTCCATCTTTAATCGCTTGAAGAGATTGACGACGATCGCTACGATCCATAAATACACAATTCATAAGTTCCATCCAAGTTGGTACAACTGGGAACTTTTTAATCTCTGCTTTTGAAACGAATCCAATTGGTTTATTTAAGTAACCTAGTAAAACAGGGATATCCATATTACTTTGGTGATTACTTACAACTAGTACTGGCTTGTCTTTCGGAACATTTTCAAGTCCTTTCACTTCTACTGCCCCTCCAGCTACACGTACCATTTTCTTACCAAACCAATTTGTCGTTTTATACACAGCATTATCTTTTTCTTTTGGCGCCATCGTATTTACTTGTCTTTTAAGACGCCACATTCTCGGTGTAATCGCAATTACGATTAAAATTAAATAAAAGATTTTAAAAAACGTTTGAATCATACAGAACCCCCACCTATTATCATTCCGACCTTCATTATACTAGACAAACGAAGGAAAAAGAAGAAAAAAAGTCCAAACAGCAAGTGTTCGGACTTTTTAAGCATTCTATATTAGAAACGTTTTGCTAATTCACGAGCATTAGCAATTGCTGCTTCTTTAATTTCTTGTGCTTTTTCAGGGTTTGCATTCATGCCTTCAACTGCAATATATTCAGTATCATTCACACCGACAAATCCTAATACAGTCTTTAAGTGATTACGACCGAAGTCTACAGCTGCGTATGCTCCTTCAGAATATACGCCACCTGTTGCTTGAATGTGAAGTGCTTTTTTACCTTCTAATAAGCCGACTGGACCATTTTCAGTATATTTGAATGTTTTACCTGCGATTGCTACGTTATCTAAGTATGCTTTTACTACTGGTGGATAGCTAAAGTTCCACATTGGAGTTACGAATACATAACGATCTGCATTCATAAATGTTTCTAAGTTTGTGTTCATTGCTGCTACTTTTTGTTGTTGAACTTCAGTTAAAGCTTCAAAGCCTTCACCTGCTGCAAATTTACCCCAAGCAGCAAATACATCTGCATCAATTGCTGGTACTGTAGTGTTGAATAAATCAATTGTTACAACTTCGTCTTGTGGATGTTCGTTTTTATAAGCTTCGATGAAAGCTTCCCCTACTGCCATTCCGAAAGAACCTTCTGCTGAATTTGGATTTGCTGTAATAAATAGTACTTTTGTCATTGTATTCTCTCCCTTTTTTCTCTTTATCTTTAATTCAAGATTTGTTTTTTAAAAGTTAATAACTTACCTTATGTAAGTATAATATAAAAAGTTTTAATCAATGTCAATAAAAAATAGCTACTTTTTTTTCGTAAGTTAATGATTTACTTTGTTTCCTTAAAATTTAGTATACAGATATTACAAACTCTTTCATATAAAAAGGCTACCTCTACAACCTATAGAGATAGCCTTCTATTACATATTATTTTTGAAATACATGTTTTACTTTTTCAGCTGGAATATTACTTCCGCCTCTACCTTTTACATCTTCAATCATCATTGTAATGACCATATCTGGCGAATTTAAATCAAATGCAGCGAACCAACCTAGTTCTTTTCCTTCGGCCTCTTTTGATACTTTTAATTCCGCTGTACCTGTTTTTCCAGCAAGAGTCATACCATCAATTTTAGCAATTTTCCCTGTACCATCTGGATCATTAATTACTTTCGTCATTGCAGTTTTTAATATATCCTGATTTCCTTTAGAAATTACATTTTCTTTCCAAGCTTTTGGTTGTTTATCTGTTTTAATAATATACGGTGACGGAATCGTTCCATCATTTACAATTGGCGCATACGTTAAAGCTAAATGAAGAGGAGTCATTAATACTTGTCCTTGTCCATATCCCGTATCTGCCATTTGAATATCATTTTTAATGCCGTCATTTGCAATTTTAGAAGCAGGGAATCCATATTCAATTGGTAGTTTCTCATCGAATCCGAATTTTTTTGCTTCACTCATAAACTTGTCTTTTCCGATTTTCAAAGCTTCTTGTGCGAAGTAAATATTATCCGAGTATTTCATCGCCTTATCAAGATCAATCGGATTTGCATCTTTCACACGCGTTACATAGTAATTACCCCAAGAAGAATCTTTTGTCCATTTTAATCCTTCAATTTTCAACTCTTCTTTTGGATTAATTGTTTTCGTTTCAAGACCAATTGCAGCTGTAATAGGTTTAAATACAGAACCTGGTACCGACAATTGTGTAAAGCGATTTGTCATTGGTTTTTTCGGATCATTATTCCAAGCTTCGCGTTGTGCCTTCGATGTCCCTCGTGCAATTATATTAGGATCATATGCTGGACTACTTACTAGTGCAATTGTTTCTCCACTTTTCGGATTAATTGCTGCACTTGAACCAGCTTCGCCCTTCATTTCATTATACGTTTTTTCTTGAACAACACTATCAATAGTTAAAGTTACATTTTCTCCATCAACAGCATCTGTTTTTGCCAAGTTTTTAATTTCTTTTCCTTGCGCATCTTCTACAAAGACACGGCCACCTTTTTTACCGCGTAGCTTTTCCTCTAATACTTGCTCTAAACCAGCTTTACCAACTGGGTCATCAGCTTGATAGCCTTTCTTTTGTAGCGTTTTTAAATCTTCAGCATTTACCTTTCCAATATAACCAGTCAGATGAGCTGCCGCTTCCCCTAACGGATATGTACGAACATTTACAGGTTTTGTTGAAACACCTGGTAAATCAATGTACGTATTTTGTGTTGCCCCTTCAGGCAAAATTCCAATTGGTACGAGATACCCTGGTTTTACCCATTTAGCAGCTAATTTTTGATCAATTTCTTCTACAGACATATTTAATAACTTCGCTACTGTTTCTTTCGTTTGCGGAGCAGCATCGCCTAACTTTTCAGGAATCAATCCGATTTCAGAAGCTTTCCCATTCGTTGCAAGACCTTTTCCATTACGATCGTATATTTCACCACGTTTTGGCTGTGTTGTCTGCATACGCACTTTACTATCTTTCGTCATGCCTGGGAAAATAAAATCAGGAGTCCAATCTATTTTCCAAGATTCTTTATCTCCATCTTTTTCTTTCACCATTTTTGCTTCATGACCAAATGTAATTTTACCACCAACTGTATCCATGCTTACTTTAAAAGGAACAGGGCCTTCATCTTTTTTATCTTCTTTTACTTCCCCTGTTTCTACCTTTAAGTCTTTCACTTCGATACCAGAATAAATTTTTTCATATTTCTCAGTAAACTCTTTCTTTGAAATATCTTTTTTTGCATTTTTTGATAGTTGATCATACATATCTGCAAATTTTTGTTTATTCCACGCTTTTACATATGTATCAAACGCTTCTTGTGGTTTTTCTTCTTTACCACATCCAACTAACATGAATGTTAAGCAAAGAAAAAGAATCCCCCATATCTTTCTCAATCGATTCTCCTCCTCTTTCTATATTAGTACTTTTGAAAATTTTAGCATTTTTACATGCTACCTATCATTATAGCACTATCGAATCTCATCTATAAACTTATATTGGTGAATATAAATAAAAAGATTGATGCGAATTCTCACATCAATCTTTTTTATTATTGTTGTTTCTCATATACATGGTAATAATACGTATATGGGTTTTTTTCATCCGTTAAACCTTTTTCTACAAAAATCTCTTTCCAATTTGTCATATCTATTTCTGGGAAGAATGTATCTCCTTCAAATGCATGATGGATTTTTGTTATATATAACTTGTCTACATAAGGTAAAAAGAGGTCGTAAATTTGCGCTCCACCAAAAATAAAAATCTCTTCTTCATTTTTACATAGTTCAAACACTTCTTCTACAGAATGAACAACTTCACAACCTTCAACATGATACCCTTCATTACGAGTTACAATAATATTACGTCTTCCAGGCAGTGGTCTACCAATCGCTTCATAGTTCTTTCTTCCCATAATAAGCGGGTGACCCATCGTTGTTTTCTTCACGTATTGTAATTCACTCGGTAAACGCCAAGGTAAATTATTATCTTTACCAATTACTCTATTTTCGTCCATAGCGACCATAAATGAAACAATCATTTTTTCATCTCCTCTACAATTATACTGCAACCGGTGCTTTAATTGCTGGATGCGGATCGTATCCTTCAATCGTTAAATCTTCCATTTCAAAATCGAAAACAGATTTCACATCTGGATTTAATGTAAGTTTCGGGAATGGACGTGGTTCACGTGCCAATTGCTTTTCTACTTGTTCAAAATGATTTGTATAAATGTGTGCATCACCAATTGTATGAACAAATTCTCCCACTTCAAGTCCGCATTCATGTGCAATTAAATGTGTTAGTAGTGAGTAACTTGCAATGTTAAATGGAATCCCAAGGAATATGTCACCACTTCTTTGATATAACTGACAAGAAAGCTTTCCATCTGCTACATAAAACTGGAATAGCGTATGACAAGGCGGTAAGGCCATACTTGGTACATCTTCTGGATTCCAGGCAGAAACGATTAAACGACGTGAGTCTGGTGTTTTTTTAATCATTTCAATTACATCTTTTAATTGATCAAGTGTCTCACCAGCTGTCGTTTTCCAAGCACGCCACTGTTTACCGTAAACGTCTCCTAAATAACCATATTTATTTGAGAACTCATCATCTTCTAAAACGTTCTTTTTAAACAATTCCATTTGCTCGTCGTACTGTACTTTAAATTCTTCATCTTGTTGTGAGCGAAGACCAAAATCAGTCATGTCAGGACCAGTATACTCATCACTTTCTACCCAGCTCTTAAAAGCCCATTCATTCCAAATGTTATTATTATGCTGCAATAAATAGCGAATATTTGTATCACCTTTCATAAACCAAAGCAGTTCACTTGCTACAAGGCGAAACGGTACTCTCTTTGTTGTTAATAAAGGAAAACCTTTACTTAGATCAAAACGCATTTGATATCCAAATACAGATACAGTGCCTGTCCCTGTACGGTCTTCTTTCTTCGTACCATGTTCCATTACATGGCGGCATAAATTTAAGTATTCATTTTCAGCATGTTTCATATGTAGGAAAACCTTCTTTCAATCGTATATGCAATTTATCATAACATGAAAAATGATAAATTTAATAATCCTAATTAATAAAATTTCTTGCGCTAATTCTTACAAAATTATTAACTTTCCAAATATAAAAAGGTTTTCATTTTCTATTACCGAAAGTATAGTGCGGTAGAACAAAATTTATATTTGGAGGTTAGAAGTATGTCTAAAATTGAAACGCCTGTTATGACTTCTTTACAAACAACGGCTGAAAAAATGATGAAGGATTTAAATGTTCCTGGTGCTGCTGTCGCTGTTATAAAAGACGGTGAAGTTATTATTTCAGAAGGTTTCGGCTATCGTAATATAGAAACAAAAGAGGCTGTTACACCGAATACTCGATTCGCAATCGGTTCCTCAACGAAAGCATTTGGCACACTTTCATTAAGCTTGTTAGCACAGCAAAAAAAGTTTAATTGGGATACCCCTATCCAGTCTTATATACCTAACTTTACTTTATCTGAACTACTTGCTAGCTCACAAGTTACAGGACGGGATTTAGCTTCTCATCGAACTGGAGTGAGTCGTCATGAGGCTCTTTGGTACAGTTCTTCCTTATCTCGAAAAGATCTCGTTGAAAAAATAAAACATTTACCACTTGATGCACCGTTCCGAACTGCATTTCTATATAACAATTTAATGTATGCAACAATTAGCTACATTGTTGAAAACATTACAAATCAAACGTGGGAGCAATACACTACAGAACATATTTTAGAACCTTTAAATATGAGACATACAAACTTCTCTGTTAACGATTCACAAACTACAGATGATTACGCTTTACCTTACATTGAAAATGACGGTGAAATAAAAGCAGTTCCATTCCGTAACATCGATACAGTTGGCGCTGCTGGGTGTATTAATTCCACAATTGAAGATATGGCAAATTGGGTACTTCTCCACTTAAATGAAGGAAAATTTGGAGATCATGAATTAATCTCCTCTGAATTATTACAACAAATGTATACACCACACAATTCAATTCCAGACCAACCGGTTTTATCACTCCCTGAATCTCCATTAAATAGTTACGGTCTTGGTTGGTTTATTAGCGCTTATCGTGGTAAAAAAGTGATTCATCATGGCGGTAATATCGATGGATTTTCAGCGCTTGTTTCATTCATACCAACAGAAAACATAGGCCTTGTCATTTTAACGAATGCTGGAGGAACATTACTTCCTACTTATCTCGCTAATCAAATTTATGACGAACTACTTGAATTAGAATCCATTGATTGGCATAAACGTGCTGTAGAAGATACTAAAAAAATGAAGGAAATGATGAAAGAAGCAACTGAATCCCTCCCTGAACAAATTAAAGGGACTACACCTTCGCACAAGTTAGAGGATTATACTGGTACTTTTGAACATCCTGCATACGGAACATTACAAGTATACAAACGAGATGATTCGTTATATGTACAATTTATGGAAATGGATATTCAATTAGGGCATCATCATTACGACATCTTCTCTGCAAAAGTTGACTTATTCCAAATGAAAATGAGCTTATTATTCGCTTATGAAATGAATGTAAGTGGTGAATTCCCATCCCTTCAGTTACATGTACCAGCTACATTAAGTACTCAGCCGCTTACATTTAAGAAAATTAAATAAGTATTTTGATGGTAAAAAATAAAGGTAGGTGCGAATCACACCTACCTTTTCTATTTCATATCAATCTTATCTGATTGAAACCAAATTGGCTTCGATAACTCAAAGTTATTATGATCCTCTAAAACTATAGTAAGGCGCTCTAACATATCATCTAACATATGCGGCGCTGCTCGTAATGTCCAGACAACTGAGGAGAAAACTGTCATACCAACGTACACCGTGTATAATTTCCAGAATTCCTCTGGTATTTTTCTATTAAAGTATCCTTCTATTTGTCCGATTGAATACGGAATACTAATGTCCCTTGCAAACAGTGCAATTTTCACAAAATCATGAAGTGGATCGCCCCAATCGTAGCCATTAAAATCAACAACACCTACATATTTTCCATCCCGTACAATTATATTTTCTAAGTGAAAATCATCGTGTTGAAATCGATTTGGGCGGTTCTTTAAATATATTTCATTTTCTTCAATAAACTTTATGATTTTATCATCATTTTTTATGTTTATTCCACATGTTTTATATGCCTCTAAATATTTACTATGTTTTTTCATTGCTCTTTCATACCATGGAAGTATATTATTAGGAGCTTCATATGTATGCATTTTTGCTAAATCTTTCCCTGCCTCTATACCAATATCATATTGTTCTTTTGGTGAATACGTAGGCAATAACTTCTTCGCATCTTCCCCTTCTAAATACGAAAAGATGCCATAGCATAAACCTTCTTCTGCCAACAAACCTATTTCAATTGGTTTTTGTGCTTGCACACTACGATTTTGCATTTCATTTAAAATTTGAAACTCTATTTTCTTTCTTTCATACTCTTTTATATCGCCTGTCCGCAATAAATATTTATCATTATTCGCACTCGTAATTATATATTTCTTATCAGGTGAAAAACCTTTAGAAATTTCTTTAATATCCACTGCATTTTTTACTATTTGTATATTGTTTTGCCATGCTGTAATTATCTTCATATCTATTCCCCTTACATTTCTGCATTTGGTGTATAGGCAACTTCTACAATAAATCCATTCGGATCGTAAAAATCAATCGTATAGTAACCTTCCGAATAATGATTCATTTCAATTGGACCACGTATTACCTTCACTTTCGTACTAGAAAGAAAATCTGCTACTTCCTCAACTACTTCTCTATGAATAGCTTGATAACAAATATGTCTAGGCCCTAACGTCCTTACAATTTCCTCATCTACTTCTTTAAAGTATATTTCACTTTCTCCTGTGCTATATGCTATTTCATTTAACTTTCTCCACCCAATTATGGAAAACAACTTATTATAAAAAGAAATGGATTCCTCTAAATTTGCTACCCAAAATTCAATATGATGAATGCCTGCTCGCAGTGTATTCATATTAAGAATACGCTCCTTGTACTACTTGCACAATTTCCATCGGCTTATGAACCATGTAATCTGGTGCATCTTTTTTCACTGTTTCAATAACATCATATCCCCAAGATACCCAAATTACGTTCACTCCAGCCTTTTTACACGCTGCTACGTCTCGCTGTTCATCACCGACATATAACATATCTTTCTCTGTTATTTTTTTTGATTTCAAAAATCTTTTTATCATTTTATCTTTACCAAACAAATTTTTAGAACAATACACTTCTTGAATATTTTCGATACCATTCTTGTGTAAAAACGCCCGAATATGCTCTTCTGAGTTCGATGATATGACTGCAATTCCGTAGCCTTTTTTATGTAGTTCATCTAATACTTCTTTCATCCCATGGAACAAAACGAGATTTTTTATAGCAGGCTGATATAATTTATAAAATTCCAACGCTAATATCGGTAGTTTATACAGTGGTACATTAAGTTGTTTACATCTCTCTGGCATCGTTAATTTACGTAAATGTTCAATTTCGTCTTCCTTTACTGCTTTATACCCATGTTTTTCAGCAAGTTGATTATAAATCGGTACAAATATATTTTGTGAATCTACTAATGTGCCATCAAAGTCAAAAACAATATATTTTTGCATTCCCATACTCCCTTTGCTTCTTTTTTCTAAACCTATGTTATTCAACAACATAGTTGTCTGTCCCTTCTATAAAAATAAAAAAGAACAAGATTTTCTCTTGTTCTTTTTAAGACAACCATTTCGGTGGTACATTCGTATTCCAATAAATATTTCCTAACTCATGATGTCCAGAGTATCCATCATCAAAACGGTGGTAATGGAAATTAAAATAATAACCATCTTGCGGTGGATGATCTCTTCTTACATGGAAACGCAATAAATCATTTCCAGATTTCGTATCGTAGACGTGAAAAATCTTCTCATTATTTCCACCAGCTGGTTTTTGAGAAATCGCTAATGATTGTAGTGAATCTTCTGGTACATCACTAGCAAGCTCAGCAATTGCCTCTTCAATTTTCGGTAATATTACATCTTTAAACTCATCTTCAATTACTGGACCAATTTTAGTACCAAACTTTTGCATCGACTGCTTCTCTGCTTCTTGCATTGCATAAGTAATAAAAGTATCGGTGGTTAACCTGTCATTCGTTTCTTCATATGTATAGGACGTGCTCTCCAAACTTTGTTGCCCAGCTGTGCTCGTAGGCTTGTCCGCAGCTTTGGCATTATCAAGTAATATGGAAGGAGGCGTCACTAAACCAAATGTAAACACGGTAATTAATGCGACTAAGGTTTTTCTAAACCAATTTGGCATTTATGTTCCCTCCCCTTTCACTCATTATTTTTTATATAACGGTGGTTTCTTCTATTATACAAAATGATTGTAATTTTTGCACTTTACAATTTTGTTAACGTTCACATATTTTTCACTTGAATATGAAATTGTAAGATTTCATACAATAAAAATACAACAACAATAAGGAGGCGATCAGATGACTTTAGATGTCATGTATTCCGCCGCAAGTATACTCGTTTTAGTATATTTTATTTATCAATGTGTTACAGACTAGAAAAAGAGCCGTCACTGGCTCTTTTTTAATGGTACAAATACAATCCATACAATTAATAAAATAAAAACAACGCTGCCTACCACAGCTGGCAATAAATAAAACTGTGAAAGTATAACTATTCCATATAAAAGTATTGCTGGTAGTAGTAAATAACGATCTGCCTTCCATCTTAACAATAGTAATTTCCCTTCATCACAATATAAACGAAGAAACATCTTATTCGTAAATTCATTCCAATAATCACGTGCATAGCGAGAAATTGCAACTACAGCAAATACGAGAACAATAGCTGCAATCCACCTTGGAGTCATAATTATACTTGCAGTACTGATACATACAATTTGAATATAAAATATTCGTGCAGTACTTGTACGGAAAAATTCTTTCAAAAAAGATTCGACAATACGAGAATCAGCTTTTTTCCCTAAAAGTCTTTTAGAGCGCGGAAACATCCACGGTTTTTTATTCGAACTACTCGTTTTAGCCGCATGACCACCAACTTGCATAATTCCGCTCGTCCAGCGCATGCTTTCCTCCTTTTCTTTCTCGATTTCTTTAAAAAAGAACTTTTTATAATTCATTTTCTCTTTTACTAATACACTACTTAAGAAAATTACTAGACCGATAAATAGAATTGAATACAACGGATTTTTATAAATAAAAAATAAACTAATTCCAAAAAAGGACACGCTCATAGAAAATACTACATTTTTTACAATCCATAAAACCCATCGTTTCCCCACATGTACATGAACAAATCTCGTTAACAACGACAACATAAATCGAAATATAGTAAAGAATACCCAAAATAATAGGACTTGTATCTCTGTTACTTCGATACTTTTCATCAACACTGGTAACATAATAACGACTACTATTATATTCGTTATCGCTATTCGAACAAATGTGTACATCATGCCATACTGGACTAATTTTCGCATATGTGTTGCATACGAAATTAAAAATAAACTATCCGCTTGCTCAAAAAATGAACGAACTCCTCTTGGATATGTTACTAGATAAAATGCGAGTAATCCTAATCCGAAATAAATCGTCTCTTCCGTTGATAATTCATTTATCCATAGCGATCGATAATAGATTCCCATAAATATAAGTGCTGGAATAATATATAATGCGACTGTCCAATCTGTTACCGAACGTATAGACTTCCATTTCCGCTCAAGTTCATGGCGTAATCTCTTATAAAATTGTTGTTTAATCATGTTGTTCACGCCTTACAATTACATCAAAGCAGTCTAATAATGAACTACCCGGCATTTCCGCTAATATTTGAATAGATTCTAAATGTCCATCTGCGACTAATGTACCTTGTGAAATGAGTAAAAATCTTTCACAAATTTTTTCAGCAGTATCTAATACGTGCGTACAAAGTAAAATTCCTGCCCCGCGCTCTTTTTCTTTATATAAATAATTTAAAAACTCTTTCGTAGCTACTGGATCTAAACCGATAAAAGGTTCGTCAATGATATAAAAATCTGGCTCAGTTAAAAACGCCAATATTAGCATAGACTTTTGTTTCATGCCTTTTGAAAACTTTGATAAATACTCATGTTTATGCTTATTCATTCGAAAAGTATGTAATAATTGTTCCGCTCGTTCTTCCCAACTTCCCATTTCACTTCCACGAGCTGCCATTAATAATTCAATATGTTCCCAGAGCGTCAAGTAATCATAGTATGTTGGATGTTCTGGTACGTATGCATACGGATTTTTCTTTTCACCGAATGATATTTCACCGTCCATATTTACAAGTAATCCGAGTATCGTTTTAATCGTCGTACTTTTCCCAGCACCATTTGCTCCAATAAGAGCAACTAGTTCACCTTTTTCGATAGAAAAAACTATATCATGAATTGTTTTTTCGCCTATTTCATATCCAGCTGAGCGGATATTTACTTTTAACATGCATTCCCCTTCTTTCCATTTCCAATACAATCAAGGAAAAGAATAACATATAACTATCTATATATCATTATAAAATATTTATTTTCATAGCAGGAAAAAACATTTTTTAACAGAATATTAAATGTTTGATTACATTTTATTGGAGTTGATAATATGTCTTTTCAAATTCGTGAAGCAACGATAGATGATATAGACGCACTTTGTTCTTTAACGAAAGAATTAAAAGGTTCCTCTATTTCCTATGAAGATATGAACAACCGCCTACAATTCGTACAAATGAGTCCGTTTGATTTTTTATATGTTTACGAGGAAGAAGAAGCTATATTTGGATTACTTGGATTTCGTATACGTGAAAATTTAGAAGATGTAACACGTTATGGAGAGATTTCAATTATTAGCGTTGATTCTAACATACGACGGAAAGGCATTGGACAAGTTTTGATGGATTATGCCGAGCAATTAGCAAAGAAACATAATTGCATTGGCACATGGCTAGTTAGTGGAACAAAAAGAGTAGAAGCTCATCCTTTTTACAAAAAATTAGGTTATGAAGTAAATGGCTACCGATTTGTAAAATATTTTTAAACTACTTTATAAAGTGAAGGGACTATAACTATGACAAACATTAAAGCAATTTTCATTGATCGTGACGGTACAATTGGTGGTGACACTACAATACATTATCCAGGATCTTTTACATTATTTCCATTCACAAAAACATCCTTGCAAAAACTAAAAGCTAAAAATATAAAAATTTTCTCTTTCACAAATCAACCCGGTATCGCAGATGGAATAGCAACTGTAGCCGATTTTGTACAAGAATTAGAAGGCTTCGGTTTTGATGATATTTATGTATGTCCTCATAAACACGGTGATGGTTGTGAATGCCGTAAACCAAGTACAGGCATGCTGCTTAAAGCAGCAAAAAAACATGGACTTAATTTAACACAATGTGCTGTAGTTGGTGATCGTTGGACTGATATTGTTGCAGGAGCAAAAGTAAATGCGACTACGATTCTAGTCCGAACAGGCGCTGGGTATGATGCTTTGCATACGTACCGAGACAAATGGGCACATATTGAACCAAACTACATTGCAGATAACTTTGAAGATGCAACAAACTGGGTTTTAAATCAACTATAATACAAATGAAAATCTTGATTCACCCGAAATAATTTAAAACATAGTTAAAATAGCCTTTTTGGCAAATAATTGTATTCCACAAAACGGATCACCTCAAAAGGTAGCAAGTTCCCTTTTGATACGCAAACATTGCAATTCAAATTATATTTTTTATTAGTAACAGCAATTAACGTAAAGAAGAAATAGCTTAGTGGCTATCCCTTCTTTATTGACTTCTATTATTTACATTTGTTATCTGTTTTTATTGAGTATTCTCATCGTTTTTATACTCCAAAATATCCCCTGGCTGACACTCCAAAGCTTTACATATCGCTTCTAATGTTGAAAAACGAACCGCTTTTGCTTTCGCATTTTTCAAAATAGAAAGATTCGCCATCGTAATTCCAACCTTCTCTGAAAGCTCCGTTACACTCATTTTTCGTTTTGCTAACATGACGTCAATATTAATAATGATTGTCATATCCGCCACCTCAAACCGTCAAATCATTTTCTGATTTTATGTGAATTGCCTCTTGTATAAGTCGTTGGAGGATAGCAGCAAAAACGGAGATAACGAGCGAAGCAAAAACGATAATGAGTCCCACTAACCCAATAGGAGGGTCCATTTTTTTCGCTATAAAATAAAAAAGTGGCAAACTTAATACATACAAACCACTGATTGTAATTGCACAGCGCTTTATATTCTTTAACGCCTTTACTGATAATTCCGAGAACGCTGTGTTCTCATCAATGTACTGTAAAAGATTGAAAGCCTGATAAAGAGCAACGTAAAAAGGCACAGCTGCTCCATACATTACAATGAAAACAAGATATTTTATCGGAGTAATGTTAGGATACAAATTCGCTGTGAAATCCGCCATTTCCGGCACTAAAAATATGCATAAAGCAAGCACTGAAATTCCAGCAAGAAAAATAATTACTTTTAAGAACATTGTTGAACTTCGTTTAAGATTCATTTACAATACCTCACTTATTTAATGGCAACATAATTTTATCACAACATTTATTGTTTAACAATAAATAAATATCGTTTTATTTTTGTCATGTTTTTTAATTTAGGCAAAAATAAAAAAGAATTTCTCATTACAAAGAAATTCTTTTTCTTGAAAATGCCTCTTTCAACTTAATTTTTTAAAACGTTAATTCGTAATGGAAATAACGATTATCTCTCAAATAGCCATTTTCAGCGTATAATCGTTGTGCTGATAAATTATCAATCTCTGTTTGCAATTTTACACCTTTTGCTCCATTCTCTAATGCGTATTCTTTAGCAGCTTCTAATAATTTTTTACCTGTTCCGGCTCCACGCTTCGCCGCTTGTACAAATAAATCATTTAAAATCCATAATTCTTTCATTGAAATGGAAGAAAATGATGGATATAGTTGTGTGAACCCAATATATTCGCCGTCTTCAACTGCTACGAAAATAACGGACTCTTTTTTCTCAATTCGATTTCGTAAAAATACTTTTGCACCTTCTAAATCAGAATCTTGTCTATAAAACATGCGATAGTTATTAAAAACTGATGCCAGTCCATCTAAATCTGCAATTGTTGCCTCATATATTCTCATTTTACTCCATTCCCCTTCCAATACTGTCTCATTATATCCGTTGCCCATTTAGGCTGGTGTATTTCTTCTGTCGGCATAAACTCTTTCATTATTGGTTTTATATCCAATATAGGAGTGCCATCAATAGCATCTAATCCCTCAACAATAATTGATTTACCTTCTCTTTTGATCACCTTTACAATTGTTACACCTATGCGATTCGGACGATTTTTCCCGCGCTGTGCAAAAATACCTACTTCAGGATAATCCTTATTATTTCTAGGATGTCTAGCAAAATACTGAATTTGCTCGTCAGTTACTTTATGAAAATAAAAAACAACTTCAATATGAGAAAAATCTTCAATCCCTTGTATACTTTTTTCTGCATACATTTCAGTTAAAGTTATACGGGATCTTACTTCTCCCCACTCATCATCTTTTATTTCCTTTCTTTCATTATGTACAAATGCGATTGGTTGAACTGAAAACATACGCATTCCCCCTCAAATGTAACCACTTACATTATAAAGTATTTTCTGAATGTTTTCCAGATATACGAATTAAGTTTACATAATATAATTATAATCTATTTATCTAAAGCTACCTTGACCGCTTCAATTGCATGTATATGGGTCGTATCAAATATCGGGACTGATACGTTTTCTTGCTTTATTAATAAACCTATTTCCGTACAACCTAATATAATTCCTTGTGCTCCTTCTTGTACTAATTCTTCTATAACCCTTTTATAATACTCTCTAGATTGAACTACTATTTTTCCTAAACATAATTCTGTATATATTACTTCGTTTACTTTTTCTCTATTTGTTCCTGATGGTACTATTACTTTTATATCATGCTCTTCAATACGTGACTTATAGAAATCTTGCTCCATTGTATATTTAGTTCCAAGCAGACCAACCTTTTGAATGTCTTTTCTTTTAATTTCTTTTGCAGTTGCATCAGCAATATGTAAGACTGGAATATCAATTTTTTCCTTTATTTTTTCAACTACCTTATGCATTGTATTTGTACAAATGATTATAAAGTCTGCTCCTCCCTTTTGTAATGAATATGCCGCATTCCCTAGAATTTCTCCAGCACCATCCCAATCTCCGCTAGATTGACATCGTTCAATCTCTTCAAAATCCACACTATTAATCAAACATTTTGCTGAATGTAGCCCTCCTAATCTCTCTTTTATTTCTTCATTAATAATTCGATAATATTCAGAAGTTGATTCCCAACTCATGCCACCTATAAGACCTATCGTTTTCATATAAACACCTACCTAAACTATTTTTATAAAACTAATAACAACGTTTTATTGTGTATATTATACATAATAAAACAAGACTTTAAGTTTGGAATATAAAGTCTTGTTTTAACGGAAATATGGAAATAATAAAGAATAATTCTACTTTCATTTCCAAGGAAATTTTTATAGAATATTCTGAAATTAACAATCTGATGTTTTTATAAATTCTTTATACTTATAATTAAAACACTCTCGATACAGCTCTTTGATTTCATCATATGATGGAACACGTGGGTTATTAGCTGGGCTACCACTTTCAATTGCATCTGATGCCATTTTAGAAATAGCATTTTCAAATTCAATTTCATCGATTCCGTATTCTTTTAAATTTGGAATACGAAGATCAAAGCAAAGTTTTTTTATTTCACCAAGTGTGTAGTCTGCTACTTCCTCATCAGAATTCGAATACAAATCCTTATTTAAACTACGTCCAATTTTTGCTAACCTTTTCATTGCACTTGTTTTTGTAAACTCTAACACTGTAGGTAATAGTATGGCATTTGATATTCCATGCGGTACATGAAATAATGCTCCCACTGGCCTTGACATTCCATGAACTAATGTAACTGATGCATTAGAAAATGCAATTCCAGCTTGTAAAGAAGCAATCATCATCGCTTCTCTTGCCTCCATATTACGTCCATCTTCATATGCTATACGTAAATATTTCATAATACTTTCAATAGCTGAAAGAGCAAGTACATCTGTAAGTGGTTGTGAAAATTTAGAAATATAAGCTTCAATCGCATGACATAACGCATCTATTCCTGTTGCTGCCGTAATTTGTGGGGGTAACGAACTTGTCAAAACTGGATCTATAATTGCTACTTTCGGTATAAAACTAGGATGCTTCATCATCATTTTTACATCTGTTTTTTTATTCGTAATTACTGCTACACTTGTAACTTCCGATCCAGTACCAGAAGTTGTTGGAATTGCAATAAGTGGTAGTGGATTGTTTTCTATTTTAATATCCTTTTGGACATAATCCTCAACTTCTCCACCATTTGTATATAAAACCGCTACCGCTTTCGCAGCATCAATACAACTTCCACCACCAATACCGATAATAAAATCGCACTTTTCCTCTTTACAAAGAGATAACGCTTCTAATACGTGTATATTTGTAGGCTCAGCATCCACTTTATTATATGTACTAACAGTAATACCTTTCTTATTTAGTTGTTGCATACACTTTTCAACATATCCTAATTTCTCCATAATTGTATCAGTAACTATAAAAGCTCTTTTCCCTAACTTTTTTGATTGTTCTCCCAGTTTTTCAAGCGAATTCCTTCCATATAATACCGACTTTGGCATACGAAACTCAGAAACCTCTTGCAAGTCCCCCACCCCTTCTTATCCTAATTAATATTTTATAACATAAATTATCGATTTGATGAATCTTTACGATTCAAATTTTTTAATAGAGTCCTGTTAAAGTATAGAATGCGATAACTAAAAATACAGCAACCGTTTTCAAAATTGTAATAGCAAATATATCTTTATATGACTGTTTATGTGTTAATCCTGTTACTGTAAGAATAGTAATAATAGCCCCGTTATGTGGTAGTGTATCCATTCCTCCTGATGCCATTGATACGATACGGTGCATAACTTCTAATGGAATATCAAATTGATTGGCCGCTGCAATAAATTTATCTCCCATTGCACTTAATACTATTCCCATTCCTCCTGATGCCGAGCCTGTAATTCCAGCTAAAATATTCGTCGTTACTGCACCATTCACTAACGGATTTGTGAAAGTAGCAGAGATGCCATCTCTCATAATTGCGAAACCTGGAAGTGCTGCAATGACACCACCAAATCCAAACTCAGCTCCTGTATTCATCGTTGCAAGTAGCGCTCCACCAATACTTGTATTCAATCCAGCTTGGAAACCTGTTACTACTCGCTTCCAATATAATAATAACGTTGTTAAGATCCCTATAATAAGTGCCAATTCTACAGACCAAATTCCTACTACTGCACTTAATTCTACTTTTCCAAATGCTTTCATACCAATTGCAGAAAAATCAAAACCGCTTGGATACCACTTCGGTATCATAATAGTAAACACTTTATTCATTACACCTACTAAAATAAGTGGTATAAATGCAATAAGTTGTTGTGCTCTTGTGATTTCAATGTTATTAATTAATGGCATATTTTTTTGTTCTACTTGCAAAGATGCTGCCATTTCAGTATTTCCATCATTAAAACCAAAGTATCCTTCACCTGCCGCTTTTGCCTTCTTACGTCTACTCTCTAAATATAGTAAACCTACTGTAAGAACAAAAATTGCTCCTACAATCCCAAGTATCGGTGCAGCATAAATATCCGTTTTAAAAAATGTTGTAGGTATTACATTTTGAATTTGTGGTGATCCAGGTAACGCATCCATTGTAAACGTTACTGCTCCAAGAACAATCGTTCCAGGGATTAAACGCTTTGGAATATTAGCTTGTCGAAACAACTTAGCTGCGAACGGATAAACAGCAAACACTACTACATACACACTAACACCACTATACGTTAAAATAGCCCCCATTAATACAATCGCTAATATAGTACGTTTTTCACCAACTAACTCAATAATTGTTTTTGCGATAGAATCTGCAATTCCTGACATTTCCACTACTTTTCCAAATATTGCTCCTAATAAAAACACAGGAAAATATAATTTTATAAATCCAACCATTTTCTCCATAAAGATATTAGAAAAGAAAGGTAATACATAACTAGGTTCTGTCAAAAATACTGCAAATAATGCAAATATCGGTGCGAATAAAATAACAGAAAAACCTCTGTATGCTACGAACATAAGTAAACTTAGTGCTAATAATATAATAACTAACTCCAATTTTACCCCTCCATTAAACAGAATATTCTAAATTTTATTGATAAATTTCTACTAACCTTTTAATTCTGACATCCCTCCTCTTATTCATACAAATTTTTATGCTAAAAATGTCTAATTATAATTATTCGATTACATATGAAAAATCCCTTTAAACAGAAACGAATTCATCGTCATACGTTATAAAGGGATTGCTAGAATCTATATTTACTGCTGTATTAAATTTTTCTCTACACAAAAATGATACAGTTCTTCAACATCTTTCACTATGTAGGTCGCACTAACTTCAGTCAGTTCTTTTTTACAGCCATAGCCATATAAAACACCAATTGAAGCAATTCCATTCTGATTTGCACCTATTATATCGTGCTTTCTATCACCAATCATTATCATTTCTTCTTTATTTAGTTCTTCATTTTTTTGTAAAATATGAGCAATTATTTCTTCTTTTTTTATTCTCGTACCATCTAAATTACTTCCAATGATGTCTTCGAAATAATTCGTTAATTGAAAATGCTCTATAACTTGTTTCGCAAATACAGTGGGCTTTGAAGTTGCTACAAATATGCGATTCCCTGAACTTTTTAATTGTTGCAAGAGCTTCAGAATCCCCTCGTATACATTATTTTCAAACAATCCACGCTGCTTTAAATACTCACGGAAGTAAAAAACTGCACGTTCAACCTCTCCTTCACTCATATTATATCTCTCTACGAATGATTGCTGAATAGGAGGACCTATAAATGAATCTAACTCACTTATATGTACTTCTTCAATTCCTACTTTTTTTAACGCATACAAAACCGAATTTACAATTCCTTCTTTCGGATCCGTTAAAGTTCCATCTAAATCAAATAGAAATGTTTTATACATGTTTCATTCCTCCACTTAATTTGCTGTATAAATAACTGCTAACATCTCTTCCACTTCTCCCTATTATACTATCATTATCTATTTTTTCGAAAAATCAATTTCCATATGTCACATACTTTCAGTTACAAAATACGATAGATATGATAAAGTAAAAAAGTTACAATTATTTTAATAGAAACTGGTGAAACAAATGTCAATTACGTTAATTTTTATAATGGCTTTCACAATTGTAATCCACGCAGTTGAAACAAGCTCTTATAGTATTCGATTAGCGGGGGTTCGTTTAAAGAAGATTGCTGTCGCATTATCCGTCGTAGGAATCGTATTACTCATTTCAAGAACGTCAAACTTACTACAAGCCTTTTTACTTGGCGGGATTGTGGACGAAGCAAAACTAGATCCTTCTATTGATTTAGAGCATATTATACGTCTTGTACTATTATCTGCTTCTATCGGTACATTGCTTGCGATTATACTGTATCCAACTTTGACAAAACTATTTGGATATGTCATTCAAAACTTTGAAACAGACGGTTCTTTCATTCGAATGATGAAAACGAATAACATTCAAAAATTAAAGTACACAAAAAAATATGTCCGCTTTCCAAAGTTAGAAATGATTCATAGACTGCGTATCGGCGGTATTCCAAAGCGTATAATGCTTATTAACATGTTCGCTACTGCAATTTATACAGCGGGAGTTCTTTCCGCACTATATGCTTCTTTTTTAATTCCAGCTTTCGCAACAAAAGCCACTACAGCTTCTGGTCTTATTAATGGTTTTGCTACTATTTTATTAACAGTGCTACTAGATCCACGTATTGCTCTTTTAACAGAGCGAGCTCTTCAATCAGAAGAAGGTGCTGAAGCAATGAGTAAAATGTATGCTTGGCTAATGATTTCTAGACTTTTTGGTACATTACTTGCTCAACTGTTATTCATACCAGGTGCTTACTGGATTACATGGATTATAAAGCTTATGAATTAAATTTACTCTCTAAAAAAAAGCAGGTGAGATAACAAATGACTATACAAACAGAACAAGATATCATTCGCTTAATAGAAAACGACGAATGGATGATGAATGTATTACAAATGGCAAAATCACTAGAGCTACCTGATTGGTGGATTTGTGCCGGATTTGTTCGTTCTAAAATTTGGGATACTTTACATGACTATGAAGCTAAAACGGCTATGCCTGATGTTGATGTGATTTATTATGATAGTCTACATCAAGATGAGATATACGAACAATCATTAGAAACGAAATTAATGAATATTGATGCTACTATCCCTTGGTCTGTAAAAAATCAAGCTCGTATGCATGTAGTGAATAATATGCCACCATATTCTTCTTCTGTTAATGCTATATCTAAATTCCCTGAAACAGCAACGGCTTTAGGAGTTACACTTGATGAACTAAACAACGTTATCTTAACAGCCCCATGTGGTATTGAAGATGTCCTTTCCTTACAAGTGAAACCAACAGCTCATTTTCTTAAATCGAAAGAACGATTACATATGTACAAAAACAGAGTTATAAAAAAGAATTGGCAAAGTAAGTGGCCTAGCATCACAATCACATATCCAGAAATTTAGAAAGGGTGCCTCTCATTTATAGAAGCACCCTTTTCTTCATTTCAAAAAATGTATGACTGTTTCTGCAAATCTATCTGCTTCCTCATAATGAGGTGAATGACCGCTCTCTTCAAATACGATATACTTGCCGTTTCGGGCATCTTTATTAAATGTTTTAATTTGTTCTTCACACGTTACTACATCATGTTTTCCTACTATTAATAACATTAGATTTTGTACATCTTTTATTTTTGATAATAATGATGTATGACATGCTCCCTCTAATTTTAATCTATCAAAGTGAATTTTGGAGCGATTTGAAAATATTTCCCACTCTTCATCACTGTATAAACTCTCATCTGTCCTATCTTCCTTATTATTGTAAATCTCCATTCTTTTTTCTTCTAATTCAGCGCTTAATCTTATATAAGCTTCTAACAACTCTTCTGAACTAGCATCGCTAGATGAATAAGCAAAGCATTCTTTTGCTATTTCTTCTTTTCCATACTTTTTTAATAAATGCCCTGTTTTTTGTAACAAAGCCCTACTTGTTAATGCAAAATTAAAAGTTGGTCCTTCAAATATTATTTTCTCTATTGAACTTGGATATATCGACGCATAAAGCAATGCTACATATCCACCGAAAGAGTGTCCAATTATAGACCACTTCTCAATTTGTAATACTTTTTTTAATTCCTCACAGTCTTCAATCAAATCATTTAATCCAAAAGCTTCGTCTTCAGTAATTTCTTCTGAGCGACAAACACCTCTTTGATCTATCATAATTACATATAGAGAATCTTTTAAACGTTCCGCTTGATGAAATGAAAAATCATAACAACTTTCTCCTGGTCCACCATGCAAGTATAAGACTGGCTTATTTTTAGGATTTCCATGTGTTTCAACGTATAGCTTTTTCCCTCTAATATTCATGTATTTCCCTGCTTCTATCAAATTTTCCTTTATGATCACCACCCCTTTTTTACTGAATATTATAACATTTAATATTAAATAATTCCTATTACATTTAAGAAGACGATAATTATTGCAAGTGGTGCTACAAATCGAAGTAAAAATGCCCAACAAGTAAATACTTTCTTTCCATAATTTCCACCTACAAAAAACTCTGCTTCTAGTACCTTCTTCTCCATTTTGAATGAAACGAAAATACTAATAAATAGTGCTCCAAGTGGCATTAATATATTACTAGATAAGAAGTCTACTGCATCAAAAATATTCTTTCCGAAAATCGTAATATCACTCCATACTCCAAATGATAACGCTGATGGTATACCTACTAAGAAAATGCCGAAACCGATCAGCCATGATAATTTCGTTCTCTTTTCTTGTTCACCATTTGCTAATGCTGAAACAACAGTTTCTAGTAGAGAAAATGCTGATGTTAATGTCGCAAATGTAAATAGTGCAAGAAATACTGTTAAGAAAAATCCACCGAATGGGATTTGACTAAATACAGATGGTAATACGATAAATAGTAATCCAGGTCCTTCTGTTGGCTCCATTCCTAATGAAAATACGGCTGGAAAAATAGCAAGACCTGCAAATAATGAAACAAATAAATTTAATCCAACAATTGTTATTGCTGATTTTGGTAAACTTTCTTTTTTATTTAAATAGGAACTATACGTAACCATAATTGAAATCCCGATACTAATTGCAAAGAATGATTGCCCCATTGCGAACAAAATACTTTCCGAAGTAATCTTTGAGAAATCTGGTTGTAAGAAAAACTTCACACCTTTCATTGCATCATCAAGTGTTAACGAACGAATAATAAGAGCGACAAATAAAACGAACAATGCTGGCAACATATATTTACTTGCTTTTTCAATTCCGTTTTGTACACCCTTTGATACAACCCATATCGTAATGAACATAAAAGCGAAATGTCCCATAATAGCCCAAGCAGGATTCCCAATTGTTTCAGTAAATAATGTGCCGTAATTTTGTCCTGGCGTAATCAGTTGTCCAGTTATTCCTCTGAATAAATAAATTAATACCCATCCACCTACAACACTATAAAATGAAAGTAGTATAAAACACGTTCCAACACCAAGGCGTCCAATCCAATGCCATCCTGTATTTGGTGCGATGCTTTTAAATGCTCCAACTGCTTGTTTCTGCGTACTGCGTCCAATCATAAATTCAGCTATAAGTAGCGGTAGTCCAATTAAAACAGTAAATAATATAAATATTAAAAAGAACGCTCCTCCCCCACTCTTCCCAGCGATATAAGGGAACTTCCATATCGCACCAAGTCCAATTGCTGATCCGGCTGCCGCCATTATAAAACCTAATTTCGAAGTCCATTGCTCCGTCTGTTTCATCTCATTTTCCTCCTAATTAAATCTTTTTATATAAATAAAAAAATTTTATAAACCTATTCAAATAAACCCTCCATTTCTTCTTCCATATAATAAAAAAATGGCCTAGCATCTCTATATAAAGAGACGCTAAGCCATTTACTTAACGCGGTACCACCCTTATTGATTCCATTATGAATCCACCTTAGTAGTAATCGTTTGATTACAAACCTAATATCGAAGGTTAACCGTTAAGATTTACTAAGAATGTAATTCCGTTCCACCTTACTGCTCCTAGGCGAGTTCAGGATGTCATTTGACTATGTCACACCAACCCATAGCTCTCTGTACAAATACATGACCTTACTACTCCTATTCAACACATTGTAATATTTAGAATATATTTTCTTTTGAAATTAATATGAAGTATATCGGTTATATTTGTAACTGTCAAGGGGTATATTGATTTTTTGTCGAAATGGTTCATATTGATAACTCACTTTTACTAAGCTTATTAGCAAAAGAAAGGGTCTATATTTTCATCTTTTCAAACGAACTAAAAAAAATCTTCGCGATAATCGCAAAGATTCTTTTTATGGTATAAGACGAGTACAATCTCTCGGAAAAGCACTAGCCTCTCGTACATTTGTTAATTCTAATAGTTTATATACAATCCTTTCTAACCCAATTCCGAAACCTCCATGTGGTGGACAACCATATCGGAATGTATTTAAATAAGATTGAAATTTCTCTGGATGTAATCCTTTTTCTTTAAACGAAGCGAGTAACAATTCATAATTATGAATTCGCTGTGCCCCTGACGTTATTTCTAGCCCTTTATATAATAAGTCGAATGAATCAGTAATAGCTGGATTCTCTTTATTTTGCATCGTATACATCGGTCTCGCTTCTTTCGGATAATGTGTAATGAAAACAAATTCACTATTATATGTTTCCTTTACATATTTCCCTAGTAACTTTTCACCTTCTGTATCTAAATCCCCTACAGGAGATTCTTTACGATACTTACTTTTCAAAATTTCTTGTGCTTCTAACAATGTAATTTTAGGTATTTCAGTAATAACAGGTACTTCTATTTGTAATAGTTGTAGTTCTATTTCACATTTTTTCGCTACTTGTTGAAACATATATCGTAAAACATCCGTTTCTAGTTGCATCACTTCATAAAAATCATGAATAAAACCAAGTTCTACGTCTAACGATATATATTCATTCAAATGACGGGAAGAATTATGATGTTCCGCTCTATATACAGGTGCAATTTCAAAAACTCGTTCTAACCCACCTGCCACCATCATTTGCTTATAAAACTGTGGTGATTGTGCTAAATAAGCTTCTTTTTGGAAGTATGGAAGCTTAAAAACATTTGCTCCTCCTTCTGCCCCTTGCGAAACAATTTTCGGCGTAAAGATCCGTGTGAAATCGTTCTCTATAAGAAATTCACTAAAGCTCTGAACGAGTGTAGATTTCACTTTAAAAATCGCTGCGGTTCGCTCATGCCTTAATGATATTACTCGCTCATTAAGTAGTTGATCTAAGCCAACTTGTAACTTCTTTTTATTTATTTCAAATGGAAGTGGCTCTGCACCGTTTATTACTTTCACTTCATGAGCAAGTACTTCAACACCCAATTCTGTTTTCGATGTCTCGACTATCTCACCGATTACATGGACAACACTTTCTACATCAACTTTATATCCGGCCAATTCATTTTCTAATACACATTGAATTACTCCTGTTCTGTCCCGTAATAATAAAAAACTAACATTTCCAAGGTGCCGAATTTTTTTTACCCATCCTTGAAGTAATACAACCTTTCCACTTTGCTTTGTACATTCTTTTGTGAGTGAACGCTTCATTATTGAATCCATTATTTTTCCCTCCAGTAATTTTATATTTATTTACGTTATTGTTGTCATCGTCATCATCCACGGTCACTCACCCCCTTTCAAAGAATACAAAAATCCGCCCCTATAAATAGGGACGGATTTTTTTCCGCGGTACCACCCAAATTGTCATACTGACCATCTTAGCCCTGATAACGGTAGGTACCGTTTGCTTTTACTAATAATCACGTTCAAAGCAACACTCACAGGTGTCTTTCCATCATGCGGTATCGCAACCTTCCCAGCAACCGGCTGCTCTCTGTAGATCTTTGCACCATGTACTTTTCCTGATCATCACTTTTTATATTTACAGAGTATTCTAACTCCTTACTTTATAAAATGCAAGCCTTTTTTAAAACATTCTGATTTTCTAACTCCTAGATTCTTCTAAAGTGTGAAAAGTTAATTTTGTAATACATATTCTTATGTATTAAATCCAAAATTACACCTTTAATATTTTCCAATTTTTACATAAAAACTAATTCATTTACGCATATTAATAAAAATTTTAAAGCGAGGTGTGTTTATGCAAAAAGCAATTAGTTTCTTTCTCCTTTTGTTTTGCTTAATTGTAGTAAACGAAACGTATGCCTATTCACCAAAATCTTTACCAATCTCTCAAAACTCTGATCGATGGCAAGTGAATATTGATAAACCGAAAAAAACAAACAAGAATATGCTTCAAGCTAAAAAAGATGAATTTCAAACATATCATTTTTCAGTAAAGAATGTCGGGAATAATGAAGTATATAATGTAAACGTCGAAGTATTCCACAACGAACCAAATAAGAAAACGAAATATGAACTCTTTTCCCTAAAGGAAAGTCGTTTGGCAAGTGGAAAAACTGGATTTGAACACGCTAATTTACCTGTTGCTACAAAAGCGGATGAGGTTGATGTAATTATTACATGGCAAGAACACCCTTTCCGCTCCATGAGAAATGGTCAAAAAGTTGAGTCTAGAAAATTTAAAGAGCATTTTGTTTTTAAAGAAGCTAAAAAATAAATGGGATACGGATATATTCACACTATCATTGATATAGCTTTATTTACTAGTACCAGTTCGTAAGCAAATTAAAAAGTCGTGGCTTATAAACGCCACGACTTTTTATATTAATTCGTACTAATGCCTCTCGCTGCCCAAATGCGATCAATATCAGCAGCATGTTGTCCGCCATATAAAAGAGCATCCGCTTGCTTAATCGCTTTCGCTCCATCACTGAATTTAGAGTTTGGTGTTAATGACCAGTGTGATTGTAAAATGATTTTTGTTGCTACATCACGGCCAAAAGCTTGTGCCATTTCGTATTGGCCTTGAGCCCAAATTTCACCATCATCATGCACTTCATTCGTTATATCTTTCGGATATACTTTATTATTATCTAATCGGCGTAAGCATGTTGGATCTGAACTAGAATAAGCTGTCGCATCCCATTCTCCAACACATGCTTTACCATATCCAGTAGTCGATACTGCATCTTCATATGTAGCACCTAAGAAGTCCCCAAATCCTTCTCCCATCGCTCCACCTTCTGCTGAACTACCAAAGCCAGGAACTTGGTTATCTTGAATCGAATGCCCATATTCATGTGCGATAATACCAGCATCTTCTGCATCATCAACACCGCCAGTACCGAAAGTCAAAGCTTTTGTTGATGGAGAATAGAATGAGTTATCATCAGTTGTACCATTAACATTCACTTTTATCGAACGGTTATTAATATTTTTAAAACCTAGACTTTGAATGTAACGTTGCAATGTGTCGATATGATAGTACGACATAACATCTTCAAAGCTATCATTTGCGCGTGTATAGTTAAATTGTAAATTCGTAGATTTTGTTTTCGCTTTTGAAGAAATCGTTACATATTCTCCAATTAAAAATCCTGTTCCATCTAAACCTTTTAACGTAACAGTTTTCAGTTGGTTCGTTAGAGCTGTTGAATCTGCATCGTTATTATCTTTTAAGCCTACTTTACTACCGCTAGATACGACTGGGTTAGGTAAAAATACTTTTCCTGACCCTTCAGCTTTTCGGTTTATATCAACCTTTTTAATTAACTTTCCATTTTCTGCATCAATAAATGTTTCCCATGCACCAAATGGATTATTAGAATGGACTACAACTTTATATACTGGACGAGCAATTCCTTCTTCAACAATATATCCGAACTCTTTATCTGTAGGAGCCCATAAATTTTGCTCACTTGCTTCTCCAACATACGCCATTGATTTTTGTATTGCATCTTTTTCACTAATTTTTGTCGTTACTTCCTTCACACCTGTAACAGGCTGATAATCAGAAACAGCGAGTACTCCCTTTCCCTCTCCGTTAAGCGTAACTGTTATTTGTTTTGAAAATACAGGTGCACCATTAACAACTTGTTGGAACCTAACATATGAAGCTACTGATGTTTCTGTTGTAGAAATATATTGCAAGTCTGAAAGATCTGTTTTCAATCCATACTGCGCAGCATTTTCTTTTAAATATTCAGTTGCTTTTTTCTGTGGCGAATAAGCTTCTAACTTTACTTGCTGTTGTTTTTCCAATGCCGAAACCGTAGAAATCGTCCCCATTACTAACGGCACGGTCATTGCCATTGCCACCATTTTTTTATTAAACATAGAACCACTCCCCCTAATAAAGTAGCTCAACCTTATCCCATTACCACTAGGCAATCATTCCCCGCAAAACGGATGGATAAAAATTGAATCTACGAGTAATTCTCTATGAACACTTCTATTACCTTTCCATTTAGGGTAAGTGAAATTTTCTCAATATTTATGTGTAAAGTGAACACAATACTTTAGAAATATATTTCTAAAGTATTTCCATAACTCTTAACCTTTTTAAATTACTTTGTAAAAAACAGGATATTTTTTACCTAACGGTAGGTTGAAAAAAATATTTATGAATGATACGATTTATATAACCTTTTTGTAGGAGGCTTTATTATGAGCAAAAGTGAAGAAACACTCTCTTCAATTATGGAAGCAAGCTATCGACTGTTTGCCGGACATGGCATTACTAAAACGACCTATTCTATGATTGCTGAAGAAGTCGGAATTGCTAAACCGTCCATTTATTATTACTTTAAATCTAAAGATGCATTAATCGAATGTATTTTCACAGAATTATGTGCTGCGATGCAGTTTTCTTCCTTCTTCCATACAGAAGAGTTTACGAAAGAAAATTTTATTGAGAAATGCATTGAAATTGGATTCAAAATAATTGATGAACAGCAGAACGATCCTTATTTTAATCGTGTGTTGCAAGAATATGTATTACTATCTTCAAGAAATGATATGTACAAAGATCGATTACTAACTGTGCAAACAGAATATTTACAAGGGTTTGAATCACTCCTTACAAAAGCAAATGAGCTGCAATTAATTGAAAATAAAAATCTAGTTTCAAAAGCTCATATGTTAGCATTAGTGCTTGATAATGTCGGGAATTTTATGATGTTACATGTGGATATAGATTATAGACAAATATGGATGGAAGCTGTAAACAGTATTTTTGAAAGAAGGGATTGAATTGAATACTAAAAAACGAATTATCGGCTTAGACTTTGCTAGGGCCTTGGCGATGTTTGGTATGCTGCTTGTTAATTTTATGGTGATAACAGGTGCAGAAGGAAATGGTCCCCCATTTTTAATAACTTTAATGTCACTTTTTGAAGGTAGAGCTTCTGCCTTGTTTGTTATACTTGCTGGAATTGGAATATCTTTAATGACTAGATCCTCTGTTGCTAGAAATGAAAAAATAAAAATTTCTAATAGCCGAAAGATCATATGGAAACGGGCACTATTCTTATTTATTTTAGGATTACTTTTATACGTAATGGAGTGGACTGGGGATATATTACACTACTATGGTGTTTACCTTTTCGTTGCTGCCTTACTCATTACAGTCCGAAAAAAAGCATTACTCTTCTTATCTATTATTATCCTACTCTTGGCACAATCTCTTCAGCTTACTTTCAATGCTTTCGAAGGTTGGGGAGGCCCTACTCCATTTATAAACTATGTAGACTTCTGGACAGTTAACGGTTTTCTTCGCAATTTATTCTTTAATGGTTATCACCCTTTTTTCCCATGGTTTTCATTCTTCTTAATCGGTATGATAATTGGCAGATTAGATCTTCATAATAAAAAGATTAGAGATAGGTTGCTCTTGCTCGGTATTACATTCACCATACTGATAGAACTTTTATCAAAAGGGCTCACGTACTACTTCATTCCACACATTGGCAAAGCAGCTGCTACATTTTTGTTTAATACAGGACCCGTTTTACCAAATGTATTGTACATTTTATCTGCAACAGGATCTGCTATTGCTATATTAATACTTTGCCTCTATATTACTGAAAAATATGAAAATAATTGGTTTGTTACTTCCATTATACAAACAGGTCAATTAACATTAACTCATTATGTAAGTCATGTATTTATCGGGATTGGGACATTAATTCTATTCAATAGAATGGAACATCAAACACTACTTTTCGTTTTATTATTTGCTACTGTATTTTTCATTTTCAGTATTTTGTTTAGCGTATTATGGAGAAAGAAATTTTCTAGAGGACCTATCGAATGGATTATGAGGAAATTAGCTAGTTAATTTACCTCCATACAAAAAAGGAAGTTGGAATCATTCCAACTTCCTTTTTTCTTTAATTAGCTGCACTTAATTTAATTCTAAGTTTTGTTTCACCTAAAGAAAGTTCATCATCTTCGTTCGTTAAGTGACCAAATGTAAATTGTTTAACGAGTAAGTTTTCTTCCAATAAATCTTTATGGTTCGTTAACGTTCGCTGTAGTTCTTCTTCTGTATCAAGAATAATATCGACTCGTAAATTAACTGGTAAATTCAACTGTTTACGGTATTCTTGAACCGCACGAATGAATTCACGCGCTACTCCTTCTTGTAACAATTCTTCCGTTACATTCGTATCTAACATAACTGTATATTGTCCGTTAGTCGTATTAGAGAATCCTGATTTTGCAACTTTCTCAACTAACACATCTTCACCAGTTACAACTACTTCTCCTTCTGGTGTTGCTTCGTAAACTGCTCTTCCTGTTGATACAAAGTTTTGTACTTCTTCTTGTGATAATTGTTTTAGCCAACCATTCACTGCATTCACATTTTTACCGAATTTTGGCCCCGCTGTTTTAAAATTAAGCTTCAATTGATATGATGTGTATTTTGTTTCATCGAGTTCAACATGGAACGCTTTTACATTTAACTCATCCATAACGATATCACGATAAGATTCCCAATCCATATCATTCTCGTTATGCTCAAGTAATACAAGTTCTGCTAGCGGCTGTTTTACTTTTAAAGAATGCTGATTACGGTTACTTCTTCCAAGTTCAACAACTTGTAAAACAGCATCCATTTCCGCTTCTAATTTTGGTTGAAGTAGTGATTCATTTACAACTGGATAATCGGCTAAATGAACGCTGTTTCCTTCTAAATTTAGATGAATGTCTTCCGCGACAAACGGTGTAAATGGTGCAATTAATTTACTAATTGTTACAAGCACTTCATGAAGTGTCTCATACGCAGCTGCTTTCTCAGCGTTCATACCAGATTCCCAGAAACGATTACGTGAGCGTCTTACATACCAGTTACTCACTTCATCTACAAGTGCTGCAATTTCACGAGCTGCATTCGTAAATTGATAATCATCAAGTGCAGTTCTCACTTTTTTCGTTGTACTATGCAATCTTGATAATACCCATTCGTCTAATTTCGTAAGCTTTACATCATACGTTTCTTTCGGATTATACTCATCTAAATTTGCATATAAAACGTAGAAGCTATACACATTGACTAATGTATCTAAAAATTTAGATTTCGCTTCCAGTACTGTTCTTTCAGAAAAACGCTTCGCATTCCACGGGGCACTATCAACAAGTAAAGCCCATCTTAGCGCATCTGCACCAAATTTATCTACTAAATCAACTGGATCTAGTGCATTTCCTTTGCTTTTAGACATTTTCTGCCCTTCTTCATCTAAAACATGCCCTAGTGATAACACTCGTTTATACGGTACTTTTCCTGTATATAGTGCTGATACTGCTAATAAACTATAAAACCAGCCGCGTGTTTGATCAATTCCTTCTGCAATAACATCCGCTGGAAACTGCTCTTCAAATAACTCTTTATTTTCAAATGGGTAATGATATTGTGCAAATGGCATAGAACCACTATCAAACCAAACATCAATCACTTCTGGTGTACGATTCATTGTGCCTCCGCATTTCCCGCAGCAGACTTGCACTTCATCTACATAAGGCTTATGCAATTCCAAATCTTCTGGTGTTTCTTTCGTACTATTCTTTCTTAATTCGGCAATGCTTTTCGGTGCGAACTGATGATCACAACTTTCACATTCCCATACATTCAATGGCGTTCCCCAGTATCTATTTCGGCTAATATTCCAGTCCACCATATTTTCTAAAAACTTACCAAAGCGCCCATGTTTCATATGATCCGGATACCAAGTAACAGAATCATTATTTTGTAAAAATGTATCTTTAATTGCAGTTGTTCGGATTAACCAACTTTCTCCTGCATAATAAAGTAGTGGTGAATCACAACGCCAGCAATGCGGATAGCTATGTTCATATTTTTCTTTATGATACAGTAAACCTTCCTTCGCTAAATAACGAACGATATCCACGTCACAATCTTTTACAAATTTCCCTTTCAAAAATGGTACTGCCTCTGTATACTCACCTTTTTCATCTACAACGTGCAAGAATGACAATCCTTCACTTTGAACAACTCTATAATCGTCCTCTCCATATGCTGGAGCAATATGAACAAGTCCTGTACCACTATCTCCCGTTACAAAATCTGCTGCAATAACGCGGTAACCATTTGTAACTTCTTTCATCGGAAATGGCGCTGTATAAGATGTGTTTAATAATTCTTCGCCTTTATGAACAGATAATACTTCATAGTTCTCTTTTAATACTTCTTGTACACGTTCTTTCGCAACAATGTATACATGACTTTCTTGTTTTGCTTTAACGTATTCCATATTTGGATGGACAGCAAGCGCAACGTTTGCTGGAAGTGTCCAAGGTGTCGTTGTCCAACCTAAGAAATACTCATTTTCACTATCTTTCACTTTAAACTTCACAGTTGCACTTAAATCTTTTACTGTTTTATACCCTTGCGCAACCTCATGTGAGCTCAATGAGGTTTGGCAGCTTGGGCAGTATGGTGAAACTCTATGTCCTTTATATAACAATCCTTTTTCATGAATTGTCCCCAAAATATGCCATACACTTTCGATATATGGATTCTTTAAAGTTACATATGGATCATCCATATCTACCCAATAACCAATACTTTCAGTGAATTCGCGCCACTGCTTCTCATATGTGAAAACACTCTCTTTACACTTTTGAATAAATGGTTCAATGCCATATTCTTCGATCTCATGTTTACCAGAAATACCAAGTTGCTTCTCAACGCCTAATTCTACAGGTAAACCATGTGTATCCCATCCTGCTTTTCTTAACACTTTATAACCAGCCATCGTTTTATATCTTGCTACTAAGTCTTTAATTGTTCGTCCAAGTGCATGACCTACATGCGGTAGTCCGTTCGCCGTTGGTGGTCCTTCATAAAATACGAAAGACTGTGCGCCTTCTCGATTCTGAATTGATTGTTCGAAAATATTTTGTTCGTTCCACTGTTTGCAAATTCGCATTTCTCTTCCTACAGCTGATTCTTTTACATCTACTTTTTCCATATACAATCACTCCTTTGAATATTTTAAAGCACACAAAAAACCCGTCCCTATAAAGTAGGGACGGGTTTACCCGCGATACCACCCTAATTCTATTAGCTTTTTCACTAATAGCACTTAGCAACGTACTATCATACGTGTTCTTTGTAACGGTAGACATCCGTCCGGACTTACTTACTTTCAGCCTCGGCTCCTCGGAGATGATTTTCAAATAACGTCTGCACACCGGCTTTCAGCAATATACCGGCTCTCTGGAGAACAGCTCACTATTTTACTCTTTCTCGTCTTCAGATTTGTATACTTTGTTAAAAGTTATTTTATGCCATTTAGCAACTAATTGTCAACTAATTCAAAATATATCCTTATCTTTTTCCCCTATTCTTATACAATTACTTTTCAAACTCTCGCAATGCTGCTAAATTTTCATCATCCTCAATAAGTTCAGCAAAGAATCCCGATTCATCCTCACGAAGGACAAATTCAAGCTCTTCCTTCGCCTCTTCATTTCTATTTAACTGTGCTAAATAACAAGCTCGATCATATCTTGCTAACAAATCACTCGCGTCAATTATTAATACTTCATTTGTTATTTTTTCTGCCTTTATCGTTTGGCCGGCACCATGATATGAAGATGCTAAAGAAAGAAGAATTGCTGTTTCATTTGGATGATGTATAGAAGCATTTTCTAATACATGAATTGCCTCTTCAAACCTTTCTTGACTTTGATATATTTCTCCTAAAGCAAGAAATGCTCTACTTACAAACGGTGTTTGCTCTGTTAATTGTAAGATAATCTTTTCTGCTTTTCTTTCTTCCCCTGCTTTAAAGAATACTTGTGCTTGCAGAAGAAGAGTATCATAATCATCTGGTAGTTCTCGAACCATTTGTTTCGTTAATTCCAAAGCATCTCTTAACATATCTTCTTCCTCGCACTCAACGAAAAGATTTACAAGTTGCTTCGCTACGTCATAATCCCATTTATTTTCTAGTGACGTGTGCAGAATCTCTATTGCTTCTTTATTCATCTCTACATTCTCATAAAATAGCGCAAATCGCTGTGCTGCCATACTATTTTTCGGATTTAACTTTAAAGAGATTTCATATAAATCAATTATCATAGTAACCATTGAAATTTCTTTCGCACGATTTTTCATACGATAAAAAGCTCTCGTAATGATAGATCGTTTTGGCTGTTCATGCAGCTGGCGTTCAATCCATATTTCCGTAACCGCAGCTGCAGCATACATGAATGCTGTACTCCTTTCTGCTTTTTTCACCTTTAACGTATGAAGAAAATCTCGTATGTTAGACAATTTTTTATGTTGCTCTACTGCTTTTACATAAACATCAAATATACGTTCATTATCAAAATCTTTTTGTATTACTTTCATTGCAACTTCAATTGCTTTTACATTTCTTTTTTTCACTAATACTTTTGCATAATGATATAGAACTTCTATATGCTCACCATCTAATTGTAGTGCGTATTCAACCTGTGCTTGTTCTTTATCTATTTCATTCATCGCTCCGTACACATATGCAATCGCATCTAAACGCCATATTTCAGGTACTTCGTCCACTAATTGTTCTAGTTCAGTCAGCAATTCTTCCTGAAGATTCATATCTACTGAAAGCTGTGCTAAATATTGCATATTAATATGCAACGGCTCTTCTTTCATCGCCTGAACCATATGACTTTGTTCTTTAGAACGGTTTTCTTCTTTTTCGTATATTTCCGCAAGCTGTAAATGTACACCTACGAAATTCCCATCAAGCTCTAAACATGTTTCATACGCTTGTTTTGCTTCCGTCAATTGCCCTAATGCCATAAGTGTTTCACCAATTCGGTAATACGGTAATGCCGTTTCCATTTGTTCTATCGCCTTATTATATCTTTTCATCGCTTGGCCGTACTGTCCAATAGATTCATATAAAATACCTGCATAACAACCGTACTCACTTACTTCATTTCTTTCTTTGTGTAACGTTCTTAAAAATGCTATACCTCGTTGTACAAATTCCGTTCCTTTAATTCGATTCACATATTCATCTAACGCACTTGCTACATTATAATCACTTTTCTTTATACCATTTTCTAACTTAGATAGTGCTACTTTAAACCCTTCTTCATTTCCACCAAGTTCAATTTCAGCATCCCATAAAACCATTCCTGCATTCATGAGGAAATCTTGGCTCTTTTCAATTTGCTTCTCAAGACCAAGTATATATTCTTTTGCTTCCTTATATTGTTCTCTTGCCATATAAACTTGTGTAAGTCCGAAGTGAGAATAAACATCCTCATCATTTTCTTCTAAAGCACGCTTATACAATACTTCTGCTTCTTCCAAGCTATCATTTTGAAAATGATAATCACCTAATTTTACGTAAAGAGGTGCTTTATCATCACAATTCTCAATACCGTTTAATAAAATTTCTTTCGCACTTTCCTCATCCTTCAAATCAGATTCGTATATTTCCGAAAGTTTCGTATAAATGTAAGGTGCATTACTATCCAAACGAATCGCTACTTTAAGCCCTTTTATTGCTAAATATAATTTCCCTAGTTGATGTGCACATCTCGCTCGTTCATACCATACATGCGCTTCATATTTATACTCTTTTAACAAGTCATTAAAGATTTCATATGCTTCTTCATATCTTTCTAAATCTATTAATATTAAACCGTGATTTGTTAAAGTGAACCTTTCAGGACTACGCTCTAACGCAACTTGAGAGTATTGCAATGCTTTTTCAGATTGATCAATATACATATAGGATAAAGCGAGAAAACTCCAAGCAATAGGCTGATCTGCGTCTAATTGTAACGATGAACGAAAGCTTGAAATCGCTTCTATATAACTTTCCTGCTCAAAAGCATATCTTCCGTTTATTAAATGATATAAAGCACGATTATTTTTCTTCTCAACGCTTGTCAGCATTTGCTCCGCTTTCTCTACTTCTTGAAGACGAATAAAACACTGTGCACCATGCAATTTAACAAAGTCCGAGTTCGGAAACTTTTCCATTAACTTATCGATACAATATAAAATAAATTCTTTATCTACTTCAACATCTAAGTGCTTTATCGTATATAACCACGTATTTGGATTATCACTCGTTTCTTTTAAAAATTGTACTAAGTTACTAATCCCCTCTTTGTCATGTTCATCTAAATGATCCGTAAGAGAAAAAATAGATTTAAAGTAACGATTTTCTTCCTCACTTAGAAACGCTAGTTGCTCCTTCTTTTCTTTCGGAACAAACGTGATTGCTAAACAGCCTGTATAACGATATTTTTCTTGTAATTTACTATATTCCACAAGAACTGGTTCTATAAAGTTTGGATCTTGAACATAGAAAGCTTGCAATGTATCATCATATCCAGATAGAACTTGTACGTGTGAAGCATGCTCAATATCTATACTTAATAAAACAGGAATTCCTTCGTCAATCAGTCTCTTATAATTCTCTTCATTCCCTTTAAAATAACGATATTCATAACCTAATTCTTCTAAATAAGAAACAGTATCTGAAAACTTCGAACCTGTCATATCAAAAATAAACTCTGCTATTTCATCTTGTGTACGTTTCTCTCCCCATATACGCAACATCATCTCTAAACTTGTCGGAACACAATAATTATCCTTTTGTACAATAGGAACTATCGGCAAGTGAACCTTTTTTCCATCCGGATTTTTTTCTAAATTATGATATAAAGATTCTTTTAAACTCTTTTCTTCTTTTAATAGTTTTTGTAAATCTGCAAATTTATTCATTTTGTACAGTGCTTCTGCACGTAAATGTACAAAGTAAGTATTATAGGCATGATACGGCAGCTGAGTATTTATGTTATCTATTACCGCTAACATCTCTTCATATCGCTCTAAATCTAATAAATACTTTATCTTCTCAAAATGAAAATATGGTACTTGTGGGAATTTTACAATTGCATCATCGATTAACTGTATCGCGCGTTTTTGTTCTCCTTTATTCGCATACAATTGTGATAATAAATAGGTAGATAACTCTTCACAATCTTCATGCTGCATGCCAGCAATAAATTGTTCTTCCGCTTTCTCCCATTCACCTGTATGCATATAAACGTAGCCCCATTTATCAAACACTGCGCGTGCACTGTACTCCTCTGCTTTTTGCATATACATTAACGCTTCTTCGTTTCGTTTCATTTCTAAAAGACATCGTACTAACGTAAAATATGTTTTCGCTAAAAAATCCGCATCTATTTCTTCTTTATTACTCTCTTCTAAAGTTTCTTTTAACAGCTGCTCTGCTTCAAGAATTTTCCGCTCATCAATTAACTCATCACAATATAAAGAGAGCGTTCTCATATTTGGGAATTTTTTATAAGCGTAACGAATGAGGAATGAACTGTATTGGTGCATAAGCCCTTCATCAGTAAGACGAATTAATATATCGAACTCCTTATGCGAAGGAATATTGGCAAGCCAATTCTTCACATAGGATAAAGTATTCGTTTCTTTTATATATGCAATTTCATTATTTATTTCCTGTAATCCATCTACAAATCTCTTGTCTTTTAAACAAGTTTCTAACTGCTTAAAATCTAGCATGCATTCACCTCGAATTTATATTTATACTGCTACTTGCTTAGATTTTACACACCATATAGTATGTATTCAACTAAAATCTCTTATAATGGATGGTATTAATTAATATTATTCAAATTTATAACAAAATATAGTAAAAATGATTGTCTTTCTCTGTATTTTGTTTGATTATATAGAATAACGTAACATGTGTATCCTATCTTTTGTTAGTTAAAAACAGTACATGAAATTATGTCGGCGATTATACGGTGAATATCGACTTACCAACAAAAAATGACATTTTTCTCATTCATTAAATTTCAACTCTACAAAAACACTGTAATGATCACTAGGAAACACACCAGTTGAAGTTAGTACCGAATCCCCAAATATAGATACGTTTTCAATCGTAGGAAATTCAAATGCGGCATTTTCTTGTATCATGACCCAATCATATCTTTTTTCTTGCTTTACATCACCTTTTAAATTCGGATTCTTTCTATAATCTAAAGTTGGTTGAGCTATCATGTTCTCTTCAATTTCTTTAAACTGAGCTACATCTATCCAATGCTTCCGAATTAAGTATTGATGCACCATTGAATATGGATCATCATTAAAATCACCACATAATAATTCGTAATCACTTACTTTATTTGTAATCCAATTATTCACGGCATTCATTTGTTCTTGTCTTTTTCTATTAGATTTCCAATTTAAATGAACATTCGTAACTCCTAAATTGCAACCTTTATATGTAAACATGATTCGAATAGCACAATAATTTGATTCATCTATATCAGTTTCCCAAATTGCTTCTTCATCTATAATAGGTATTTTACTTAAAAAGGCTAATCCTTCATCTGGAGAATCAGGGTACTCCTTAAATATACAAAACTAAAGTTCTCTATAGAATAGCCGTATTCCTACACTTTTCTTAAAATTTCAAAGCAAAAAAGCTAGTGTATTTTTAATAATACACTAGCTTTTTATTTGGAAGAAAAATTTAACAAGTACAATCACAATCAAAACAATCCGTACAGTCTAAATCGTCACAATCTGCTTTTCTCTTTCTTTTGTTTCTTTTAAGATAATAATACAGTAGCCCAAACAATAGTATACAAATAACAAAAGCTATTATTGCTTCTGTATACTTATTTTGAATCATAAAACCAATTCCACTTCCGCCTGAAATAAAAATTAGAATTAAGTAAATCCAGAACATCTATGTAAATACCTCCATTACTATATATCTTAAGATAATATCCATATAACACTAGAGGAAATGAATAATCCCATACCATTACCGCTTAATACACCAGTAGTTATTCTTAGCAAATTTGAGCTACTTCTCCATTTCCACTTTTGGGTGAACCCATCGATAAGTAACGGAATTTGAGCGAAAAATGATAGTATGATTGCCAAAAGAAATGAAGGTGTCATATAAAAATAAATTGGAAACATTAAAATACCAATAAGCATGCCTGTACAACGCGCACATAAAGGTATGTACTTTTGTAGTTTAAAAAAACTCCTATCTAATCTTCTATGACAAGGAATTTGTAAAATAAAAGTTCGAATCAATATGAATCACCCTCTCTAAAAAGATTTTAATTGATTTTGCAAAAAAAATATATATCCAATAAAAAAACAAACCAGGTTTATACTAGACCCAGTTTGTCAGTTTACTACTATGTTACATCTCCTCAGGTGCCCCCACCCCAAGTAAACGTAATCCTTCTTTTAATACAACCGTCACAGCATAAACCAATGCGAGTCTGCTGTCTTTTTCTTTGCTCTCTTCTAATATACGAACATTACCGTAATATTTATTGAATGATTGTGCTACATCTAATATATATTTCGAAATAATCGATGGCTCATTTTTATTGAAAGCCGCTTCAATTACTTGAGGAAATTTATTAAGTAATTTTACGACACTCCAGCTATGATCGTCTTTTAAAGCAAATGTACATGTTTCAAATTCTACACTTTCTTTTCTTAAAATAGAACAAGCACGTGCATGTGTGTACTGTACGTAAGGTCCTGTTTCTCCTTCAAATTTCAGCATATTTTCTAATGAGAATTCGATATTATGCATACGCTCATTTTTTAAATCGTGGAAGATGACTGCACCAACACCGACTTGCTTTGCTACTTCTTCTTTCTGTTTTAAGTTTGGATTTTTCTCTTCAATATTTTGTTTTGCAAGTTCGATTGCTTCTTCGAGTACTTCTTCAAGTAAAATAACTCTTCCTTTACGTGTCGACATTTTCTTACCATCTTTTAAAATGAAGCCAAACGGTACGTGTTCCATACCATCAACCCAAGTATAGCCAAGTTTTTTTAATACGGTGAAAAATTGATTGAAATGTAAGCTTTGTTCTGGACCAACAACATATAGCGCTTTATCAAACCCATAAGTGTTTTGACGATATAAAGCTGCCGTTAAGTCACGCGTTGCATAAATCGTCGCACCATCTGATTTTCTAATTAAGCAAGGCGGCATTCCTTCTTCTTCTAAATTAACGACTAATGCACCTTCTGATTCTTCAAGCAACTCATGTTCTTCTAAAATCCCAATAAAATCTTCCATTAAATTATTATAAAATGCTTCTCCCTGAAAATTAGTAAATTCTACGCCGAGAAGTTCATAAATGCGAGAAAATTCTTTAAGGGACTCATGACGAAACCAATTCCAAAGTTCTACCGCTTCTTCATCACCTTCTTCTAGTTTCTTAAACCAAGCACGTCCTTCTTCTTCTAGTTCTTCGTCGTCTTTTACCTCTTCATGGAATTGGACATATAACTTAAATAGCTCACGTATTGGATCTTCTTTAACTACTGCTTCATTTCCCCATTTTTTATAAGCCGTAATTAACTTTCCAAACTGTGTTCCCCAATCTCCTATATAATTAATCCCTACAACTTCATAGCCACATTTTTCAGCGATATGTTTCAGCGAATTTCCTATCATTGTAGAACGTAAATGCCCCATCGAAAAAGGTTTCGCGATATTAGGAGAGGAATAATCAATTACTACTGTTTTTTCACAGCCAAAGTGGTTTTGACCGAACTCTTCTTTCTCCGCTAAAACTGTTTTTAATACTGCATCACTTACAGTTTCACGATTGAAAAATACATTTACATAAGGACCAACGGCTTCTACTTTCGTAAAAAACGGATCATTGAATTTCTCAGCAACTTCCTTTGCGATAAGAGCTGGTGCTTTTTTATATTGCTTCGCTAATGAAAAGCATGGGAACGCTGCATCTCCAAATTCATCTTGTTTCGGTGTTTCAATTAAATCTAAAATTTGTTTTTGCGTTAATTCATTCGTGAAAATATTAGATAAACTTTCCGCAAACTGCATTTTATAATCCATGATACAACCTCCTTATTTTTTAAAACACAAAAAACTCGTCTCTAAAAAAGAGACGAGTTTTAACCCGTGGTACCACCCTTGTTGTTCGTTACGAACCACTTTCCCGTTTATAACGAGGACAGGGGGCCTCGGCTTTCTCTACTATTCGTTCAAGAAGCATCTCCGAAGTGCGCTTCATCTTTTTCTTCCGTACTAGGCTCACACCATCCCTAGCTCGCTTTCCTTCTAAAAAAGACTACTCTCTTCATCACAGACAGTATATTTAATTAATTATTGCTTATTATACATCTTTTCAAACAATTAGCAAGGGTCAATTACACCAAAGTGAAACTTAGCACTTTTTCTTTTGTATACATAAAAATTGTGTTTTTCAAATCTAGAACTACGAAAATGATCTTTTAAAACGACACGTTTTCTCGCCACTCGTTTTGCCTCCGCAATTGTTTCGTCAGTAATATCATGATACAAAGCGAAGTGTTTTAACCCTTTAATTCCATCGGATTCTATGACAGTTTCTTCAAACATCGGATCAAGGTAAACGACATCGTAACTATTGTCTTCACATTGCGCTAAAAATGAAAAATGCTCCGTTTGCTTTACTTGGATTCTTTGCATTGCTTCATCAATTTCAGAAACAGATGAAGACCATGTTTTCAAACCATTTTCCATAATATAAGCCATATACTCATTGCCTTCAAGTCCTGTTACTTTTCCGCTTTCCCCAACAACATAACTAGCTACAATACTATCTGATGCCATCCCGAGCGTACAATCTAACACTGTCATTCCGCTCTCTAATTTAGCAGCTTGTACAAACGGATCGTGTTCTCCACGCATTAACCTTTTCACACGAAACATCGCTGAGTTCGGATGAAAGAAAAACGATTCTTCCGTACCTTTTGGATAAATAGCTAATCGGTTCTTCCCAACGACAAGCACATCTTGTTCATACTGCTCATGTAGCTTATGTACCGGTATGTCATTACGTTTAACGAAAGAAGCATTTAATTCTGCTGCTACCTCGTTTGCATAATCTGTCATTTCTTTGTTCGTTCTTCCTGCTGTTGTTACGATCATTGTTTCACCTCTATATAAAGAAAAGAGGGAGTTTTACTCTCCCCCTTCTTTAGCAATTCTTTTCGAAAGCTTGTTCTAAGTTCGTAATAATTTCGTCCATAGTTGCACCTTCAATTTCATGACGGTGAATGAAGTGAACAACTTCTTTTCCTTTTAATAATGCCATAGATGGTGAAGATGGAGGAATTTCTCCGAAGTACTCACGCATTTTTGCAGTAGCATCTTTATCTTGACCTGCGAATACAGTTACAAGATGATCAGGTTGTTTTTCAGCACGAACAACCGCTTGACCTGCTGATGGACGTGCTAAACCAGCTGCACAACCACAAACAGAGTTTACAACTACTAAAGTTGTACCTGATGTATTTTCCATAAATTCTGTTACAGCTTCTTCTGTAGTTAACTCTTCAAACCCAGAACGCACTAACTCTTGGCGCATTGGGATTACCATTTGGCGCATGTATTCTTCATAAGCATTTGACATCTTGTAATCTCTCCTTCAACTTTCATTCCAAATTCATCATATCACGCTCTATTAATAGGTGCAAAAGAAAGATAACGATGATTTCATTTTTTTGTAGGGATTTCACAAACCCCACCACGGCAATGTCCCACTGGAACGAGTTTTCTATTATTAGCGATATAATCGTATACTTTACTTCCAAAACCAAGTACGATAGATAGCTTTATAAAAGGAACTGCAAACCAATAAGATGGAACGGCCTTTGCTAATACATCTATGCTCTGAATACCGTCATACCACTTATTATTTTTAAAAATATACAGTCTTTGTTCCATCTTACTTTGTAGTTCTTGAGAAAGCTCATACTTCTCAACTACATCTTCATTTCGAAATGAAACAAATTTCATCTTACCCTTTTTATCTAATTTTTTCGTACGTTCTGCAACGGCCGTACACATCGTACACCAACTATCATAGAAAACAATCATACATTATTCCCCTTTACGAGACTCCGTCATTTGTTTCCATACAGAACCTTTTGCTTCTTCTCCGCCTTCAATACGCTCTAATGCTAGACGTGCTTGCATCGCTACTTCAAACTCTGGATCATCTTGCGCTGCTTTTAATGCTGGAATCGCACTTTCATCTCCAAGTTCAAATAAGAACATCGCTGCACGCCAGCGTACTAATTTACTTGGATCTTTCAGAGATTTAATCATAACGAACATCGCTGCCGGATCACCTACATCTGATAAACAATCTCCTGCAGTACGGCGAACACTTACAGAGCGATCTAACAACGCTTTATATAATAACGGTAATACTTCATCACCTTTTACCATACCTAAATACGCTGTTGCTAAACGGCGTATTGAAACTTTTTCATCATCTAACGCCATCTTCAACACTGGAATATCTTCTTCAGTAGGATCCATTTGTTCTAATGCTGCAAAACGGTTTTTCCAGTCAGAATCTTTCATCATCTCTTCTGTTACTTTATATGGCTCACGCTTTTGAATCGTTACTTCAACAGCACCTGCTTGATTTAATAATTCTTTAACCGTTTCATTTACACGTTCTTCTGAATAAGCAGCAACAATCTCTTCCACTACTTCTTTCCCAATTTCTTCAAAATTACCGTAACGTGTACTTTGTTCTACCCATTTACGCTCTTTTACAACGTTTGGTGCAGACATTTGCACTTTCATAATTGATTCTTTAAAACGATCTGGTAAGCCAACACGTTCTTCCGATGTTCCATCTGTTAACTTTACTTGCATTGGAATTGTAAAGAACATTTGAACAAACACTTTCACTTCTCCAAAATGAGACAGTTGTTGTTCTTCACTTCCTTCCACTACTTCTTCGCCAAAAACAGCACGAACTTGTTGTAATAATACTTTCCAGTCATACTTTGCATTTCGCTCGACTGCTAAAAAGTCGGCTACATGATATACACCTTTAATGCCTTCAATTTTCAAAATTTCTTGCACTTGCATTGGTGCTTGTTCTTTATTTTCATTTGTATAATTATTACGTGCTCCTGATGGTAATACTTCATTCAAAATAACTTTCATTGTATTTGGACTTGGCGTCGGTTCAATTGCTTTAATCTTCACGTAAAAAACTCTCCTTTATTGCATGATCTTAGCTGTATTGTAACATGTTATCACTCTATACTCCTACTCGGATGCTTAATTTTACTACTTTCTTCCCGCTACCATACTATTTCATTCTTTTTACATTTTAAATTAGGAACGGGATTTTAAAAGCTTTCGTTTCCGATGATTTTTATTTTTTATCCATTAAGTTTATTAAAATACTTTCCACAATTTTTTCCGAAGCTATTACTTAAAATCACCTTTTATTACAATGCCCCCTCCCGCCTTCTCTCCAAAAAGGTAATACTCTCAATCACAACTTCAGTTCTATATATTCTCTTGCCTTGTTCATCATCGTAATTACTAGTCTGAATACGCCCTGTAATCCCAACGAGCGACCCCTTCTTACAATATTCAGTTACATTCTCAGCCGATTTGCGCCAAACGACACAATTAATAAAATCGACTTGTTGTTCACCTAAACTATTTCGAAATCCTCTATTCACCGCAACACATATTCGTGCATAAGCAACGCCTTGTTTTGTGTAGTATAATTCTGGCTCCTTTGTCAATCTACCGATTAATACAACTCGATTCATCATAAGTTATACCACCTCACATGTTTTTCTTCATTGTAAGGAGAAATGTTTGAATGGTAAAAAGCACAAAATGATATATCCGTAAGTAAAAAGTATTATTTTAGACCTTACAAAACAAAAAAAGAAACCATACATAGTTCAAACATGTATGGTTTCAAAATTTATTACACTTCAGTACAAGATATGTAATATCCTCCGCGAGCCATCTTTATTTCAGCACGGTACATTGCATTTTCTAAGTAGAAAGTAATCGGTTTAACTTTACTCTCAAATTTTAGTCTTTCATTGCATTCAGTTGCATATCCTTCAATCGCTGAAGTAATAACTTTTGATGATGGATACGTTAAAGCTTCATCTAGTTCTATGAAAAAACTTTTAGAAAATAGTTTTTTCATAATCCCCTTCTTCTCTTTCATCATATTCCATCTCCTTCACTTCAAGTTGCTATCATCCATATTATACCATACATTCAATATATCTTTGAAAATAAAAAAATCCTGCATTTTTCATGCAGGATTTTTTTATTAGTCATTTTTCGTAAAGTACGAAACGAAACGAAGAATTTCTAAGTATAACCATACTAATGTAAGCATTAATCCCATCGCAGTATACCACTCCATATATTTCGGAGCTTGACTACGTACACCATTTTCGATTAAATCGAAATCTAGTAATAAGTTTAATGCAGCAACTACAATAACAACTGCACTAATAATAATACCGATTGTACCACCTTGGTGAATGTATGGAACAGTTACACCAAACATATTTAGTAGAAATACGACTAAATACATAACCATAATTCCAAGTGTTGCTGCCATCACGCCTGTACGGAATTTATCCGTTACTTTTACTACGCGTGTTGCATATAACACTAACATTGCAAATAGAATTGAGATTGTTAGTAATACAGCATTTAAAACGATAGAATCGCCAAATTTCATTGTATAAACTGCTGAAATACTTCCTAACACAACCCCTTCTACCGCTGCATAGATTGGTGCACCAAAAGGTGAAATACGCGGGAAGAACATAGACGCAAATGCGATGATTGCCGCAACGATTAAAGCACCAATTAATACTGGCATCTTCATCGTCCCCTGCATCATCTGTATGTATGAATAGACAGACGTTGCAAGTAGCAAGATAAGCATAATGAACGTTTTGCCTACTGTTCCGCCAATCGTCATCGCAGAAGCACTTGCTCCCTCTTTACGGAATGCCTCTTTTTTCAACATTGGATTAGATGTTCTCATTTTTTCCCTCCTAAAATAGGTTCTACCAATAGTGTAAAGTTTTTCTCTTTACTTTTCAATATATGCAGCTTGTTTTTATTTTAATCCTTCAACGATGTCTGATAGTTCACTCCATCTTTCCATCTTTTTTTCTAGCTCTTCTTCTGTTTTCTGCTGTGCTTCAGATAATTCTTGTGCCTTTGTGAAGTCAGATCCAACTTTCGCAAGTTCTTCTCCAATTGACTCAATTTTCTCTTCAAGTTCGGCAATTGTATCTTCAATCGTTTCCCATTCACGCTGTTCATTGTATGAAAGTTTACGTTTACGTTGTTGTTTTGGAGCTTCTTCTACAACTTTTTTCTCTTTTTGAACTTCCGCTTTCTCCATAAGTTCTCTCGTTTTTTCCATTTCTAAATAATCTGTATAACTACCTAGAAACTCACGCACTTCGCCTCCGCCAGTAAAGATGAACAGTTCATCTACTACTTTATCTAAGAAGTAACGGTCATGCGATACAGTTAAAACGACACCTGGGAAATCTTCTAAATAATCTTCTAGTACTGTTAATGTTTGTGTATCTAGATCGTTCGTAGGTTCATCAAGTAAAAGTACGTTTGGTTCTCCCATTAAAATACGTAATAAATATAAACGTCTTCTTTCACCACCAGATAGTTTACCAAGTGGTGTACCATGTGAATGCGTCGGGAATAAGAAACGTTCTAACATTTGAGATGCACCAATTACTTTTCCATCTGTCGTATGAATAACTTCTGCAATCTCTTTAATGTATTCAATCATACGCTGATTTAAATTCATCTCTTCATTTTCTTGCGTATAATAAGCAACTTTTACAGTTTGTCCTACTTCCACTTCACCACTATCAGGAGATAACTTACCTGCAAGCATATTTAATAGGGAAGATTTCCCACTTCCATTCGCCCCAATAATTCCGATACGATCACCCGGTTTCACAATATGATTAAAATTATGTAATACCGTCTTATCGCCAAATTTTTTCGTTACATCTTTTAACTCAAGTACTTTCTTTCCTAGACGACTTCCGCTTAGTGCAATATCAACTGACTGTTTTGCAGCTGGTCCTTCTTGTGCCTTTAGCTCATCAAAACGCTGAATACGCGCCTTTTGTTTCGTAGAACGGGCTTTTGCACCACGACGAATCCAAGCAAGTTCACGACGATATAAATTTTGGCGTTTCGATTCTTGTGCCAATTCTTGCTCTTCACGAAGTGCTTTCGCTTCTAAAAATGTACTATAGTTTCCTTCGTAGCTATATAGTTTACCATTATCTAATTCAAAAATACGATTCGTCACACGATCTAAGAAATAACGATCATGGGTTACAAGTAATACCGAACCTGTATATCTCGCTAAATATTCTTCTAACCATTCAACTGTCTCATGGTCAAGATGGTTCGTAGGCTCGTCTAAAATTAATAAATCCGGTGTTTCAATAAAACATTGTGCCATTGCAATACGTTTTTTCTGTCCACCAGATAAATTCCCAACAATTGCAGTGAAGTCCGTAATTCCTAATTTCGTTAAAAGAGACTTCGCATTTGCATTTGCTTCCCATGCACTCATTGCATCCATACGTTGCTGCACTGCAAATAATTGTTCCTGTACTTTTTCATTACTTGGATCTTTTTCAATATTTAATAGTGCTTTTTCATAATCACGAAGAAGACGAATTAAAGGTGTATCACCATGGAACACTTGCTCTAATACTGTCAGTTTTTCATCAAACTCTGGTTGCTGTGATAAATAACTAATTGTATACCCACGTGAATGCGTCATATCACCTGTATCAGGAGCTTCTAATCCTGCAATAATTTTTAATAATGTCGATTTACCAGTTCCGTTTACACCAATAATTCCGACACGTTGTCCTTCTGTAATACTACATGATAATCCATCAAATAACGGCTTTTCTCCATATGATTTTGATAAGTTCTCCACAGTTAACATTTTCATATTTGTGCATTCCACTCTTTCATAAATTGTTCAATAAACTGTTCCATATAACGATGACGAATTTCAGCCTCTTGTTTTGCTGCATTCGTATTCATTAAATCTTTTAATTTCAAAAGTTTTTCATAAAAATGATTTAAAGATGGATCATTATTTTTTCTATACTCTTCTTTCGTCATTTCTTCACGCGGCGGAATAGTTGGGTCATACATTAATCTCCCTTTCGCCCCACCATATGCAAATGTACGAGCAATTCCTATTGCACCAAGAGCATCTAAACGATCCGCATCTTGAACAATTTTCCCTTCAAGTGACTCTACTGTGCCGCCATGGCCACCTTTATAAGACATATTGGCGATGATATGAAGAATATGTTTACTTTCCTCTTCTTCAACACGTAGCTCTTCTAACCAATCAGAAACTTTTTTCATTCCTGCTTCTTCACTTTCATTTAGCTTTTCATCTGCCACATCGTGAAGTAATGCTGCCATTTCAATTATAAAACGATTTCCACCTTCTTGCTCAGATAAAGAAATCGCCATTTTATGTACACGTTCAATATGATACCAATCATGCCCACTCGCATCTTTTTCTAAAATATGTTTTACAAAAGTAATTGTTTTTTGAATTTTTTCTTGTTTTGTCATTTTATCTTCACCCAGTTACTTATTGTAACACGCCCGCATTTTTTCATCACATATTTTCTTGTCCGCCCATACACTAGGTGGTAGGCATCATCATGAAGGAGGAATAAACATGTTCTATAATAATCAACCGCCTTATCCAAGGCAACCATTGTATCCTCAACAACAAGAACAGAGATACACAGAACAATACGAAGAACAAGAGTTACAACAGCAAGAGCAACAATATGACGAAAACCCATATGCAACAACGCAAAACCAAGAAACTGAATTTCAACAAAATCCATATGACACACGTCCAAATTATGAATATCCTCAAAATCCATATGCAGCACCACAAAATCAAGAACAGCGATATCCTCAAAATCCATATGTAATACCACAAAACCAAGAACAACAATATCAACAAAATCCATATGCAGCACCACAAAACCAAGAACAACAATATCAACAAAATCCATATGTAGCACCACAAAACCAAGAACAACAATATCAACAAAATCCATATGCAGCACCACAAAACCCATACACAACTCAACCACAACAACCGCAATATCAACAACAAATGTATCAACCAAACTACGACGCACGTGTCTCACCACCTAAACCACCAACAATAGATCCAACTCAGCCACAAATTTTACCGCCCGGACCAACACTAGACATTACACAACCACAAATCTTACCACCTGGACCAATTACTGAACCAACACAACAACAAATTCAACAAGTTGTCGGTACACAATTTTTACCTTTCAAGAAACCTGTACTAGATTTCGTAAAACCATGGGTAGATTACGGTTTAAATGAAGCAAAACATACATCACACGAACACGCATTAACAGAAGTTGCTGCGATTATGTTTTTAGTTGGTAAAGGCTTCAATCCGACGATTGCACATTATATCGTTGAATCTTGGGAGAAGAATGAGCAGTTTTAGGGTTGTTTATTTGATAAAATATAAAAAACACAAAAGTGCCAAACCCCTTATACCACAAGGGTTTCGGCACTTTTTAATATCTAAAACAAATTTTATTGAAATAATTATTTTTATAGATTTTCATACTTTTTTATATAGTACGTGAACATATACAGTACAAAAATAAACCTTTGTATACACATTTTTAGAAACATCTTACGTTTATCAAACAATAACCAAAAGACGTACCTGCAACCTCATCATATAAATAATAGATATTAAAAAGAGGACACTATAAGCGCCCTCTTCCTTAGGTTTTAAATATGTTCTCCATGATCCATAAACACTTCAATTGCTTCGTTTTGTGGTATGTCTTTTGCATTAGTAAGACCAAAAGTAAAAACAGCGGATAACATCATCATTAATAAGATTGCTTTTTTCATTTTAGCGCCCTTCTTTCTATGCTCTTTTTGTCTGCATCTAAAGCGATGTGCAAATACTTGCTTGCTTTTCTGTGATTTTCTGAACCATAGAATATTTCACCTAAAAGAGAAGCATATTCTTTTACCCAATCATATAATTCTTCTTTTTCAAAATACGAAATACCTTCTATAACCACATTTTCTAATTCTTCTTGCGGTACATAGTTATGTACTGCTTTTAAAATTCGGAAATGATGACGATAACATAAGTCGCTAATCTTATAGCCATTCTCAATATATTCATTAGCGATATGACTATAACCTAACTTAAAATGTTCTCTTGCTAAAAGAAACATAGTTTTAGCGTTATTTTCTAATGAATCCTCTAAGTGTTTAATTGCTAACTCTGGCATGTTTTGACTTGCGTATAAAAGTCCTAAATTATGCTTAACTCGTTTAATAAGAAGTTCATCATTAGATTTTTGGAAGGTACCTAGTGCTGAAAGTAAATATTCCTCTGCACTTTCGAATTCATTTAGTCGAATGTGTGCCATTCCTAAAGTATTTAAGCATGCTGCAGTTTTTAATTCATACCCTGGACTAATTGAAAATACTTCATTCGCCTTTGTAGCAAATTGAACTGCTAGGATCGGTTTTAATACGTGATAGTAATGGACTGCAAGCCAATAATTAAATTCAGCTTTTTCAATTTCATCATGCATGTACTCTAAAAACGTTTCAGCTTTTTCAAATTGCATTCTTGCTTCACTATGGTTTGCTTTATTAATAGCGTAAATTGCTTTAAATAAATGATGATAGTACTCTAAAAATGGTTCTGTAGACTCTGGTAAAGGCTCGATTTTGTCCAGAATATCTTTTGTACTATCCATATCCCGAATTAGCAGTTTATACCGTGCATTCAATAAAGCGTAGTAGACTAATATTGTTTGGTCTTCCTTAATATTATTGATTTTATTTGCAATATCTTCTTTTATTTTCTGAGACTGTAATACACGTTGTGAAATCATAGCTTGATACCAGTCGTTTAATAATTTTGTGATTTCTTCTTTAGAAATAATGTCAACACTCATCTACTTCTACCCCCTTTTGTTAAATGTTATCATGACATGCTTGTTTGCATAAATAAGTTTTTGAATATTCTAACTTGAAAAAATTATTTTTGAATATTCATGTTAACAAAATGGTCCCTTTTCAAACCCCAAAAAAGAACACACGTTTGTTTGTAGTGGAGTTAAAAAAACAAAAGTGAGGTATTACATCATGGAATATAACGGCTTTCCTGTAGTACGTGGAAGATGTATGGTGAAATGGAATCCGTTTGCTTCAATACCGGAGCAATACGAGGAAATACATAGAATGTTTGAGGAACAATATAAAGTACCTAAACCTTTTTTAACACAAGATACTATGGAACGAATAGAAAGAGCGTTAATGCAATCTTTTCACGAGGAAGAAGAAATACATATCTCATACTATCGTGATGGAATGGTGCAAGACATGTACATAAATGTATTACATATTGAACCGATGACGAAAACTATATATTGTACAGATGCTTTTGGTTTGAATACTAAGTTTAAGTTTGATGAATTGGTGAATATAAATTAAAAGAAGCCGCCCGACAGGACTGAAGTGCACCCCAATTGTTAGACACAACCTAACAATTGGGGTGCACTTCACATATATAGGTGGCTTTTGTACGACAAAAAAAGAGCTCTGCTATACAGCAGAGCAAAAGAAAAATATATAACCCTATAAAAATAATACAAATTATTGATACTTTCAAAAGACGAAATTTAAATTTCCATCACAATAATACCTATGTTTAAGTATGAAACATTCTACCTTCCCTATAGCTATGAATATTCTTATTTTAGAATTCCATAGTATCCAAATAGCTCTTTGAGAAATACCTCAATACCGAACTTCTTCAAAGAATCTTTTCTTTATTCAAAGAGAAGTTCTAAAACTTTTTTCTTATCTTTGTCTCTTCCATAATGAATCAACCTATGACAGTTCGGACATATACTAACTATATTTCCAACAACATCTAAACTATTTTCAAAATCATGTTGCATTCTTAACGGTATTAGATGATGGGCCTCCATATAATTTTTTCGCTGGCTTCCGATACAAATGTTTCATGTGTGTCATCTATTTCACATTTAAATTCTGCCTGTTTAATAGCTTGTTTAGCTTTTTTCGGATCACGAGGCCATACTTCCCTACCAGATTCCATTTTAGTTTTTTTTCGATTTTCCGATTTCTCTTCTTCTGCAATCTTTACTTTACTAAAATCCGAATCAATATTAGTAAATCCTTGTGGTGTATGGTTCAATTTGTAGCCAAAGAAAGCTGCGAATTCGATTGCTTTAATGTTTACAGGTTTTAGGTCCTTAATAAAATAGATGTATTCCCAAGTTTCATCCTTATCGTTTGTTTTCTAAATTTTTCTAGCCACATCTGGGTTATGAGTCTTAGCAAAAATTGTCCCGAAAAACTTAAATTCCCCTTTAGAATATGCTAAAATCCCGTCACCCTCTTTTAACTTTTCCCATCTATCAACATTTGAAGAACCAGGAGTTGCTCCCCACATACATACATTCTCATGTAATTCATTATCTTTAAGTTTAGTTACTGTATCGGCATCTAAATCTGCTAAACATGTAGAAATAGGATATATTTTTTCAATAGTAGCTTCCAAATTTTTTATAGCACTATCATTACTTGCAGTAAAAAGATATAACATATTTAATTCCACCTTTTTTAAATTTCATTATATTTCTTTTTAGAGTCTCGAGATTTCTCTACTGGATATTTTTTATTATTTTTTCTATTTTGTTTATAATAATCTCTTCTAAGTCAATATCCAATTGATCTGCCAACTCATCTTTCATGTCTTCTTTTTTTGTTTCTACAGCTTCCTCACTGCTTTTCCACTGAAAATTCTTCAACAACTCACTCGCCTCTAAAGAAAGAGAAATAGCTAAATCTTTAGGATTGTGGGACTGCTTCCAGTTCCTATCATCCCGAAATTTTAGGACTTTCTCTAAAATAGTTTGATTCATTTTTTGAATCCCCCAGTTACTTTTCATTGGTAAACTCTTCTATTTATCAGGTAAACTATCATAAAAACGTTCAATGGCCGCTACTAAAACTAAATCTTCTAAATGAGCAGTTTTAGGGTTGTTTATTTTTAAAAACATCAAAAATGCCAAATCCCTTATGTCACAAAGGATTTGGCATTTTTAAGTATCTAGAACACTCGCTAAGTTTAAGGAAAACTTAACAGACATGCGTCCGGCATAATGCCATGTCCACACCCAAGGATCGGTTACATAAAATAACGTATCTAACATGGGAAGTCTATTGGTCTTTTCCCCTTATAGTAACACTCTCTTCTACTAAGACCTTTTCTTTCTAGGACCTACAATTAATTTAATCGCTGTTCTATCTTCATTATTGATAGAAATCTCTTGAAATGCTGGTACGAAGGCTAAGTCAATACCACTTGGAGCGACGAACCCTCTTGCAATCGCAATTGCTTTAATCGCTTGATTTATAGCTCCAGCCCCAATCGCTTGAATTTCCACATTACCACTTGTTCTTAGTACACCCGCTATTGCACCCGCGACTGAATTTGGGCTTGATTTTGAAGATACCTTTAATATATTTTCCATGTAAGTTGCTCCCTCTATTATTTAATCTCTCTTTCGTTACAATTTTAAATATTTTAGCGTATCTTTAATTACTATTCACACCAAAAACAAACGATGCTTCATATGTACATTATTCTATATTTTCTGACTTCTTCCTGCTCAGCTACGCAAATAAAAAAATAAACTGAATAACCTAATATACATACAGTTAAATGCCATAACTTCACCAAATGATAACATCCATACAGCGAAAGATAATATTGCTGTTTGTCAGACGAAATTAATATAGTAAAGTGAAACTTTAATGAGTGGGGGTTTTGTTCATCCCCACCTAACTTCTTTGCTTTCGCTGAATTTTGAGATGGGAGTCTTACTGCTCGGAAAATAGCGGGATAAACGTTTCCTCGTTACTTCAATCTATTTAGAAATTCCATTTATTTTTCTATCAAATTATGAACCTTATCATCTTCAAAAGGTGTTACAGGTAATACCCAAATACTACATTTCATCATTTGACCACTTTATATTCCACATCTATCTCCTTTTATAGTACAAGCATACACGCCAATTGTGATTCACCTTCATAAACTACTATGTGGTTTAAATTTATTAAGAATAGGAGGTAATATATTGGGTTCATACTATCATTCTTCAAACTCGTATAAAAAATGTTCATGTGACCATTCACATAAACGCAGCTGTCCTGCATACGGAACTTTTTGGCAAACTGAATTTATAACTGTTCCTTTTGGCGATCCTTTTCCATTTAATCACGTTGGACCTTTAGCAGGAGGCGTTTCCTTACTAAATCCTACTACTATACACTTTAGACAATTTGGTGATTATAGAGTTTCGTTCATTTCCAGTATTAATACTACTTTAAATCCTGTATTTCCACATATCCCAGTCATAACTATATTTTTAAATAACAATCCACTTGCTAATAGTCAAGGTGACTTCGCTATTCAAATGAATACTTCATCAAATAACGAATGTCTTCAACTCGTTGGCGAAACGATTGTTACAGTGCCTGCTAATTCAACTCTTCAACTTAGAAATAATAGTGGTTTTAATCGTCAAAGTATTGTAACTTGTGACAATGGTATAAATTCAGTTGAATTAACAGTTACAAAACTAAGTTAATATTATTTCTTTACATTCAGATGCTATTTCAGCATCTTTTTTTATTGAATAACAGTTTTCTTCGACTTTTATTATCTTTCATCACGCAAAAAAAGTGCAGAATTCTTTCTAACACAAGATTTCTGCACTTTTTTATTATACTTATTTATTCTTCCTTATTTCTCTACATAAACCGACTTAACAATCGTACGATTATATGATTTTCCTTCTTTATTCATCCCTTTTATATCCATCGTAACGTTATATACTCCCGGTTGTTTTATATCTTTCAAAGCACCTGTAAATGTATTCGTATTAACATTTTGTAATTCATTAAATTCAGAGACTAACTTACCTTCTTTATTAACGACTCTTACTGTTATGGAAAGATCCCCTTTCATTTCAGGTGCTACAGGTGATTTTTTCAGTTTATACTCAGGTTTATTTACTTTAACTTTTGTAGGCATTTGAAGAACAAATGGCGCGCCATCCTTGTAATCGCTTACAACTAAATATGCATCTTTCGACTGCTTCGCCATCATTTTGATTTTCCATTCGCCTACTTCCAATTTATCAAACTTAAATGTTCTAATTGTCGCCCCATTAAAAAAAGATTCGCCTTCACTAGTAGTTATAGCGCTATCTTTATTTGCATAGATTTTTCCTTTTGGAGATACCATTTGTACTTCAACATCAGAAGAAGCAGTTAGTACAGAAACTATTCCTTCAGCCTTTTTATCAACAGAAATACTTTGCTCTATCCACTGATTTTGTGGTAATTCGCCTCCTAAAATATTTTGATTTGAAGTTGTATTTAATTGTTCTAGATTTTCATTTGAACTAGTGCTAGATGCTACTAAAGCTGGTAATCCCACATTTGTCGTACGTAAATATGGTTCAATTCGTGCAAAAACAGCTGATCCTTTTCTTATATTGTCATGATCAAATCTGGAATCTGTAAATAAATGTGTACCGTACGATAGCTTGGCACTCCATTCATTTACTAGTCCATCATTTGAACCGTACGATGATAAATATAACCCACCCATAGATAATGCAGAAAATGTTGGCCCCCAGCTAGTTCCAGTAGCCGTATAGTAACGGTTTAATTTAGCTGCTGGGTTGTTATCTATTATTGAACGAAACTTTGCCATTTCACCTATTTGTAACGAGTACGTACCATCATCTTTTTGACCTAATATAGAAGCAAGCCACCCTGCCCACCAACTATATGACAAATCTGCTAAATTTGAGCCGTGATGCGGTGTAGCAAGTGTAATAACATTTCCAACAAATCGATTCGCACCATATTCAACTAATGCGGCTTGTGTATCAATACCACCTTTACTATGCGCTACAATATTAACTTTTTTACCGAAATGATTATATATTTCTTCCAGTTTTTGTGCTAACAATTTTCCGTTATCCCACTGACTAGCCGAACCTTTCCCCGCAGCATCATACAATTGTATAAACACTGTTTGATAGCCTGCTTTTAAAGCATAATCATACATATCATTTATATCATGATATACTGTCTTTCCATACCAACTATCAGCATTACCATTTCTTCCTTGTACAAAGAGAATTGGCGGTTTATTCTCATCATAATTAGCAGGTTTTTGGCCTAAAAACCATTCTCCAGGTGTGAATACTTCTGTATCAGGAAACCCCTTTCCAAGCTCTTTTACAACTTCTGCCTGTACATTTGTGCTAATCGTTGGAGCCATGATAAAAAATACAATTAGTAAGGCCACACATCTTCTCATCAGTCGCATATTACTCCCCCTATTTTTTTGAAAGAAGGTGTTCTTTATAATATTTTATATTTTCCCTTCCTTAATAATAGCTAATCTTTTATTTTAAAAAGATGTTAGCCCTATTTTTAGAAGGTTACTAGTTGTATACCCTCTTTCTTAACTCTCGTTATTCTCTTTGTTTCTACCTCTTCCTTTTGATAGAATACGACAAAAAAGTTTCTCAATAATTGTTAACTTAGCTACATCCAGATATTTTTTAAATCAATATTGTTTATATAAAGCATACAAATCTTGAAAAAATTTTAGTAAAAAAACATTTTATTACTAGTTAGTTATTTAAAAATATAATAAAGATCTGTACTTTCTTTTCATTAAATACAAACTAATTTTAAAGGAGCTTATATTATAAGACTTTCCTACGATTAAAAATTAAACTGAAATTTCAGAAAAAACAATCACATTTCCAGAAACATATATTATGATAATTTCCGCGCACTTGAATTAACTTTTTAGAAGTACTAACCTATCGGTGAGCAGAAGAAAATTCTGTAAAAAGAAAGGAGAATACTTTATGATGACCAATTTACAAAAGGAGTTTTTTAAACGCTTAAAAATTCCTGCAAAAGAAATAACATTTGATGATTTAGATGAAATTCTCTTAAAAATGGGAATGATTCTCCCCTATGAAAATCTTGATATTATGGCTGGTACTATTAAAAATATCTCAAAAGATAACTTAATAGAAAAGTTACTTATTCAAAAACGAGGTGGACTTTGTTATGAATTAAACTCCTTATTGTATTATTTTTTAATTGATTGTGGGTTTCAAGTATACAAAGTAGCCGGTACTGTTTATGATCTGTACGATAATAAATGGAAACCCGATGATGGTCATGTCATTATCATATTAAGTCATGAGGGTAAAGATTATGTTGTGGATGCAGGTTTTGCATCTCATCTCCCTTTACATCCAGTCCCTTTTAACGGAGAAGTCATCTCCTCTCAAACAGGAGAATATCGAATTCGTAAGCGAAATACTCGAAAAGGTACTCATATTTTAGAAATGAGAAAAGGAGCTAACGGAGAATCTACAAGTTTCTTACAATCTGAACCTTCAAATGAATGGAAAATAGGCTATGCTTTCACTGTAGATCCAATAGATGAGAAAAAAGTGAATAACATTCAAAAAGTGATTGTAGAGCATAAAGAATCTCCTTTTAATAAAGGGGCTATCACTTGTAAATTAACTACTTATGGTCACATATCATTAACAAATAAAAATTATACAGAAACCTTTAAAGGCACTAAAAATAAACGACCAATAGAATCTAAAGATTATGCTCGCATTCTTCTTGAATCTTTTGGAATAACGCAAGAGAAATATGTAGGAAAAACACTAGAAAGAGGTTAGTTGACTACAAGTACTTCATAATAAAGCAGATCCTATATTTAGAATCTGCTTTATTTTATATTTTGTTATAAATTAATTTAATTTTGTTGTTACCCTTTAATTTTCAATTATATATTCATCATCATATTTATCGTATTGTAACCCTTTCCCTATCTTTGATTCTGTAACTTGATCTCTTAAAAACGGTGCAGCATCCATTTTGCTAGTTGCAATTTCAATTCCATATTTTTTCGTTAAATAAGCTAACTCTAGTAAAAACCACTCTCTTCGCAATGTAACTGGAATATCAAATGTTTTTCTTTTCATATATAATAGCACCTCTTTTATTTTCATAACTTAAAAACATCACTGGATGTACTTATTAAAACTACCTTTCACCGCTAACATCCAATGAAACATTATAGTATATGCATGTCCATTTCAAACGTGCTATCACAAATATGATATTTAAGTTTACATAATTATATTATGTAATAGTAGAAAAGGAAGGCATGTCCCTTCCCCTTCTACTATAGAGATTTAAATTAAGAACATCTTGGTACACCTAAAGCTAAAAATAAACCTGCTACTCCCGCAGTAATCGGTACTTTTAACGTAATAACATCGTCTACCTTCGTTACTAAAAAGTAAGCATTACCTTCTTGTAATATACAAGTTACCAACAATTGAAATTCCATTCAAATCTCCTCCTTTCAATCGATATACTATAATTTATGAAATCTCTTTCAAAACGTAATAGGATATATATCTATTTTTCCCTATATATAAAATAAATGTTTATAAGTCTAGTAAAAATATTAACTTTCTAAATTTATATAAAACGTGTAATATCCAATAAGTTCCTATATAATCAATAAGAAGAATCTTACAAATGGAGGTATGAAAATGACGATTTTAAGTAATATTGGTGCAGCTTTATTTTTTATTGCTTTTATTCTTTTAATCTTATGTATTATTTCATTCTTTAAGAAAAATGGAAAAGCAAAACAATATGGACGTCCTACCGTTATTCTTTTTATGATTTCTATTATATTAATAACGGCCGGTACAACAAAATCGGAACACCCCGTCGTCGAGTTTTTTTCTACTTTAAGTTTCATTCTATTTATATTCTTCCTTGTTCTAGCAATCTTATCTGTTATTAAGAAAACAGGTGTAGCGAAAAAACAATTTATTATTACAGCCGTATTATTTGTCATTTTTGTTGCGCTATCAGGTATTTCAGATCCTTCTTCTGAAAAAACGACAGCAACTAGTACAAAAGTTGCTTCTAACAATGAAGAACAGAAAGATAGCGAAAAGAAAAAAGAGGCGGACGAAAAAACTCAAAAGCAAGAAGATGAGAAGCGTCTAGCCGATGAACAAGCTCGTAAGCAACAAGAAGAGCAAAAACGCCTAGCTGATGAGCAAGCTCGTAAGCAACAAGAAGAGCAAAAACGTCAGGCTGATGAACAAGCTCGTAAGCAACAAGAAGAGCAAAAAGCACAGCAAGCTCAAACACAACCTGCTTCAGGAAATACTAGTAGTGCATATTACAAAAATTGTGCCGCAGTTAGAGCTGCCGGGAAAGCTCCTCTATATAAAGGACAACCAGGTTATGACTCACATCTTGATCGTGATGGCGATGGAGTTGCATGTGAAAAATAGTAGTAAAAAAGAAGCTTCTAGTAAGCTTCTTTTTTATTATCAGAAACTATTATGACGAATTCCCTCTCCCTCTTCCTTTTATAAAACTCATTTGATTATCCTTAAAATTGACACATTATAAGTGATTTCAATCACCACATTGTTTTTCATTTATTGCTATTCTTAATTTAGATATTACATTCAAACTTTATGGAGGCATTCATATGGAACATACATTTACTGAAACTTCTATTGTCGGTGAGATTGTTACACAATTTCCAAAAGCTAGTAATCTTTTTAAATCATATAGAATAGACTTTTGTTGTGGTGGTAATAAACCACTTATTGATGCAATTCATGAAAGAAATTTATCAGCAACAGAAGTACTTACAGAATTAAATACGCTTTATCATAATACGAAACGATTAAATGAATCTGAAATTGATTGGAAAAATGCTTCTTATCGTGAATTGATTGATTATGTTATAAATAAGCATCATCGCTATTTAAATGAAGAATTACCACAGTTAAGTCCGTATGTGACGAAAGTATTACGCGTCCACGGAGCAAGTCAGCCTCACTTAGCTCAAATTCATAAGCTATTTCACGAATTAAAGATGGAATTAGAACAGCATTTAATTAAAGAAGAAACAGAAGATTTCCCATTAATTTTAGAATTTGAACAAAATCCAATTGACGAAAACTATGTGAAATTACGTAAAATAGTAGATGAGTTGGAAAATGAACATAACCACGCAGGCAACATTATTAAAGAACTTCGTAAAGTTACAAATGACTTTACTCCTCCAGAAGGAGCTTGCGGTACTTATCGACTTGTTTACCAACGTCTTGAAGCGCTAGAGTCTGATTTATTTGAGCACATTCATTTAGAAAATAATATTTTATTTCCACGTGCCATTACGAGAGCATAAATAAAGAGCAGGACATGAGTATACATACTTATGTCCTGCTCTTTCATTTGGTAAAGACTATACACATCCCTCTCGAATAAATCCGAATTTTAACAATTTGTGAATCATTATAAAAATGTGATAAACATCACATCTCTTCCTTTTTTGATTTTCTATAATAAAAACATAATCCTTTGTTCAACATTTCACAGAAAAAGGGGAAACGAAAATGAAAAAACGTTTAGTTATGATCGGAAATGGTATGGCTGGCATACGCTGTATGGAAGAAATATTAAAACATGATAGTGATTCATATGAGATTACTATTTTTGGAGATGAACCTCATCCAAACTACAACCGTATTATGCTCTCTCATGTTTTACAAGGCAAAACAAATATGCAAGATATCATTATGAATGAATACAGTTGGTATGAAGAAAACGAAATAACTTTGTATACAAATGAAAAAGTTCAAAGTATTAACCGAGAAGAAAAAATTATTATTACAGAAAAGAATCGTACTCTTACATATGACAAACTCATTATCGCAACAGGTTCTAGTGCTTTTATTTTGCCTGTAGAAGGTTCCACTCTCCCTGGTGTAATAGGATTTCGAACAATTGAAGATACACAATTTATGATTGATACCGCTAATGAAAAGAAAAAGGCTGTTGTCATTGGTGGTGGGTTACTTGGTTTAGAAGCCGCAAGAGGTCTTATTGACTTAGGGATGGACGTACATGTTGTTCATTTAATGCCAAACTTAATGGAGCAACAACTAGATACGAAAGCAGCTTCTCTTCTGCGCGAAGATTTAGAAGCGCAAGGCATGAAATTTCTAATGGAAAAGAAAACTGTAAAAATTCTTGGTACAGACCATGTTGAGGGCATTCAATTTGAAGATGGTGAAGTTGTAGATTGTGATTTAATCGTAATGGCTGTCGGAATACGCCCAAATACGCAAATAGCAAAAGATGCCGGTTTAATTGTAAATCGCGGTATTGTAGTCAATGACTATATGCTAACAAATGATGAGTCCATTTATGCAGTTGGAGAATGTGCAGAGCATGACGGTATCGCATATGGACTTGTTGCTCCTCTTTATGAACAAGGTGCGATACTAGCAAAACATATAACAAATTTACAAACTGATGGATATTCGGGCAGTATCGTCGGTACGCAATTAAAAGTTGCAGGTTGTGATTTATTCTCTGCTGGTCAAATTTATGAAGATGATCAAACGAAAGCAATATCAATCTTTGATGAATGTAAACGTTCCTATAAAAAAGTATTAATTCGTGATAATAAAGTCGTCGGTATCGTTTTATATGGTGACACAGCTGACGGTACACGTCTCTTTAGCATGTTAAAGAAGGAAGAAGATATACAAGAATATACACCAGCTTCCCTTCTTCACAAAGCTGGTGAAGAAAGTGAATTTGACGTTGCTACAATGAGTGCGGATGACACGATTTGTGGATGTAATGGTGTTACGAAAGGTTCAATCGTTCACGCCATTTTAGAACAAGAGTTAACGACTTTTGAAGAAGTTAAAGGCTGTACGAAAGCCGCAGGTTCTTGTGGTAAATGTCGTCCACTTGTGGAACAAGTTTTATCTCATACACTTGGAGATGCTTTTGATGCCTCAGCGCAATCTGCCGGTATGTGTGGATGTACACCTTTATCCCGTGATGAAGTCGTAGCAGCCATTCACGAGAAAGGCTTAAAATCTCCAAAAGAAGTACGAAATGTTCTTGGTTTTGCACATGAAGACGGCTGTTCGAAATGCCGCCCTGCTTTAAACTACTATTTACGTATGGCGATTCCAGAAGAATATGAAGATGATAAATCGTCCCGTTTCGTTAATGAAAGAATGAATGGTAACATCCAGCACGATGGTACATTCTCTGTTATTCCACGTATGTACGGAGGCGTTACAACAGCTGATGATTTAATGAAAATTGCTGAAGTTGCGAAGAAGTATGATGTTCCACTTGTGAAAATTACCGGTGCAAGCCGAATTGGCTTATACGGTGTCAAGAAACAAGATTTACCTAACGTATGGGCTGACTTACATATGACTTCGGGGTATGCATATTCAAAATCGCTTCGTAATGTAAAATCATGTGTTGGTTCTCGCTTCTGCCGTTTCGGTACGAAAGATTCATTAGGACTTGGTATGCTCCTTGAACAATCATTAGAAATGGTAGATACACCTCATAAAATGAAGATGGGTGTAACGGGCTGTCCGCGTAACTGTGCGGAAGTACTGACGAAAGATTTTGGCGTTGTTTGTGTCGAAAATGGATACCAACTTTATATTGGCGGAAATGGTGGTACAGAAGTACGTGAAGCTGATTTTGTAATGATTGTCCCTACTGAAGATGATGTCCTTCGCATCGCTGCAGCTTACATGCAATATTATCGTGAAACTGGTATTTACGGAGAGCGTACCGCCTACTGGACAGAACGTTTAGGCTTCGATCACATAAAAGAAATACTACAAGATGCAAGTATGGTTACTACGTTAAATGAACGTTTCCAAACAGCTCGTAGAACATATACGGAAGCATGGGGACAAGCACTAGAAACGAAATCATTAAAAGCGATGTATGAAGTAGAAACTGTGAAATAAGGAGCTGTGATCTAAATGATACACACGAAAGAAAAAATAAAAGTTATGCGTGCGGAAGATCTTGCTATTCAAATCGGTAAAGAAGTGCAAATGAAAGGTATGTCTATCGCCCTATTCCGCCTTTCAAATGGCGATATTCGAGCTGTAGAAAATCGTTGTCCTCATAAAAACGGACCGTTAGCAGAAGGGATTGTGTCTGGAGAATTCGTCTTTTGTCCACTGCATGATTGGAAAATCTCACTACTAACAGGTGAAGTTCAAAAACCTGATGACGGCTGTATTCAAACATACGAAGTAGAAGTTATTGACGGTGACATTTATTTATACATGTAATTTTCGAAAGGAAGCCTCCTCTGGCTTCCTTTTAAATAAAAATTGATGAGGTGCAATTATGAACGGATATGTATATTTAGTTGGTGCAGGACCAGGTGATGAAGGGCTTATTACAAAAAAAGCGATAGAGTGTTTAAAACGTGCAGATATTGTTTTATATGACCGTTTACTAAACCCTTTCTTTCTTAGCTATACAAAACAAACATGTGAACTTATGTATTGCGGAAAAATGCCAAAGAATCATATTATGCGGCAAGAAATAATTAACGCACACCTTCTTCAATTTGCGAAAGAGGGCAAAATTGTTGTCCGATTAAAAGGCGGAGATCCATCTATTTTTGGCCGTGTTGGTGAAGAAGCAGAAACTTTAGCAGCAGCAAATATTCCATATGAAATTGTACCAGGCATTACATCTAGCATCGCCGCTAGTAGCTATGCAGGTATTCCCCTCACCCACCGTGACTACAGTAATAGTGTCACTTTATTAACCGGACATGCAAAAGGTCCCTTAACCGATCATGGAAAATATAATTCATCTCACAATAGCGACACGATTGCCTACTACATGGGTATAAAAAACTTACCTACAATTTGTGAAAACTTACTACAAGCAGGAAAAAAAGAAGATACGCCAGTAGCAGTCATTGAATGGGGTACAACTGGTAAACAGCGCGTTGTCACAGGGACACTGTCTACCATTGTTTCTATTGTCAAAAACGAAAATATTTCTAATCCTTCTATGACAATTGTTGGTGATGTTGTTACTTTGCGGAATCAAATCTCTTGGAAAGAACGTAAACCATTGCACGGCAAGAAAGTTTTATTTGCAGCTGCAACAAATAAAAAAAGCGCAATAAAGCAAAAGTTACAAGAGTCCGGTGCAGAAATATATCAAATTCCAACTTTCAAAAAGAAAGAATACACAGTAACCTCTGAACAAATCAATAAGATTTTTAACGTTGATCGTCTTGTATTTTGTTCCGCTGACAGTGTAGACATCTTAATGCAATCATGCAGTAAATATCATAAAGATATTCGTTCCTTACAGGCAGAACTTCAGTATATGAACCTTTCTATTCAAGAAAAGCTCATGCAATATGGATTGTTCAGTAAACCTGCGCAATTTTCTTCGAATTCAACGATTTATTTAGGACGAAACATTAACCGAATTGCTGTTATTCAAGAAAAAATTGGTGCTGGTTCCTATATGATGACTCATGAGTACACAATTGATCATCGCTTCGATGAAATTCATTCACGTATTCTTTCTGAATTCTCATGGGATAGCATTGTATTTGAAGGTCGTGCTTCTATTGATACGTTTCTAGCAGAAATAAAACGCCTTGGCTTTATCAATATTCTTACTCTCCCATTCTCGTATACCGACGTTCCAACTTTACACTATGCAAATAAAGTTGGGTTTCATAACGTAGATCATCAATTACAAGAAACTCTTATGAAGAAAGACATGGTGAGACAATGAAAGGAATTGTATATGTTGGACATGGAAGCCGGCTACAAGAAGGTAATGAACAATTCATTCAATTTATTCAATCTGTTATGAAAGAGCGAAACGAAAGAATTCAAAAAATAGCTTTTCTAGAACTAACGACACCTACTATTTCGGATGCAGTTACAGAAACGATAATAGAGGGAGTAACTGAAATAATGATTGTACCTGTTTTATTATTTGCAGCAGCTCACTATAAACGTGATATTCCTTTGGAGATAGCGAAAATGAAAAATCAATATCCACATATCTCATTTTCAGTTGTACAACCTTTTAGTACGCATCCGCATATGGTTGAACTTGTAGTGAAAAGAATACGTGAAACTATGCCAATGCAAGGTAGTAGTGTTTTACTCGTAGGGAGAGGTAGTAGTGATTTTCAGCCGATACATGAGTTACAACAAATCGGAGCAGCTGTCGAACAAAAACTCAGTCTACCAGTATCATGCTCCTTTTTAACGAAAGGAACGCCCTCTTTTACTGCTGAGCTAAAGACTATAACATCAACTGCATCCCATGTATATGTCATGCCCTACCTTCTCTTTACCGGATTATTGCTTCAAAAAATTAAGTTGTATACAAAAAAATACGATCACGTGACGACTTGTAATTGCCTACAGTTTGATACATATATGAAATTAACATTGTTAGAACGAATGGAGGAATGCATATATGTATAACATGTACCCCCTTATGTTTAATCTGCAAAATAAAGTGGTCGTTATCATTGGTGGAGGTAAAATTGCATATCGAAAAGCGTCTGGATTAAAAGATACAGGCGCTTTCGTCACCGTTATTAGCCCCGAGATTTGCGAGGAAATGAAAGAACTTCCTTATATTACTTGGAAGCAAAAAACTTTTAGTAATGATGATATTAAAGATGCTCATCTAATTTATGCAGCTACAAATCAACATGCTGTAAATATGATGGTCAAACAGGCCGCTCATGATTTCCAGTGGGTTAACGTTGTAAGTGATGGTACAGCATCATCGTTTCACACACCTGGCGTTATACGAAATGATGAATATGTTGTCACTATTTCGACTTCAGGTAAGGACCCATCGTTTACGAAGCGTATGAAACAGGAATTAACTTCTGTCCTTCCTAAACTTATAAAAAGACTTTCTCGTACTCATAAAATGTAATCTATCACTTAGCTAAAATAGGAATTAACTGTGAACAAACGTTTTTTAGAGGCGTTTGTTCTTTTTGCTTTAGTTTCGTTTTTTAGGATCAGACAAACAATTGGACAAGAATCTGTGAAGAAAAATAACGGCAACAATTACGGACAAAAAAGCAGTTGCTTGAGAGCAACTGCTTCAATACAGGTTTTATATTGGATATTCATTCAACCAAATTAGCGCTTGTTCATAATCATCAAAAAATCTCACAGATTCTTTCGTATTAGATTGTTGTAAATAATCCATTATCTCCCCCTCTTCAAGGAGAAATGCAATTGCCTTACTGTTATTCAAAATGATTTCATTGAAGAACTTCTCTTTCCATACTTTTTGAACAGAAAAATGATTTGGCGTGTATCCTTTTCTATCCACCAACAATTTGTATTTCCGCCCTTCAGAAATGAATTGCTGACAAACCTGCTCAAAACCATTAAACCATTCATACACATCATCTGTTTTTATATTGCCAACTAGATGGGTAACAATTATATCTCCTGAAACTGTTGTGCTGATATTCTGTTTACTCAACTTGGAATCCCCCTTAGTTACAATTTTGCGGAAAAACCGCATAAAATCAATAAAGAAAAATTTCTTACTTGACACTCCCACCCCACCGCTATCAAACTAAGCTCATGTAACGTCAATTATAAGCGAAATTGTGTCTAAGCTACTTGATTATCAGACATGGTACAATTGTAAACGATACCCAATATATCATAGACTGTTTTCTTCTCATATCTATGGGATTTCCGCCATCATTTACCGCCTCAAATCTATTCGTTTTAACACGTATATTCAAAACAAAATATATGACAAATAAATAACGACAGTTACTGTAATAATGCTGAAAAGTGTTGAAAATAAAACGATTTGTGCATGTAATTCAGGCTCTATTTGATATTCCATAGCAATGGTTGATGTATTTCTTGAAGTAGGAAAAGAACTTGCAATAAATAATGATTGTGCAACAATACCATCGATGTTTAGTATGTATATTACGGCAAGTGCTAATAATGGTCCCATCAGTAACCTTCCAATTAAAGCCCATGTTATGACTCGATGGAAAAAATTAAGCTTAATGTTGGATAATTGTGCCCCTAGCAATATGAGTGCTATTGCAACAAAACCATTCGCAAGCTGATTAAGAGGAATAAAGATAGAATTAGGTATTTGAATTGTAAAAGATTGAAAGAAAACCCCTAATACGAGTGCATGAAATACAGGCAGTCTTAGAAATGATTGAATAATACCTCCGATTGTTTTTGTTGCTGATAGTAAGTTATATATCCCATATGAATAAGTTAAAAGATTCTGGAAAATAACAATAAAAATTTGAATGGAAACCCCCACTGGATTGTGACTGAAAATCAATTGACTTACTGGTAACCCATAATTACCGGAATTCATTAACGAAATGCTATTTTTTAGAGCTGCACTTTCTCCTTTTTCTAACTTTAATATTTTTGAAATGAAATGACTTACTATAATCAGACTCAGACTATAAAGCATTAAATAGTATATTATCTGGAGCAACAAACCTGTTTCTATACGAATATCATATATATTCACAAATACAGCCGCTGGCATTAAGCAATAAGTAATAAGTGTAGATAGCTGCTTTAAGTTAAATTGGAACTTTCTTTGTAAGATTGCACCAATTAGCATCAATATTAATATCGGTAATATTACGTCTAATATAATAAATACAAACATTTAAAACCTCATTCTAAATATATTTTAGTTGGATTAAACGCTTTACTAAATGTGGACACATTTCATTCATCGGAAAACACCCTTAGTTCTCAATAATCAGAAAACTGAAATCGATAATATGAAAATGCTCATCAAAAATTCTTATTTCATTTCCCTCCCCTCTCTTTTCTTTAACATATCAAATATAACTCATAAAGAAAATTATGGATTATTTATACAAATTCATAATTTTATCTTATTGAACTAAACTGTATTCTTTAGTGTAGTACTTTTTTCACAATATCCGTTAGCCTTACCAAAAAATTTGGCCCTAAAAAAATCTGATACTGCAGTTACTATGCGAAGAATACTTACATCAATCCCATACTTGTCGCTTAAACCACCTAACACACCTGATACTTGTTTATCTTGAGTGGACTTATATTTTTTTCATCTAAACATCCCGATTCAATTAAATATTTGCATTCTAAAAATGAGTTCGATCTTTAGAATAGATTTAAGATTTCCTTCACTAATCTACCCTTTAAATGAATAACTTTTGACTTCTATATTTTAAAATAAAATTCCATAAGCCTTCTGTTTTTCATTTTAAAAACACATTCTTATAGAAAACAAGCGTTTATTGAGATATCAATAAAAACATGTTGAAGCCTATTACTAAAAGAACCATCCCAATATACTTTGGGATGGTTCTTTTTCCTTATTAATGATTCTTTAACATCACTAACAATTTCTCTTGGCTATACATCCATACTGTAATGATTAAACAAGCAAGTGCGACTTCTGATAGCGCCATAAATCCAATTGCATAATGACCTGTTAATTGGAATAGTAATGTTAAAATTAGCGGTGGGAAGAATCCTCCTAGTCCACCTAAAGCTGATACGAGACCATTTACAATACCAGCTTGTTCTGAGAAATACATTGGAACGAGTTTGAAGATTGTACCATTACCAATCCCTGCACAAAATGCTACTAGTAAGCAACCAAATGTATACACGTTCATACTTGGCATAAACGATAAAATAATACCTGAAAGTGTTAAACCGATAAATACGAAGATTAATATTTTAAATGGATTAAACTTATCACCGAACCAACCACCAATCGGGCGCATAATTGTTGCGAGTACGATGAATCCGGCTGTCCGCATACCTGCATCTACTTTCTCTAATCCGAAGTGAGATACTAGAAAGTTTGGTAAGTATACTGTAAATGCGACAAATGATCCGAATGTTAAAAAGTAAAAGATACATAAAAACCAAAGTTTCTCATTTTTATATACACCTTTTATTTGTTCCATTAGTGGTGTATTCACTTTTTTCTCCTTACGATCACCTAATAAAAAGTTCATAAGTGCAAACGCTGCAAGTAAAACTAAATAACATTGTACTGTCGTTCTCCAGCCAACTGAAGTTGCAATGACAGGTGCTAAAAACGAAGTAATTGCTGTTCCGGCGTTACCGACACCGTAAATACCATTTACAAAACCGTGACTCTCTTTCGGAAAGTATTTTGGTAAAGAAGTTACTCCTACAGAGAATACAGCACCACCGATTCCTACAAATAATCCACCAATAATTAAATCCATCATAGAATTGGCAACACTAATATAAAAAACAGGAAATAATAATAGAATAAAACTAATAAAGAATAATTTTCTTGCTCCGAAACGATTCGTCCAATAACCAATTGGAATACGAAGAATAGAGCCTAAAATAACAGGTACTGCTGTGACCATAGAAATTTGTCCCGCAGTTAATGGAATATCCGCTTTAATATAAGGCATTAATGATGATAAAATGACCCATACCATAAAACCGATAATTAGATTAAAAGTTTGTAAACTTAATTGAAAATTAGGACTTTTCATTCTGTTCCCTCCTATGTATGCATAGTTATATTCATTCTCTCCAGCCTAATCACGTCCTAACATGATTAGGCTGAAAAGAATCAACCACCACTTACTGGCGGAATCATTGCTACGATATCGCCAGTTTGAATGATGTCATTCTCATTTGCATACTCTTCATTTATCGCGACCATAATCTCGTTTGAAATTGCTATGTTGTATTTCTTAATGAGTACTTCCTTCAGCTTCGCAACTGTAATATTTTCACAATCTATGTGCAATGACGACTTACTTACTTCTTCCTGTAAATGTGCAAATAATAGCACTTCAATCATATTCTCATCTCCTTTCTAGGCTCACCATTTGCATATGTTACCCTCTCTAACTGATCACCTATCCATGACTCACCATCTTCCCAAAACTCTTTCTTCCAAATTGGAACAATTTGTTTAATACGCTCCATAATATATTCGTTCGCCTCATAGGCAGCTTTCCGGTGTGGTGTAGAAACAGCAACGACAACAGCAAGATCAGAAATTTGTAATGTACCAATGCGATGTGTAATAGCGACATATATCCCCGGCCAATTCTCTCCTACTTCAGTGCCAATTCTCTCAAGCTGTTTCTCCGCCATTGTCTTATAAGCTACATACTCTAAACAAAGTGTACGTCGACCTTTCGTAAATTCTCTAACAGTACCAATAAAAGTAGTAACCGCACCACACTCACGACGAATTACTTTGTTTGTAACTTCTTCAATTGAAATAGGTGTATCAATTACTTCATAATACGTATGTGTCATTTTGCACCTCTTATCTTTATATAAGTTAGCAACCTATTTTTCTATTACTTGTATGATCGAAGCGGCTCTTCCCACGGCCACTCACTTCCGTTGTTTGATTCTAATAACAGTACCGAAACAGTAATTCCAGCTTTAAATCCTCTCGTTCCCCCTGGCAAAACGATAAATGCATTCGCTTCTGCAAGTGAAGAAATTGCGCTAGATTTATCTAAACCAACTGGTGTAACTTGTAATTGCCCATCTACAATTTCCACTCTCCCTCTTACAAAACGAGTAAATGGGTTTGCTTTCGGAAAGTCTTTTTGTAAAATTGCCTCTGCACGATATATGTGCGAATCTTCCCTATGCAAGTATTTTCCAATCACTGGTCTAACATATAATTCACAACCGACATAACAAGCAGAAGGATTACCAGATAGACCAAATAGTAATTTTCCTTCTACCTCAGCTACAGTTGTCACACTTCCTGGTCGCATCGCTATTTTGTCAAAAAGTACATTAGCTCGTAATCTCTCATAGATGGCAGGTAAATAGTCATAGTCTCCTACTGAAACACCACCAGTTGTAATTAATATATCAACTTCTTTTATCGCCTTTTTTACAGTGTTATAACACGTCTCAAAATCGTCAGCGAATTGCCCATAATACTGTACAATCCCCCCTGCTCGTTCAATTTGAGCAGCTATCATATAGGAGTTACTATTTCGAATCTTCCCTGGCTTTAATTTTTCATGTACTTCAAGCAGTTCGCTACCCGTCGTTACAATTCCAATCACTGGTTGTTTTATAACATATACCGTACTATAACCAAACGTAGCAAGAAGTGCTGCTACTCCAGGATTAATAACAGTCCCTTCTTTCACAAGGATAGTATTTTGTTTTACATCTTCACCTTTAAAAGAAATGTTATCACCGGCTGTGAAACAGCGTTTTAATGTCATATAAGTCTTTTCGTTTTTTTCAAATCCTTCCGTTAGTTCTAACATAACAACCGCATTACACCCTCTCGGAATTGCGGCTCCTGTCATAATACGGACAGCTTGAAATGCTTTCACTTCTTCTGTAAAAACAACCCCTGCTCCAATTTCACCAATTACTTCAAACTGAATAGGGTTACTACTACTTGCTTCTTTCGTATCTTCTGATCGAATCGCAAACCCGTCGTACGGAGAGCGATCAAAATGCGGGACATCATGATCTGCAATAACATCTTCTCCAAGCGTTCTTCCGTAACTTTCTATAAGAGAAACCTCTTCTGTTTCACCTTGATGAGCATATTTCATTACTCGTGCAACTGCTTCTGCCACTGGAATCGGTATACGTTTTGCTAACATTCTTTTTCACCTCGTTTTAATAAGGGGGAAACTCTCTCTGTTCATCCTATATATTTTGCGTACAATCGTTTTGCTATTTTCACATCACTTGTCCCATGAATAAATGCCCTACCGTCTGTAAATAAAACGAAACGATATTCATCAATTAGAAATGATAGTAAGTACGGCGTTTTTTGGACATGTACAATTTTTTGTAATCTTTTTTGGATTTCGTTTAAATTTAGAACTCTCTTTATTCCTGAACGGATTTGAACTGTATTCCGTCCGCATAGCACCTCCGTTTTCACCTGTGATTCAAATGTTAAACTTGGGTACGTACGTGTATTTCCGCAAGATGGACATGTACTTTTTTTCTGTTTATTTACTTTTAATGAGAGAAATTGATTGTTCCAAATATCAAATGATAACATTGTTCCTCGTAGCGTCTCGAAATCATCCACCAATATTTTCATTGCTTCTGTCACTTGGTGAGCAACAACCATCTGTACAGCTGGCTGAATAATTCCCGCTGTATCACATGTTGCACCGCCCATCGGATGATCCATTAAGCAGCGAAAACATGGTGTTTTTCCTGGAAGACTTGTATACGTTACACCGTAACCTCCAACGCATCCACCGTATATCCAAGGTATATTTTCTTTTTGTGAAATATCATTTATAAGTAGGCGCGTATCGAAGTTGTCAGTGGCATCTATAATGAGATCCACTTCTTTTGTTAACTCTTCTATTTCTTGCATTGTGACATCCATTACAACTGGTACAATTTCCACTTCAGAATTAATCTTTCTTACATGTTCTGCCGCTGCAATTGCTTTTGGTTTGCATTGTTTTGCATCTTCTTCTGTATATAACTGTTGCCGTTGTAAATTACTCCATTCGACATAGTCACGATCGGCAATTGTCAATTTCCCAATTCCCATCCTAGCGAGTGCTTCTGCATTCGCAGCCCCTAGTGCACCCGCACCGATTAGGAGCACATGCTTTTCTCTTATTTTTCTTTGTCCCATTTCACCAATTCCAGAAAACAACACTTGTCTTGAATAACGCTCTTGCATAAGAAATCCTCCTTTCACTATCCACCAATGTAAGACATTTCAACTTTTGGACGTTTACTTGCACTCTCAACCGTTCTTTCATCTGAATATCGATCTGTTCTATATCGCCATGTATGTTGTAAAATTTTTAATAGTGAGGCATCAGAAATATTTTCTCGAAGAAGCGTTCGCAAATCCGTTCCTTTTTCTCCAAATAGGCACGTAAAAAACTTACCATCTGCCGAAATACGTACTCTCGTACAAGAAGAACAAAATGACTCAGAAACAGAAGTAATAAATCCCACTTCTGCATTACTCCCTACATATCGATACAATTTCGCAACCTCTCCAAAGTAACGAGGCTGAGCGGGCTCAATTGGATATACACGATTAATTTTCTCTATTAATTGTTCCTTCGTAACGACTTGCTCAAAGTTCCATCCGTTCGTACTGCCTACATCCATAAACTCAATGAAACGTAACTGTATTTCTTGTTCTTTAAAATAACGAACCATAGGAAGAATTTGACTATCATTCATCCCTTTTTTTACGACCATATTTACCTTTACTTCTAATCCAGCTTCCTTCGCTGCTTCAATTCCTTTCAGTACAGGTTTCGTACTTACATTTCTTCCATTAATTTTTTGGAAGACATGATCCTCTATTGCATCTAAACTAATATTCACACGCTTTAATCCTGCTTCTTTTAGCGCCTTAGCTTGTTTTGCTAAATGAATTCCGTTTGTTGTGAGTCCAATATCTTGTAAGCCTTCTAGATTTGTAAGTCTTGCAATTAACGTCGATAAGTCTTTACGCAATAAAGGTTCACCGCCAGTAAGCCTAATTTTATTAACTCCCATACTTATAAATAATCTCGCTAACCTTTCTATTTCATCGAACGTTAATAAAAGCTCTTCCTTTAAAAAAGCGTAATCAGGTCCGAACACTTCAGCAGGCATACAGTATGTACACCTAAAATTACAACGATCAATAACTGAAATACGTAAATCTTGAAGTGGCCGCTTTAAAGAATCTTTTATGTTCTTGTGCATCTCTATCCCTTCTTTTCTGCTGCAATCCTTAGTAAGCTTTCATTTTTTTATTTGCCTTTATTATAAAAAAGAAGCTACATATTCAATGTGACTTTTCTCACATCACTTTCCCCATTCAAAAACTTTTCACAAATCCGTTCGTATTTTGTTCACATCTTTAATCTCATCTACTTTGTCTATTGAATTTTTCAAACTAAAAACTGAAAATCTCTTCCCCTTACGGTCATTGAAATTTCAATTTATTTTTAAAATAGCTCTTGCATTTTCATCATATTTACACTCAAAATAGGAAATGTATTGCTTATAAGAAGAAAGGTGATCACTGTGGCAAACAGTATGACATTATCTCAAGATTTAAAAGAATTACTTGCATCTGTTGAATATAAAATGCAAATTAAAAAAGGTAGTTTTATTTTTCAAGAAGGTATGGAGGCAACAGAGCTCTATATCATCCACTCAGGAAAAGTACAAATTAGCAAACTAAGTGCTGACGGACAAGAATTAACACTTCGAATTTGTTCAGAATATGACATTATTGGAGAATTAACATTGTTCACGGACAATGCGAAATACTTATTAAATTCAAAATGTCTTGAGGATGTGGAAGTAGGCGTTATAAAGCGTGAAGCATTAGAAAAAGCATTACTCCAAAAACCTGCACTCGTATTTGAATTTATGAAATGGATTAGTGAACATTTAAGAAGAATGCAAACGAAGTTCCGAGATTTAGTATTACACGGCAAAAAAGGTGCCCTGTATTCTACCCTTATACGAATGACAAATAGTTACGGTATATTAAAAGAAAATGGGATTCTCATCGATTTACCATTAACAAATCAAGAACTTGCTAATTTCTGTGCAACTTCACGTGAAAGTGTAAATCGAATGTTAAATGAATTAAAAAAGCAAGGTACAATTTCAATTCATAAAGGAAAGATTACAATCCACGATTTACAATTTTTAAAATGTGAAATTGCTTGTGAAGATTGCTCTGCTTCTGTTTGTAGCATTGATTAGCATCTTATTTAGATGCTAATCTTTTTTCAATTTAAGCCATTTATTAACGGTTATTCCCTCTGTAAACAAAAACGAGGCCTTCCATATTAGACCTCGTTTCGTTTTAACCATTAGCTCCTATCCGTTTACAGCAGTATTATTTTTTCAATTCATTAGGAATACGTCTTCTGTAAATTACATAGCTACGGCTTATATATTTAATTGGGGCACTAAATACATGTACTAGTCTTGTAAATGGCCATACTGCGAATAAACCCATCCCTGCAAGAATATGAATTTTAAACCATACTGGTACTTCCATCATATATTCAACTTTCGGTTGGAAAATAAAGAGGCTTCGGAACCAAGGGCCAATTGTTGTACGATAATCAAATCCTTTTGAATCGATATTTAAAAATGTTGAAGAAAGTCCTGCTAGCATTACGATAAGTAATAAAATAAGCGCAATATAATCTCCCTTTGTACTCGTTGCAATGATACGTTTTACAGTTACGCGGCGGTACGTTAATATAATTAAACCGATGATAGAAGCAACACCTGCCGGAAGTCCAAAACTAATTGCTACTACATGATACATATGCTCAGAAATACCTATTGAACGGTATACAGCTTCTGGAATTAAAATCCCCATAACATGACCGCCAATTACGAACATAATCCCAAAGTGGAATAATAGACTTCCGATTCGGAGCATTTTCTTTTCTAATAGTTCACTAGATTTTGATGTCCATCCAAATTGATCATAGTTGTATCTAAAAATATGTCCACCGATAAAGATTGCAAAAATGATATAGGGAAACAATACCCATAGAAATTGATCCATCATTTTAACAACTCTCCTTTCTAATTTGTCTGTACACCCCATGTATCGATAGCGAGTAGAACAGCCGCAAGAATTGGTTCATACATACTACCTGCTTCTTTTAACTGAACGTGTAATGCTTGTATGTTCTCCTTGTATTTACTCATAATTGGTTCACTGTCTTGCTCATTTGCATTTGCAAAAAACTCAAGCAATAGCGGTAAATAATCAGGTAATTCTTTATCTGTTACTTCAAAACCTGATTTTTTATAATGCTGCTTTAACTCTAGTAATTCAATCCCTCTTTCTCTTTGTTCACCAGTGTTCATATACGTTAAATACATATTCGTCTTTTTACCAAAATCAAATGTATATACGTAACCATCAATGAGTTGATCGTTCGTTTTATTTAGCGCTTGTTTTATAAATGCTGTAAGTGAAGCTTTAACATCGTCCTGTTCAATCGCTTCCATCTCTTCTTGTAATTCAGTTAAAGTTTCTCTCCACCCGATTTCTGGGTAGGAGAGAAGAAATGAAGAACATGAAAAAGCAGTTTGTAAACTTTGTTTCATATTTTTCCGCCCCCATTATTTAAGAAATTGTCATACAAGAGCCTGGACCACCTGCGAATGATAAACCACAGCTTCCTTGTTCACTATATAAATCTGCAACTTGTTCTCTGTGAGATGTCGGGATAACAAAACGATCTTTATATTTTGCGATAGCAAGAAGACGATACATATCTTCTACATCCTGTTTCGTTAAGCCAAGTTCTTTTAATACAGCTTCATTTGGTTCTTTATTAATTTGCATTGCTCTCATATGCGTTCGCATAACAGCCATTTTTTTCAATGTAAGACGAATATGTGATTCATCTCCTGCAGTGAGTAAATTCGCTAAATATTGAATTGGAATACGCATATTATCAATAGCAGGGAAAATCTCTTCTGCTTGCCAGTTACTACCTTTTCCCTCCACCATATTCATAATTGGGCTAAGCGGCGGGATATACCAAACCATTGGCATTGTACGATACTCTGGGTGAAGAGGTAGAGCAATTTTCCAATCGATAATCATTTTATAGATTGGTGACTGTTGTGCCGCTTTAATCCATTCTTCAGGAATGCCTTGTTTTTTCGCTTCAGCTGCCACTTCTGGATCATTTGGATCTAGGAAAACAGTAAGCTGAGATTCATATAAATCTTTTTCGTCTTCAACAGACGCTGCTTCTTTTACTTTATCAGCGTCATATAGCATTACCCCAATATATCTGATACGTCCTACACATGTTTCTGAACAAATTGTTGGCATACCAGCCTCAATACGTGGGAAACACATTGTACATTTTTCAGCTTTATTCGTTTGCCAGTTAAAATACACTTTTTTATATGGACAAGATGATACGCAGAATCTCCAAGCACGACATGCATTTTGATCCACAAGTACAATCCCGTCTTCTTCACGTTTATACATTGCACCAGATGGACAAGATGATACGCACGATGGATTCATACAATGTTCGCATATGCGTGGTAAATACATCATAAAGACGTTTTCAAAATCTGTTTTAATTTCTTCTTCCATTTTCTTTACGTTCGGATCTTGTAATCCTGTTATATGTCCGCCTGCTAAATCGTCCTCCCAGTTTGGACCCCATTCAATTTTGTCGATAAATTCGCCTGTAATTGCTGATTTCGGACGAGCAACTGGTTGATGCTTACGCTGTGGGCTATTTGTTAATGTTTCATAATCATAATTCCAAGGTTCAAAGTAATCATCAATTGTTGGTTGATCTGGATTGTGGAAAATGTTCATAAGACGCTTCATTTTCGAACCAGATTTCAGCTGAATTTCACCATTTTTCAATTCCCAGCCGCCTTTATATTTATCCTGATCTTCCCATTGTTTCGGATAACCAATTCCAGGTTTTGTTTCTACGTTATTGAAATACATATATTCAGCACCTGGACGATTTGTCCAGGTGTTTTTGCACGTTACGCTACAAGTATGGCAGCCGATGCATTTATCTAGGTTCATTACCATTCCGACTTGTGCTTTAATCTTCAAGCCAATCTACCTCCTTCAGTTTGCGAATTACAACGTTTAAATCGCGCTGGTTCCCAGTCGGACCATAATAGTTAAATCCATAACTTAATTGACCGTATCCACCAATCATATGTGTCGGTTTTACGTGAATTCGAGTTGGACTATTATGCGTTCCCCCGCGGTTACTTGTTAATTTCGTACCAGGTACGTTAATGTGACGATCTTGCGCATGGTGCATAAATGCCATTCCTCTCGGTATACGATGCGTTACAACAGCACGCGCTACAACAACACCGTTACGATTAAAGCACTCAATCCAATCATTATCTGCAACACCCGCTTCAGCAGCGTCCTCTTTATTCATCCAAACAGTTGGACCACCTCTAAATAGCGTTAACATCGGTAATGAATCGAAGTACATACTATGAATCGACCACTTATTATGCGGTGTTAAATAGTTTAGTGTAATCTCTTTCCCTTCTACTTCGGGCCGTGATTTACGGAACGGTTTATGTTGCAGAATTGGTTTAAATGTTGCCATCGTTTCACCAAATTCTTTCATCATGTCATGGTCTAAGTAGAAAGATTGTCGACCAGTTATCGTTCTCCAAGGGATAAGACGTTCCACATTTGTTGTAAACGGTGAGTAACGGCGTCCACCTTTTTCTGAACCTGTAAATGCTGGAGAAGTAATTACTGTTTTCGGCTGTGCTGTAATTTGTTCGAATGTGAAGCATTCCTCTTCACGTTCTTCTGCTAAATCACGTAATTTTAGATCTGTTTGTTTTTCAAGTGCTTCCCATGCTTTTACTGCCATATGACCGTTTGTTGTAGAAGATAGTGTTAATACCGCTTCAGCAGCATTGATTGCTTCTTTTATGTCTGGGCAATCTTTCGCGATAGAATCCGTTCGAACAACTCCTAATTTGCTCTTTAATTGCTCATATTCTTTTTCCGCAGACCAAGAGATCCCTTTCGTACCAATCGGTTGTTTTCCGACATTCGGTCCAAGCGCAGTCATTTTGTCATAAATCGTTTTATAATCTCTTTCGACAACATGAATTTGTGGCATCGTTTTACCCGGGATTGGTTCACATTCACCTTTACTCCAATCTTTAATTTTGCCAAGTGGTTGCGCTAATTCTTGCGGTGTATCATGAAGAAGTGGTGTTGCAACAACTTCTTTCATTGGTTCAAGATCAATTTTCTTCGCTAAATCTGACACAGCTTTAGAAAGTGAAGTGAAAATATCCCAGTCAGAGCGTGCTTCCCACGGTGAACCGATTGCTGGATTAAAAGGATGCACAAATGGATGCATATCTGTACTACTTAAATCATGTTTTTCGTACCAAGTTGAAGCTGGTAATACAATATCAGAATACAGTGCTGTTCCAGCCATACGGAAATCTAAATTAATGAGTAAATCAAGCTTCCCTTCTGGCGCTTCTTCATGCCACTTAATTTCTTCTGGTCGTAATGAATCACTATCGTCATTCATTAATCCGTTTGTTGTACCTAGTAAATGTTTTAAGAAATATTCGTGCCCTTTACCGGAACTTGAAATTAAGTTCGCACGCCATACGAATAAGGTGCGCGGGAAGTTATTTTTGTTATCTGGATCTTCAATTGCAAATTTCAGTTCTTTTTCTTTTAGTTTTTGTGCAACATATTTTCCGATTTCTTCTTGTGTTGTTGCACCAGCAGCAACAGCTTCTTTATATAGTTCAATTCCATTTTTCTCAAATGTAGGATAAGAAGGTAACCAGCCGAGTCGTGCTGCTAATACATTGTAATCACCGTGATGTTGATAACGAGAGTTTCCTTCCACTGGTGATGCTAAATGTCCAACTGGTGTATCTTCATAGCGCCATTGATCTGTTACGAAATAGAAGAAAGATGTACCATTTTGTAATTTTGGTGGCCCTTGCCAATCTTTTGCCATCGCGATTGTTTGCCATCCTTCTGCTGGTCGTAATTTTTCTTGCCCAACGTAATGCGCCCAGCCACCGCCGTTTACACCTTGTGCCCCGACGAGAAGTACAAGATTTAAAACTGCGCGATAAATCGTATCTGAGTTAAACCAATGGTTAATACCAGCTCCGACAATAATCATTGAGCGACCGTTCGTATCAACAGCATTTTGTGCGAACTCACGAGCGATTTGAATGATTAGCTCTCGTTTCACTCCTGTTATTTTCTCTTGCCATGCAGGTGTAAATGGTACATCATCATTGAAGTCTTTCTGTTCTTGTCCGCCGAGACCTCGGTTCACACCGTAATTTGCTAACGTTAAGTCGTATACAGTTGTAACGAACACTTCGCCTTCTTCTGTCATAACCTTTTTCACTGGAATTGTACGTTCTAATACTTTGTTTCCATCATCAGAGAAGTACGGAATTTGTACAGTTCCAATCGATTCTTCCATTCCAAGTAAAGAAAGACGTGGATCAATCTTTTCACCTGTTTCTTCATCTTCTAAACGCAAGTTCCATTTCTTTTCGTTATCCCAACGTGAGCCCATTGTGCCATGAGGTGTTGCAAAATCATTCGTGTTCTCGTTCCAAAGAACAGGTTTCCATTCTCCTAACTTCGTTTCGCGTCCAATATCAGCAGCGTTTAAGAAACGATCAGCAACGAATTGATCTCCTTTTTGTTTCAATGTGACAAAGAAAGGAAAATCAGTATATTGCTTCGCATACTTTGTGAAATATTCCACTTGATTATCTACGTAAAATTCTTGTAAGATCACATGCCCCATTGCCATCGCAAGTGCACCATCTGTACCTTGTTTCACACTAATCCAATCATCCGCAAACTTTGTAGATTCAGCGAAGTCAGGACTGACAGAAACGACTTTCGTTCCTTTATATCGAACCTCTGCTAAAAAGTGAGCATCTGGTGTTCTCGTCATCGGTACATTTGAACCCCATGTCATAATGTAACCAGAGTTATACCAGTCACTACTTTCTGGTACATCTGTTTGATCACCCCAAATTTGCGGAGAAGCTGGTGGTAAATCTGCGTACCAATCATAGAAACTAAGCATTGGTCCACCCATAAGTTGCATAAAGCGACTACCAGCTGCATGACTTAACATCGACATAGCTGGAATTGGCGAGAAACCAACATTTCGGTCTGGACCGTATTTCAATACTGTGTATAGTAATGAAGCAGAAACAAGTTGTAACACTTCATCCCAATTCGCACGAATGAATCCCCCTTTACCACGCGCCTGCTTATACGTACGTGCTTTTTCAGGGTTTTCCACAATGCTTTTCCAAGCGCCTAATGGGGACTCGTTATTTTGTAATTCTTCTTGCCACATATTCCAAAGAACACCACGTACATACGGATATTTCACACGAAGCGGACTATAAATGTACCAAGAAAAACTCGCTCCACGTGGACATCCTCGTGGTTCAAAATCAGGCATGTCAGGACCTGTCGTTGGATAGTTAAGCTCCTGTCCTTCCCAAGTCACAATTCCATCTTTCACATATATATTCCAACTACATGAGCCAGTACAGTTTACGCCATGTGTAGAACGAATTACTTTATCATGCTGCCAACGCTTTCTGTACACATTTTCCCATTCGCGATCTTCATATGTTTCTTGTGTATGATTATCGTTATAACGATCTATTGGTGAAAAATATTTTAAACGTCTCATTAGTGCTGAAGGTTTTTTCTTCATACTGTTCACTCCTTTAATACGTCTCTCTTACATACCCTTACTATAAGAGAGGTTGTAAAATACAGATGTGACATTTCGCACAGTTCAAGAGATTGTCAAAAATTCAGTAGAAAATAAGTTTGTGAGAAAATCTTGTGTTCCGTTGTGAAGATTATGGTTAATCTTAATTATTAGGAGAATGGTATTTTGAGGTATCGACTATTTTGCAAAAGAAAAAGAGTTTTGATATTATTTCAAAACTGCCATAAGGAAAAGAGTATAAATTGTATGTAAAAATATTTTTCCCAATGTTATTATTTTATATCGAGTCTTATTTTACATAAAACTACAAATCATTATTTACTGTATTGCCCTTAGTTACGGAAACAATTATACTAGATGTAATTGAAATAAATAATCTGAATATTCTCAGAATTTAAGTTAGACCTTTACTATCTACATATAGAATTAGAAATATGTCCACTAAATTGATTAGAAAACGATAATAACATTAGGAGGATTACGATGCCCCAGCTTGATTCATTACATCCCACTGTAGAAAAAATAATCAATAATATTGAAAAAATAATGGTCGGAAAACGAAAAGAAACAATCTTAGCTTTGACAGCTCTCTTAGCTGAAGGTCATGTGCTATTAGAAGATGTTCCTGGTGTCGGGAAAACAATGCTAGTACGTGCTCTTTCTAAATCCATTGATGCTGATTATAAGCGAATTCAATTTACACCTGATTTATTGCCGTCAGATGTAACAGGAGTTTCTATTTATAATCCGAAAGAGCTCCAATTTGAGTTCAAGCCTGGACCAATTATGGGGAATTTTGTACTTGCTGATGAAATTAATCGTACATCTCCAAAGACACAATCTGCTTTACTTGAATGTATGGAAGAAGGCAATATTACAATAGATGGCATTACAAGACCTTTACCAAAACCGTTCTTTGTCATGGCTACACAAAATCCGGTCGAATATGAAGGAACATATTCTCTACCAGAAGCTCAGCTCGATCGTTTCTTATTGAAACTAAAAATGGGATATCCTACACCAGAGGAAGAATTTGAAATTTTAAACCGGATGGAAAAAACAAATCCACTCTCTCAATTACAAACCATTACTACAATACAAGAATTACTTTATTTACAACAAAGCGTACGGGTAGTAAGTATGGACAAAGCAATTAAGCATTACATTGTAAAGCTTGTTAATCAGACTCGTACGTACAGTTCTATACAGTTAGGTGCAAGTCCACGTGGCTCGATTGCTTTAATGAAAGCTTCACAAGCTTATGCATTTATCCATGGCAGGAATTATGTTATTCCAGACGATGTTAAATTTTTAGCTCCTTACGTTTTAGCACATAGACTCATTCTAAAAATGGAAGCAAAATTTGAAGGAATAACTGGCGAACAAGTTATCGCAAAAATCGTTGCACGAACTACCGTGCCTACTCAAAGGACGATGAACCCTTGATGAAACGAATGCTGCGAGCGCTATATCACGTTATAAAGTTATTGCTACTCCCTTTATGCCTAGTCTTAACATTTATGTACGCTATGTTTCAAGGCGGGTTTGTCAGTTGGTTTTTGTTTTACAGCATAATTCCCATTGCTCTTTATTCGCTACTACTCCCCTTCTACGCTTTACGGGACGCTGAAGTAAAGCGAATAACAAACCAAAATGGATATGTAGTAGGAGAACAATTTGTAAGCACGATTACAATAAAAAGAAAATTTCCTTTTCCCTTACTTTATTTAGTTATAGAAGATGAACTGCCACCACAATTTATAAGTTGTAAACAAACAAAGATGAATAAGGTAGTACTCTTCCCAGGATTGAAACGAAATATTTCGTTTCAATATGTTATTGACACAATCCCTAGAGGCGAGCACACTTTTTCAAGCGTTCGTGTCAAAACCGGCGATTTATTCGGCATGATAGAGAAAGAAGTAACTTTTTCAGTTCCAGATACATTTTTAGTCTATCCCCAGTATGTAGATATAGCATATCGACAATTGGAAAATCATTTCGAACAAGGAGCGCTTTCAGCAAATATAAATTCAGCAAAAGACTCTACAATCTCTGTCGGTGTCAGAGACTATAAACCTGGTGATCGCTTTTCATGGATTGATTGGAAAGCAACTGCACGAACAAACAATATTATGACAAAAGAGTTTGAACAGCAGCGCAGCCATAATGTCATGATATTCATAGACAGAACCGAGTCTCCTCTATTCGAATCAGTCGTCACATTTACTGCCTCTATCGTAAGGGCTGTCTTGAAACAAAATTCACCAGCATCATTCGTGTCTATCGGAAAAGAACAAACTATCTTCCCTTTAGACAATGGAGATACGCAGTTACAACAAATCCTTTGTCATTTAGCAAAAGTGCAAGCAGACAGTGTATTCCCGCTCTCCCAGAGTGTAGACATGGAACTAAAAAAAATTTATGAGCCCGTCACGGTTATACTCGTGACCAGTAATCTTTCTCCCGATATTCAAAAGGCGGCTGATTGTGCTGCTATAAAAAATAGAAAATGTATGGTTTTTGTCGTGAAAGAAAAAGCGAATCAACTTTCACACCGAGAAATCAGTATAATAGAAACTCTAAAAAAACGACAAATATTTGTAAACACGGTTTATGAAAACCGGTATACAAACGTGTTTTTTGAGGTGAGCAAATGATAACATTACAAACAAAATACAAGTGGGATACGAACAGATTCTTTATGCATGCATGTGTATTTCTTCTTTTACTAGAATGGCTAAGACCTCTTATAGGCATTACAAATGTAGGTAGATTAGATATTTTCGTAACATTTATAGGAATTTGCTTCGCTCTCTCTTTTTTTCAGACGAGGTGGCAGATTTCAATAAAAATTATCACAGTCCTATTTATCATTCATTCCCTATATTATAAAAATGCTTTTATAAATCTATCTTGGCTAACAACATTCTTTTCTGATATGTCTCGAAATTCCTCCCTATTTTTCCAAGGGAATTTACTAGATATTTCTCCAGTTTTTCCGACCGTTTTATTTTTTCTCTCATTTTGGTTTTTGAGTTCTTTCACTTCATTTTGGATTATTCATAAAAAACGTGGGTTTCTATTTCTTGTATTGACTATTATTTATATCGCAACTTTTCATAACTTACATTTATACAATGCAAACTACGCTATTATTCGAACTGTTGTCATCGGATTTTTTATGCTTAGTCTTCTTCAAGTAGAACGAATAAAAGAGCGTGAACACTTACAAAATTATGCTAGGGAAATCTCAAAATTACTTAGACCACTTACAATATTTATTGTATTATTAGCAACCATCGCATACTTTGCTCCAAAATTTGGCCCTCAATGGCCAAACCCAATGGATTTTTTAAAATTCAACACATCTGAAGCAAGTAAAGAACAAAAAGTTTCTACAATTGGGTATGGTTTAGATGACTCGCGATTAGGTGGTCCTTTTAAGGCGGATCCTACAATTGTTTTCACAGCACGAACGCAAAACAAACACTATTGGAGAGTAGAAACAAAAGATTTCTATACAGGAAAAGGCTGGGAAATTTCTGAAAATCCGAAAAAGATTTCTTTTAAAAATAAAAACGACGTCGTAAGCTGGTACGAACAAAATACAAAAACGGAAACGACTGAGGCAACAATTACCATGCAAAAAAGTTACCCTCACCTTACCTATCCAGCAGGATTAGTATCAGTTGAGGCTTCTTCTGATGTATCATACAGTGTTGACCCGTTTTCAGAAAAAATTTATACAATGAATGAAGACTCTTCTACTACTTTACATTCGTATAAAGTAACATATGAGATCCCTGAGTTTTCCATAGAAAACTTGAAAGCTGTAAAAACAAATGAAGGTCAAGAAACAAACCCTTATTTTATGACAAAGTACACACAACTTCCCGAGTCATTACCACAGCGCGTAAAAGACTTGGCTGTCAATCTTACAAATGATAAAGACAACCGATATGATAAAGTATTAGCTATTGAAAATTACTTCACAGACAACTCTTTTACATACGAATCAACGAATGTCTTATTCCCTGCCAAAAGCCAAGATTATGTAGATCAATTCCTTTTCGATACAAAAAGCGGCTACTGTAATAATTTTTCGACGTCTATGATTGTACTACTTCGTTCTGCAGGGATTCCTGCTCGCTGGGTAAAAGGCTATACAGAAGGAACTCTTGACAATACACTTGCCTCTGCAGAAGGTGCGGATGTTTATACAATCACGAACGATAACGCACACTCTTGGGTCGAAGTATATTTCCCAGGATACGGATGGATTCCATTCGAACCAACAAAAGGATTTACCAATCCCTATAATTTTATAAATAATACGCCTGCTCCTATTTCACAAAATAGCGAAGCAAATAATTCTAATAACGAGCAAATACAACAACGAAATAATGAAGCAAAACTTAAAAGTTTAATAGAAAATACAGAAGAAGCTTCTACTAAAAAGGTCACAAATTCTAAAACTAGTTTTTCTTGGTGGTACGTATTCCTCTCTACGATACTAATTAGTATTATAGGATACATTCTCTTCACCACTAGAATGAACTGGATGACATTTCTTATTATTCATTTCTATAAATACCGAAAAAATGATGCTGTTTATCAAAAAGCTTACGGTGCACTTTTAAAACAATTTGCGAGAATTGGCATACCACGGAGTGAAAGTCAAACATTCCGAGAATACGCTCTCCATATCGATACACTTTACAACTCGGCCGATATGCAACAACTTACTGCCAGTTATGAGAACGCTATGTATAAACAGGAGCAGGCTGCAGAAGAATGGAAGAAATCTGTACACTTATGGGAAGTGCTTATGAAAAAAGCAGCTTCTCTACCTAAATCAGATGGCTTTGATACAGTTATTTAATCTTGAAAATGTGAGTTTAAAGAAAACGTCTCAAAGAACTACATTGTTCTTTGAGACGTTTTTTAATAAAGTGAAACTCCTAATTATTCTCCAAGCACCTTCTCAATCTCAACCTCTAAATCTACCGGCTTCGTCTGCGGAGCAAAACGCCCTACTACTTTCCCGTCTTTTCCGATTAAAAACTTCGTAAAATTCCATTTCACTGCTTTCATACCAAGTAAACCTGGTGCTTGTTCTGTCATGTATGTATATAGAGGGTGAGCCTTATCACCTTTCACATCAACCTTTGCAAACATCGGGAAGTTTACACCGTAGTTTAATTCACAAAAACTAGTAATGTCCGCTTCTGTACCTGGTTCTTGTCCCCCGAATTGGTTACAAGGAAATCCGAGTATTTCGAGTCCTTGGTCTTTATATTTATCATATACCTCTTGTAATCCTTTATATTGTGGTGTGAAACCACATTTGCTAGCTACATTGACAATAAGAAGTGCTTTTCCTTTGTAATCTTTTAACGATTTTTCTTCACCTGTAATTGTTTTAGCTGAAAAATCATAAACTGTCATTGTCTTTGCCCCTCTCTTCACTATCATTCTATGTTTATACTATACTACATTCGTGAATATACAGCTCTTATTACGTACTTATAAGTTGTAATGATAGCGCTTTATTTCTGTTCGAAAATTCGACACAAACTACTAGACTTTTATGATGGAAAGTTTTACAATTGAATTGTGAACAAAATGTGACAGTTTATATTCCATTATAAAAGAAAAGGATGGTGTTCATTATGAAAACTGCACAACATGAAACGATTTCAAATCGCGAGTTTTATTTCGTACTATATATGATGTTATTGTATGTTACTGGCTGGGTAATCGATGTAAATGGTTTATTCTTAAGCTCCTACTTTAATTTAGCAGGAGAGATTATGCTTCCATTAGTAGGCGGGATTGTTGGACTGTTCATTATGTCTGTTAATAAACAACAAACGAAATAATAATATTACAAAAAGGCAGAAGACGAGCTTCGTTTTCTGCCTTTTTTCTATTTTAGCGTATAATAAAAACATGCAGTATATAAGGAGTGGTAACTATGAAAAAAGTAGAGCAATTATCTTCTCACCTATATCTTATTGATGATTTCGATTTACAGCATAATGAACGAACAGGTACGTACGTTTTATTAGGTGACGATATTACTTTAATTGAAACTTGTGCAGCCCCTTCTCTTCCGTATATTTTAGACGGCTTACAACAATTACATATTGATTTAAACGATGTTAAAAACATTATCGTTACACATGTGCATTTAGATCACGCTGGCGCAGCTGGTTTAATGATGGAAAAGTGCCCAAATGCTACGTTATATGTGCATTCTCGTGGTGCTCGTCATATGATTGATCCAACAAAACTTATTTTAGGTGCAAAAGCTGTCTACAAAGAAGATTTCGATAAACTCTTTGACCCAATTCTTCCAATTGAAGAAGAACGTGTTCATATTGTACAACATGGTGATATGTTAAAAATTGCAAAAGACCGCACCCTTACATTTTATGATACACCAGGACATGCGAAGCACCATATTAGCATTCACGATTCATTAACAAACGGGATTTTTACTGGCGATACAATTGGAATTTATTATAGAGAACTCGCAGACGTTGATGTAGAGTTATATCTACCATCAACGTCCCCTTCACAATTCCAACCAGATGCGATGATTGCTTCTAAAAATCACATTCAAAGCATGAATGTAGATACTATTTATTTCGGTCATTACGGCGCATCCTCTCATGTTACAGAAGTATACAATCAATTGGAACATTGGCTACCTATTTTCGTTCAGACTGGTAAGGAAGTCTTTGACAAGTATAATGATTTCGATGAAGCGACTAAAGCTTTACAAACTTTGTTAATGGATAAAATCTCTTCTCATCTTACAAAGTTAAACGTTCCATCAGATCATTCCGTTTATAATATTTTACATTTAGATATAGAAATTAGCGCAATGGGCATTATTGATTATTTCACGAAGCAAGAAAAAGCAAACTCCACTATTAACTAACAGTAAAAGAAGAGATATACAACAGTAGTTATTGTATATCTCTTCTTTTTTTGAATATATTTTGAGTAAAGGATGGTGGAATATAATGCAAAAATTGATGCTATACCTCTGCTTCACATTATTTATCGTTTTATTATTATTTGTAGGAGTAAAAATTCAATTTTATTTAGATACAGATGCACAAGTGAACTTTAACGTTTATCCAAGATTATTCTACTTTACACTCTTCCCTCTTATAGTTGGCATTTTATTACGATTCCTCCAATCTATTAATCGCGAAACGAGTAAACAAAACTGGAGCTTTCAACCGGATAAATTTATTGCTATTACAGTGCCTACACTATTCATTTCCTTTTCCCCAGCACTACTCTTTTCACCACTTGCCGAATACCTACCTTATTTAGTTAATATTATTCTAATAAATACAACTTTTGTTACGATTATTAGTTTAATAGCTGGTTATTCCCTTTTAGATTGTTTTATACAAAAGGACAATGCAACGATGAAAAAATATAATTGAATGCTTTATTTAATCGTGCAAGTCAAGGATTGTACTGCCTTGGCTTGTTTTTAGAATACTTATATTCCTGTATAATACAGTTATCGAATAAATTTCGGAGGAATGATACAATGTTTTTTCAATTTTTTCTACTAGCAGTCATTATGTCTTTTATTAGTGGTAGACTCATTGGTACAAAACTAAATCTTTTCAAACAAGCAAGTGCAGCCACTGTAGGTGTTTCACTTACGTCTGCTCTGTATTGGTTTTTATATTTACGTTATCAAGATGAATCGGTTGTCGGTGTTGATAGATATTTTTGGCTAGGAAGCTCATTAATTGTATCGATGCTTTGTTACCTAGTTTTTGAATTATTTGATCCTATTAGGCGTGGCGAAATGGATGACGTAGTAACGGAAAGCCGAAATCCTATTTCAAAATTCTTCGCTAAGATTGGTAGACAAAAAAGATATATGCGCGTCTCTTCTATTGCAATAAAACACGGAATGGGAAAATATTTAGCTTTAAAGCGCTCACCAGAAGCAGATCGTAAGCTCGCCACTTCACTTCGAAATACACTAGAAGAATGCGGTGGTGTATTTATTAAATTCGGACAAGTTTTATCAACTCGCTCTGATTTATTACCACCTGTTTTTATTCACGAGTTATCAAACCTTCAGGAAAATGTAACACGTTTATCACAAAAACAAGTTGAAGAAATATTGAAAAAGGAACTACATACACCAAAAGATGAAATCTTCAGCTCCTTTGAAATGGAACCGTTAGCTGCCGCCTCTATTGGCCAAGTACATAAAGCAAAGTTGAAAGAAAACGACCAGGATGTCGTCGTTAAACTACTACGTCCTAATATTTCTGAGACAATTAAACGTGACTTAGATATTTTAATTCACTTTTCTTTATGGATTTCCAACAAATCAACTTGGGCTAAAAATATCGGCTTTCTTGATTTAGCACATGGCTTCTCTATCGCAATGAAAGAAGAAATTGATTTCAAAATTGAGGCTCGTAACTTCGAACAAGTGTCTGATTCACTAAAAAATAGTGAAACGAAAGTAAAAATACCGAAAGTATATAAAAAATACAGTAATTCAAAAATACTTGTGCTTGAATTTTTAGATGGAGTAAGTGTTAAAAGTGGGTCAGCATTATTAAATGAATTACAAATTGATACGAAAAAAGTACAACGGCAACTCTTTGATTGTATTTTAGAGCAAATTTTCTTTAAAGGTATTTTCCATGCAGACCCTCATCCAGGTAATGTGTATATTCTTCGTGATGGCACTCCTGCATTACTTGATTTCGGTTCTGTCGGAAGATTAGGAACCCTACAACAAGATGCATTCAAGCGGCTACTTATTGGCTTTGAGCGCAAAAATTCATATGTCTTGCTTGATGGACTGCTTCAATTAGTTGAAAAGAAACCAAATGTTGATAAAGAAGGATTAGAACAATCTATCAGCCAATTATTAATCCAAAGTACGTACGGCTCTACAAACGGTTCTGAAGAATTTATTCAAGGGTTGTTTCAAATAATCGCTGAGTTTGAATTAGCGTTTTATCCAATGGTTGCAGGGGCTTTCCGCTCTCTAATTACGCTAGAAGGAACGATGCTGCAACTAAATCCCGAATTCAATTTAATGGACGAAGCGAAGCGCTTTGCGAAAGATTATGCAGCTAGTTTCATGCCAGTTAACAATTATTCTAGTTTAAAAGAAGCTGCAACAAACGAATTACTCGCTATGTTACCTGCCATGCGACGCATTCCTAGAAAACTAGATGATTTAAGTTCAAAACTAGAAAACGGAGAACTATCCGTTAAGGTTGGCTTTTTCTCTGACGAAACAAATGCATCGTTTATTACTACATTTATCTCACAATTCCTCATTGCGTTTATTGGAACTGCATTTGGTGGGATTTCGGTAGGCGTATTGCATTTAGCAAACAGTGCGACAGAGCCAAATGATCAATTTTTAAGTGTCGTTGGTTACGGTGGTTTATTTATAAGTGCGATATTACTTGTAAGAGTCGCTATTCATGCGGTAAGAAAATTTAAGTAATAATAAAATGAGTATACAATCACGTAGATTGTATACTCATTTTTTATTGTTTACATAATCAATATGTAATAGTTAAACGAAAGAAAGCTTTGAGCTTTTCTACTTATCGCACCTTTTCATCTACATACTCCATAAACTGCTCCGCTTTAATAAATCTTTCTTTGTACGCCTCAGGTACTTCTTCTATTTTTATTGCACCAGTTGATTTTGTCTTCACTCGTACTATTTCATGTGTCATTAAAGCTTCCATATAGCGATCAAACTCTTCTTGCGTTAATACTTCTTTACTAGATTTATGACCATTTAATTTATCAAAGTATGGTTGAAGGCCCATACTTACCTTTTTCATTTCTTCTCTTTTTGCTGGTGATAATCCATCATAATCTATATTACCGTTCGAATCTCCGTACGCAAGCTTTGCATTAGTTAATTTTTTCAGTTCTTTTGTAAACTCTTCATATTCCTTCGCACCCATTTCATCTTTCGCTTCTGATAATTTTGCATTAAAACGCATATACGTTTCTAATGTCATTGCTCCGGCATGTTTTTTTAAATTCTCAAAAGATCCATATATACCATCCGCCATAATAGATTGGTACGCAAAACCTGTCGTCGGGATTAAAAGAGCTGCTGCAAGTACTCCTGCGATAAGGCGTTTCTTCCTCTTACTCCCGCCGTGCTTCATTTTTATTTGCACGATTACTTTTTCTTTTAAATCCGGCGGGGCAACAATACCCTTTGCTTCTTCTTGTATAGATTCCCTAACTCTACAATCTAAACTCATTTCACATTCCCTACCTCTCCTAAAAAAATTTCTTCTACTTGCTCTTTTTGACGTAGTTTCTTTAATGCCGCATGAATTCTAGATTTCACTGTACCGATTGGAATATGTAATATTTGTGCTACTTCTTCTTGTGAATAATCGTGTAAGTATCTTAAGATAATAACTTGTTTCAATTTATACGGTAATTTATGAATGAGTTCGATTAGTTTTTGGTTTGATATTTTCTTACAACATCGTTAGAAAAATCAATTTGCACTGGCTTTCTTTGCTCTTCTGCTTTTTTTATAATTCGTAGTCGCATCCACCTCTTTCTTCTATAAGAATGAATTTGTTTAATCGCAAGCCCAATTAGCCAAGGGCGAAATGGCTTCTCGCTATCATATTTACGAAGCGATTCATATAGCTGTATGTATACTTCTTGAACGACATCATCTACATCCGTTTTATCTTCAATTAAAAAATGTGCTGTTTTATATACTTCTTGAATCGTTACATCATACAATTCGCTATACGCTTCTTTATTGCCTGATAAAGTTAATTGAATTAAATGTGCGTAATCTATTTCACCCTTCATATTCCAGCCCTCCTTTGTCTTACACTATATATTGGCAGGTAATTCATATTTCGTTCGATTTTTCCGAAAAAGTTTTTTATATAAATTAATATAATGATCCACTGAGTTCATAAGCTTCACTTATAACCACACATAACTATTATATAATTTTCCAATTTCTGATAAAGATTTAAAATAATTTATATAGTCAAATTTAGGAGGACATATAATGAAAGCTATCGTTGTAACGTCGTTCGGTGGTCCTGAAGTGATGAAATATACAGATTTTGATATACCGGCTATTTCAGAAGATCAAGTTTTAATTCGCGTAGTTGCTACTAGTGTAAATTTCGCTGATATTAAATCACGTTATGGTAAAAAAGGAAATAAAGCACTACCTTTTATTCTAGGTATAGATGCCACTGGTATTGTAGAACGTGTCGGTTCTCATGTGAAAAATATTCACCCTGGACAACGTGTCATTGCTTTTCCTCAAAATGGATCTTACGCAGAATACGTTGTTGCAAATGAAAATCTTACTTTCGTATTACCCCATGAAGTTGACTTTCAAACTGCAGCCGCTTGTCCAATCGTATCTTTTACAAGCTATAATTTACTCGCAAATGTTGCAAGGCTTCAACAAGGTGAATCTGTACTCATTCATGCGGCTGCTGGCGGAATTGGCACTACTGCTATTCAACTTGCTAAACTATTAGAGGCTGGAACAGTTATAGGCACTGTCGGAAGTGAAGCAAAAAAAGAAATTGCTTTAGATGCTGGAGCTGATTATGTTATTTGTCATCAAGATGAAGATTTTGTAGAGAAAGTCAATGAACTGACAAATGGTGAAGGGGTTGATGTAATTTTAGACTCTATTTCTGGAACGGTTTCTGAAAGAAGTTTAAACTGCCTTGCTTATTACGGTCGCCTCGTTCATTTCGGTAATGCTAGCGGTGAAATTGGTAACTTTCAAACGAAAGATTTACATGCAAGTTGCCGCTCTATACTCGGTTTTAGCTTTGGAACCACACGAAAAAAGCGTCCTGAACTGCTCCAAGAAACTGCAAATGAAGTTTTCCGTTATTTGCGTGACGGACGTTTACAAATTAAGGCTACGAAATCTTTTCCACTTCAAGATGCAGGGAAAGCACATGAATGGGTCGAAAGTAGAAAAAGTACAGGGAAAGTAATACTAACTGTTCAGTCCTCTTCCTGAAATGAATACTGGAAACAGAGGTGGCATTCATGGGATCACGAATTATGCATGTTATTATCGCTAACGGTATTGCTGAGAAACTATCTATTCACGATAAGACTTCTTTCTTACTTGGAGCTGTAGCCCCTGATGCTGTTCATTCAAAAAAAGAAAAAGGAACCTCACATTTTTATGCCGGTACAACGAAGAACTATACGAGAAGAATAGATTATGATTCATTTTTTCATAAATATGAATCACATATAAATTCCCCATTTATTTTAGGCTATTATACCCATCTCATCGCCGATGATAATTGGCTAAGTGGATTTTTTCTACCTTGGCTAAAAAATAGAATAGAGAATGACGAAACTATCGCACCCCTGTACTATAACGATTTTAAATTGTTAAATGCAAAGTTGCTTCATCATTACGATCAAGAACAACAGCTTTTCTCTCTTCTCAATCAAGAGGCTCACATTGTGGATATTGAAGAGGTTTCTAAAGAAAACGTTTTAGCTTTTCGAAAGTATCTTTTTGAAGATATGTTGTATCCAAAGCAATATTTGCATGAAGACTTACAAGTATTTACGTTTGACCAAATCGTTGGCTATATTGAGACAGCGATTGAAAAAGGAGTATTTTTTATTAAACAACTCTCTAATGAAAAATCCACTTCAAAAATTTAATCCCCCTCAAATATATTTGAGGGGGATTTTCACATAGCAATATTATTATTGGTTCTTCTCCATAACCGCAAAATAATTCCCTTCGCTATCAGCAAAGTTAAACACTTTACCAGAAGGCATAGTTACCATTTCTCCAACAGTAACATTTTTGTTTGTTAAATCTGTATATAATTGATCAAGATTTTCTGAGAAGAACATTAAGGACGGTGTACCAAGATTCAATTCTGGGCTCATTTTAGAAATAACTTCTTTATTATGTAATATAATGCTCGTTTCTGCACCGTTAGTCGGAGCAATTTCAATCCATCTCATTCCTTGCTTGTTATCTTCCTCTGCTACTACATGAAACCCTACCTTTTCCGTCCAAAAATTTACTGCCTCATCTTGATTATTTACATATAACATAATTTGTCCTACTTTATGGATCATTACATTTCCCCCTAATGGTTTTTATATTCTATGTAGCTTTCTACAAATACTATCGTTATTCCTTTTGAGTTGGTATGTACTTCTTTGCAAAATTTATCGACTGACTCATCCCATCCAGTTCATCAAAATAATCATTTCTTTCAATCATGTTATATCCGTCGAATCCAATTTTATCTAATACTTTGAAGAATATATCGAAATCTACTTCACCATTCCCTGCTGCGACTTCTATATACTTAGTTGAACGATCATTTTTCACTTCTTTACAATCTTTAATATGAGTTTGTACTATATAATCTTTTAATAGTAATAAACCTTCTCCCGGATTTTCATTTACATCACTTATTATATTTGCTGGGTCAAAGTTAACAGCTAGTCCTTTCGAGTTTGCAGTTTCTAAAAATCGTTTTAATACTATTGCTTTTTCAGATCCCGTCTCAATGGCGAAGAATCCTCCAAATCTGAACGCTAAGTCCCCTATTTCATTACAAACACGTAGCATTTTATCATAGTAGGCACTTTTTTCATCATCTGGAACTTTTCCAATATGAGCTGTTATGATCTTTGCCCCAAGCCCCAAACCTCTGTCAGTAATATATTTAAACTGATCTATTGCACTCTCAGCTTCTATTCCCATAATTCCATTTTCTCCAAAACTAATTGCTAATGATGGAATCTTTATTCCATTAAAAGATAAGCTTTTCTTTAAAGCATTCCATTCTACCATTGAGATATTAGCTAAGTTAAAGTTTTTATTCATAGCATATAATTGAATATATTCTAAATCCCATTCCCTTGCTTTTTGTATTCCTTCGTTTACTTCAATATGTTTCGTATTTAAAAACATTCCTAATTTCCTATCCATATGTGTACCTTCTTTTTATTATTTCGTGTCAGTTTAATATTCGACTTTTTTTATATTATTTCCTCGTATAAACCAAATAAATAAACTACCCTTTTTTCGATACTCCCAGTAGAAGCATATATATGATAGGCACATTAAAAACACTAATACAATTCCCATTATCGCTTGTTTACAAACAAAAAAGACGTAACTACAAATGGTTACGCCTTCCCTATCATTTATCTAGGCTTTTTCTTCCCAGTAAATGCTGGTTTCTTTTTCTTTGGTGCTTTCGGTTTCGTTTCTACAAATGATCCCTTGAACATTTCTTGCTTCGTAAATACGATGCCTAGTTTTTTCGCAAATTGTAGTAATTTACGCTCTTCTTGTGGTGTTACAAGAGACACGACAGTTCCTTCTTTACCCATACGTCCAGTACGTCCTGAGCGGTGAATATATTGGTCTACTGTGTCTGGTAACTCTAAATGAATTACGTGTGTTAAATCGTCAATATCGATACCGCGTGCTGCAATATCAGTAGCAAGTAGAATTTCTAATTTCCCTCCGCGGAAAGCACGCATTGTCGCTTCACGCTCTTGTTTACTTGCTTCTGCATGAAGAGCTGCTGCTTTCATTTTACGGAATTTCAATTTCTCAGTAATTTCATCTAAACGGAATGGGTCGTTTAAGAACGCAACTGCTTTTACATCGCCCATATGCATAATTCTTCTTACGTAATCATTTTTTTCGCGTCGCTCACAAATGATATACGTATGCTCAACTAAGCTTTTTGATTCTGCACGTGTTACACGTACTAATTGTGGTTCCACTGCTAAATCACGTGCCGCATCTTCTGCCGCTTTTGTCATTGTCGCCGAGAAGAATACTAATTGACGATCGCGCATCGTTGATTTAATTACATCTTGCACTGCGCCCATCATTTTTTGCTTTACAATTTGATCAAACTCATCAAATACAATTGTTTTTACTTCATGCATTTTTAGCTTTTTCATACGAATTAATTCTAAAATACGGCCTGGTGAACCGACAATTACTCTTGGGTGTTTCTTTAATTTTTCAACTTGGCGCTTAATATCTGCACCACCAATTAAAGATGCACCTGAAATTTCAGTTCCTGCTGTAAACTTTTGAACCTCTTCATGAATTTGCATTACAAGTTCACGTGTTGGCGCTAAAACAACAACTTGTGGCTGTTTTACTTCAGGATTAATTTTATGTAAAAGGGGTAATAAGTACGCTAATGTTTTTCCTGTTCCAGTTGGAGATTCAGCTATAACGTCTTGTCCTTCTAAAATAGTTGGAATCGCTTGTTTTTGAATTTCAGTTAACTCTTTAAAACCAGCCTTCTCCCAAGCTTGTTGTAAAAATGGTTGCATATCTTTTATCATTTGTTTTTCTCCTTTATCTCTATTTTTGAAGAAAATGCTGTATTGTTCGCACCGTTTCTATCATGTGTGAAATAACAGCTATTAAATCATCAACATGGTCTTCTGTAATCGCTTTTTGAAATAGAACCTCTACCTTATTATGATATGAAATCGCTTGCTTATTATATTCGTATGAAACTTTCTGCATAATCATTCTTTCTTTTCCCCATATAGAACGCATTAATGTTTCAATTTCTTCACATTTTACTTCTGGTTGTTCTAACGGGAATGAAAATGCTAGCTTCATCTCACAACCTGGTGTAAACTGAGGCACTTCTAGTATTTCACCAGACAAGTTCTTTGCATCCACAGATAATGAAAATGTTGCTTCTACTAATGGTTCAAACGGTTCTGTTAATTGAAATAAGATATGATATATACGACTTAATGAAGCAAGATCCATCATATCTTTTCGATCTGTTACAAGAATATCTCCATGTAGATCAAAATCATACACAGCACCTTCTACGATTACTTTTAAATTGTCAAAAGCAGTTGGATCAAACATAATTTCCTCCAAAAAACAGGCGCCTTTCGATGGAAAGGCGCCACTTGATGTATATATAGTTTACAGATAAACGAGATGAATTACAACCTTTTAGAATAAACCTACTGCTTTTCCATCTTCATTTACATCCATTTGAAGTGCTGCTGGCTGTTTTGGAAGACCTGGCATTGTTAACATTGTACCTGTTAACGCAACGATAAAGCCTGCACCGATCGATGGTTTTAGCTCACGAATTGTAACGATAAAGTCAGATGGACGACCTAATTTTGTTGCATCGTCAGAAAGAGAGTATTGTGTTTTCGCCATACAAACTGGTAGATTACTCCAACCTTCTCCTTCATATTGAGCTAATTGCTTACGTGCTTTCGGAGCAAATTCAATATCTTTTGCGCCATATACTTTTTGAGCAATTGTACGAATTTTTTCTTCTAATGGTAATTCTAATTCATAAAGTGGTGCGTAGTTGTTTTCACCTTTTTCGATTTCTTTTAGTACTTTTTCAGCAAGGTCAACTCCGCCTTGGCCACCTTTCTCCCAAACTTCTGTTAAGGATACTGCATAGCCACGCTCATTACACCACTCTTGTAAGTATGTAACTTCTGCATCTGTATCTGTAATGAATTTATTAATTGCAATTACGAAAGGCACACCGAAGCTTTGAATTGTTTCAACATGCTTCTGTAAGTTTTCCATACCTTTTGCTAATGCATCTACATTTTCTTCTTTTAATTGATCTTTTGCAACGCCGCCATGCATTTTAAGCGCACGAATCGTCGCAACAATAACAACTGCTTCTGGTTTAATGCCAGCTGCACGAGCTTTAATATCTAAAAACTTCTCAGCACCTAAATCAGCACCGAATCCAGCCTCTGTAATAACATAATCACCTAATTTTGCTGCCATTGTTGTAGCGATAACACTGTTACAACCGTGAGCGATATTCGCAAATGGTCCGCCATGAATGATAGCTGGTGTATTTTCTAACGTTTGTACTAAGTTCGGCTTTAATGCGTCTTTTAATAATAGTGTTAACGCACCTTCTACACCTAAATCTTTAACCGTTACAGGTTGATTTGCAAAGTTATAAGCAACTACGATGCGAGATAGACGCGCTTTTAAGTCTTGAATATCTGTTGCAAGGCAGAACACGGCCATAATTTCAGATGCTACTGTAATGTCAAAACCGTCTTCACGTGGTACACCTTGTACAGGTCCACCCAGACCAATTACTACGTTACGAAGGGCACGATCATTTAAGTCAACACAGCGTTTCCAAACAATTTTACGCGTATCAATTCCAAGTGTGTTTCCTTGTTGGATATGATTATCAATAAACGCTGCTAATGCGTTATTGGCAGTTGTGATCGCATGGATATCTCCAGTAAAGTGAAGGTTAATGTCTTCCATTGGTACGACTTGTGAAAAACCGCCACCTGCTGCTCCACCTTTTAATCCCATCGTCGGTCCAAGAGATGGTTCACGAAGTGCAATTACTGTTTTCTTACCAATTTTGTTAAAAGCTTGACCTAAACCAACTGTTACTGTTGATTTACCTTCTCCAGCTGGAGTTGGGTTAATCGCTGTTACTAAAACAACTTTACCGTCTTTCTCATCTTGTAAGCGCTTAAAAATATCAAGAGATAACTTACCTTTATAATGCCCGTATGGCTCTAATTCATCTTCTAAAATATTTAAATCAGCTGCAATTTCTTGAATCTTCTTCATACTCGCTTCTTGTGCGATTTCAATATCGGATTTCACTGTTGTAGTAGTTGTCATATACCCTAGTCCCCCTTTAATTGGTTCTGATGATATTGTATCAGTTTTTTGTATTTTCTGCACTTATTTACCTCCTAAAAATTCTTTCATTTCTTTATACGTTTTTTAACATAAATACCCATAAGAATGTTAACGATTGTTGTAACTCTGTAGGTAGTTGACCTAACATCTTCTCATTTACTCCGCGCTTATATACGCCGATGCCATCTATAACTTTAAAACCTTGTTCTTTCGCTAACTGTTCAAATTCCCAAGGCATCATCGTATTACAAACAACGTCTTTTCCATACAAGCGAGGATAACTGTTCTCTCGTGGCTTTGCTGTCGGCCCTAAAATTGCAATACATGCATATCCATCTTTCTTTAACACACGCTTTATTTCATTTAACGCTCGTAATGGCTCTTCCGTCCATTCTAAAGAATTAATTGCCATAATTGATTCAAATTGCTCATTTTCAAATGGTAATGCAGAAAGATCTCCTTTTATAAAAGATAAATTCGGTCCTTCTCCGCGCTCCTTACCTTTTTGAATCATCACTTCCGATAAATCTACTCCCACTGCTTTATAGCCTGCGCTACTTAATTTATATGTACCGTACCCATCACCACAACCAACATCGAGCACTTGTGCTTCTTTCTTCACGTATTGTTCAAAAAACGGAATAATTGTACTTCTGCTACCACTGTCCCACATCTCTTGACTATTTTGATTCCAAAACTCTGCGCTACTATCCCATTTCTTTTCTGCTGATTCATGCCAATTAAATTTCGTCATACATTCCCCTACCTTCACGCTTTATCACTCATTTCATTCTATATCATTTTCCAAAATTCCTGTTTTATCTTCATAAGGAGATATACATGCTAATGAAGGAATCTTTATTCTCCAATTTTTGCTTTACTTGGGTTTAACTCATACTCATGTTCTTCTCTTTATGAAAGATACTATAGGTACACCCAATTGAAAGAGAGGGATGTACATGCGAAGAAAGAGAAATCATCATTTTAAAAGTGGTGAAAAAAACGAAGAGTATGCAGCTGAAATATCACCAGCTGGCATTCCAATTAGACATAAGCGTAAAGAAATTGCAAATGAGATAGAAGGTACAAATACCGGTGCAATGGTAGGCTATGTCGCTTTATTTCTTTCGTTATTCTCCATTGCTTTTTATCCAGTTACGCTCGGCTCCCTAGCAATTTTAGTTGGTCTATTAGCTGTCAATTTCGGAGCAAGAACACTTGGATATACAGCAATTGGTTTTGGTAGTTTTTCTGTTTTATTCACTTTATTTTATCCGCTTGCTTTGTCAGCGTTTTAAAAAAACACACCAAGTCATGCTTGGTGTGTTCATTCATGATACAACATAATATGGCCGCATCCACAACAATGTTTCGCTGTAATTTCTTGAAACACTGGATAATTTTCTTCATCTCGATGCTCAATAAATACTTTTTCAAATCGATACATGTTTGGTGCATATGCCCAATCTTGTTTCGTACGTGCATATAACGTTGAGGAAAAAAACTCCTCACCGCCACAAACAATACATGTGTTCTTCATCAATACCCCTCCTATGCTTGTCTTACTTCATCTATATGAACATAAGCATAAAAAAAAGACCTTCTATTACTAGAAAGTCTTCTCTGAAACAAAAAGAAATGTACCAAACATTCCTACTCCGCTATATTCTTTTGAAACACCAGCTTCTGTTTTAAATGTTTGCTTTACAGTCATAAAGAATACACCATTTCGTGCATCTGTACTTTCAAATTGTAGTTTTTCTTTTTTACCATCTACATTTTGCGTGCATTCAAAACTACTCTCATTACAATTCAACGCATACTTATCCTGTACATACACTTTAAAATCTGATTCTTTCGGACAAGTTATAAGTAATATTGCCACGAGAATAATACTTATAATACCCACAATTGTATAATATTTCTTCATTTGTACTCCTTTCAAATGACAAGAAAACTTGACTTCATACGCCAAGTTTTCTTAGTCAACAACCCATTGCCACTCTTGTTCTTTCTTATCAAAAATGAGCCAACCTGTTTCTGTTGCTTCCTCTTTCAATTCATCGATATTATCTAACACCTCATCCGTACTTTCATACGAACCAACTACATATACCGGAATTTCAAGACCTCTTCTTGACTCAATCTTCCCTGCTAGATCTATGTAAAGACCATCTTCCATTAGTGGAATAAGTCCCATAATCAATTCTTTTGAAATCGCTGGGAAAATTTTTGATTTTTGGAAGAAAGAAAAACGTTTCTTACCGAAAGCACCGAGTTTATACGGAATGACTTTACTTAACATTCCTACAAAATCAGCAATTCTACGATAATACACTTTGTTGTACCATCCGTCATCATGTGAAAAATAAACAAATCTATTTTTCAACAGCGGAAAGAATGTTCTTGCAAGTGGTTCTTTTTTGTGAGCCAAATATAATAATTCTGCAATTTCTTTCGGCTCTAATTCATCTAAATCGCTTGCTTCATCAAAATCTACCCAACAAAATTCATCAAATTCATCAATCTCTGCTTGAATTAACTTATGTATATTTTCTTCCTCAACATATTCAAATAAAGTATGATAATGAAAATCCGTCCATTCAAAGTTGTGCTTTAAAAGCAACACTTGATGAAGCGGTGAAGGGATGTTACTCGCAAACTCTTTAAACGTAATTCCTGATGTAATAAAACAATGACCTCGACGATTACCATTAATATATATCATATTCTTTACTTGGTCAGATCCTCCAGACAAAGCACCTAGCCACCTTCGTTTTATATGTTTCAATTCTATAGCATATTTTAACATGAAAAATTTTAGAAACATAGAAAAAACTTCAAAAACTATTTACAATTTCATGTGTTTTATTACATAGTGATTACAAGAAAAAACGCCTGCTCATAAGCAGGCGTTTTTAAAGGATTTCATCAGGGTTTTGATGATGATGATGATTTCCCTCTTTCTTTTCTTCTTTTTGGAACATCGATTGAATTTTATCAATTGTTTGTGGAGCTAATTCAATCATTTTTTCTGCTAAATGTGTCGCATTTTGTAGATGCAGAATATTTACTCCATCTTTATTCACCACAAGAAATGCTACTGGTGTAATCGAAACACCACCCGCGCTACCGCCACCAAATGCAGGGTTACCGTTCGCTCTTTGTCCATCATTCGTTTGGAAATCAGAACCTCCTGCTCCAAAACCGAACGCTACTTTAGAAACAGTTAACACCACACCACCGTCAGCCGTTTGAACAGGCTCTCCAACAATCGTATTTACATCAACCATTTCTTTTAAATTTTCCATTGCTGCTTTCATTAACCCTTGAATTGGATGATCCACCGTTCATAACCTCCTTTGTCATATCTTTCCTAGTTTTTCCGAAAGTTTGTGAACTAAACATAAAATTTTATATTGATTTCAAAAAACTTAAGTTATAATATTTAGAAAAATAAAAAAGAGATCGATTCGTTATGATGCGAAAATTAACAAAGAAAGATCATGAACAAGTATTCGCTTATCTAAAAGAAGAAGCAGCCCTTAACTTGTTTATTATTGGAGATATTGAAGCTTTCGGTTATGACACAGATTTTCAAGAATTATGGGGAGTATTTAAAGAGAATGGAACATTAAAATCAATTCTACTCCGATTCCACGATTCATTTATACCCTATAGTAAAGAAGAATTTATTACCACTGATTATGAGGCACTTCTTTCCGCATATAAGCCACTTAAACTCTCTGGTAAGTCAACTATCGTAGAACAATTTGAAACTGCTTCAAATATACAACTAGGTACTAAAAATGAAATGTATTTTTGCGAATGTCTAAATGACAACAACTTACCTAGCACACCAATTCATGAAACAATTAAACTTGCCTCACTAGATGATATAGAGCGAATTATGAAATTACGAAGTGACATCGCTGAATTTCCGACTACCAATGAATCAGAGAAAATATTAAGGCAGGCTATCGAAACAAATACAGGACGCACATACTATATTGAAAAAGATGGCGTGATCATCGCATCCGCCTCTACTTCCGCTGAAAATTCATTATCCGCTATGGTAGTTGGTGTATGTACACACCCGAATTATCGCGGAAATGGTTACGCTTCACTCATATTACAAAAAATGATCCAAGACTTTATGAAAGAAGACCGAACACTTTGTTTATTTTATAACAATCCAGCTGCTGGACGAATTTATAAACGACTAGGATTTAAAGACATTGGAATGTGGACGATGTATCGATAATAAGAAGTACTCTATAAGAGGAAATAGTTGTAACTTAGCAATAAAAGCCGATTACACAAAAACTTCACACCGTTGTTATGAAGAAACTACTTGAGGAGCGAGGACTCTAACTAAAAAATGGTATGCATTCAAACTAAATTTAGACAGATAAACGCCCCAATTGTTGCATCTACTCCAGCAATTGAGGCTACCTGTTTATTCTCAAATTCTTTCCGCTACAAATAGAAATATTTATGAAAGATTTATCTCACTTATGTCACTATTATCTTTACGTGCAAATGCCCTTCTTAATATTACTGCTTCTTATTATACTTTACTTTAAAATCAATATATTCCTGTCTCGCATCCTGATTATTACCTTGCTGACTATCAAAATATGTGTGTATCTGTGATATATATTTTACTAACTTGCCTTCATCATTTCTCTTCTTATAATTCATTACGATACTTACTTGTAATATCTGCTCTAAGCCATTTTTAGAATCTATATGCAATGCGATTGATCCACCACCATATTCATCATATTGTATTTTCAAGTTATCATTAATAATGCTCTGAAAATCTGATTCAGTTAATTTGTATCCAACAGTACTAGGTTGATCAAACTTTTTTATATCACCTTTGGGCTTCATCTTTAGTTTCCCTATTCCTTTTAAACGATCTACAATTAAGTTCACGTATGAAACATCTAGATTTGAATCCGGACTTTGCACCTTTTCATTTTTATACATAATATTTGTACTATAATTAACTTCTTCTTTATAATTTTTATTATCTACTTCCGAGGTAATTTCTTGTGTTGTATTTCCATATAAACTTTTATCTTTCGTATTATATATGCCTTTCGAAGTTTGATAGATTGTTTTACTGTGCTCTCCATCTTCCTTTTGCTCATATGTACTATATATACCTCTTTGTTTCACATACGCATATCCATCATCACTCGCAGACATAACCGTTTTCATGTCACCTTCATCCAAAGCTTTGACAAATGGCTCATACTCTATCTTCGTCTCCCCAAAACCACATCCACTTAATAAACTTGATACTATTAACAGAACTATCATCATCCTAGCTTTCTTCTTTAACTTCATACTGACACCCCGCTGATTTCTCTAGGCATTTTTAGGTTCATTACATTCCCATTTTGATAGTAATATAGTTCACCTTTACTTACCGGTATTTATTAACTCATACAGATTATATTGAAGATACTTTAATTTTTAATAGCATTGATTTATATACAATCCTTAATTGCTTATATATTCTATTCGAATTTTCAGAAACCAAAACTTATTTTATTTCTTTAGTTTTCTTTTTTCCTTCTCTTCATAAAGCTTTAGTCTTTTCTGACGTTCCCTTTCGTGTTCCTCCCATGAAATATAAAATGATGGAAATTTAAATCTACAATAGGCTAATAATTGGAACTCTGCTGCACCTATGGCTACCGCGTACATTACAAGAGTTCCTGCTATATACCCTACTAATATCTCTGTTTCATAATCATTATGAAAATAAATTAAAATAAGAAGGATTAGTGCATATACCGTAACACCAATCATTACGTTGTTTTTTGTTTTACTAAAAAATGAAGCTACCCTTTCATCCATACTAAATGCTCCACTCTCTGCTTGTTTAAAGGTATCAATTGTGGTCACCAGATGAACAAAAACTGCTCCTAGAAACAATAAACCCACATACAATAATGTAATTTGATCAATCGAATAATTTGAAATTGCTGGAAGTATAAACAATGTGAATCCTATAGTTCCCAGCTGAAATGCAAATAATAATATCACAAGTGCTTGCAACTTTTGATATTTGAAACGAGCTTTTGGAATTAGATATAGAATGAAAAAGATTACTTGCAAACCATATAACACTAATTCAATACTAACAATTATTTTGTCAAAGAGAGTCGGATAGTATCCCCAGCCAATCTTAATTAATGCTACCAAAATAAAAAGCATGAATAATGAACTATAAACTATTCCTCCAAACATAAATCCCACAGAGTCTTCTGGGCTTAAGCGATTTCTACATGTTATTTTAAATTCATCTAAATCTTTTTCTTTTATATTCCACATATAATTACACCATCTTTTCTAAAATCATGTAATAACTCTATTTTTGTAGACAAACTGAGAGTAAATAAATGTTTTTGGTATTTCATATTAAACTAGCCTTTTTTACTTTTTCTAATAAACATAACATATAACAATAGCATCGATATTAACCCTATCCCACCGCCCAACACCCCTCCATATTCTTCTAGATATATGCAAAGAAATATACTACCAATAAAAAATATTATTCCGAAGATAACAATCCACTTCCCCAGAAACTCTGCTACTTTATATAGAATTAAAGAGATAAACATAATCCCAACAATAATAGGTGCTATTACACTTTCAAATAAACCTTTTTCTTTTTTTGCAGCTTTAGAATCTTTATTCAAGATATTACATTCCTCCCTTTACTAGTTAATTTATGAATAATGTATTCATTCTATCTTCAATGTAAGTTTACGAGTATCATTTATAACTTTCATTTCAGTTTTTGTTCTTTCTCTCTTATTCTTTTTCTATTTGCTATAAATTCTTGGTGTTCCTTTTCATGTTGTTTCCACGTAATATTAAATGATGGAAATTTAAAGCGACAATACACCAATAGGACGAATTCTGCTGATACTACAGCGAATATATATAATATTATTGTTTGTACAACATAAATTGCCATTTGACTAAATGTATAATTAAGATTTAGAAAAATTAATATAAGTAGAACCATTACACCAATTGTCATTCCAATCGATAAATATAATTTTGCGTTAGTAAAAAATGAGACAGCTGGTCCTTCCGATTTATATCCTCCATGTTTTGCCTTTTTAAAAACATCAATTGTAGTTACAATGTGAGTACAAAGCGCCCCTAACATTATTAAACAAATATAAACTAACGTTTTATTATTACTTGGAAAATCAAACATTCCTTCAACCATCATAACGATAAATGGTAATGTTGCTAATTGAAAAGAATAAAATACAGTCACAATGGTTTGGAGTTTCTGTAATTTAAAAGCAATTTTTTTAGACATGAATAACATTAAAAAAACGAACTCCAAAATATACAATTTCACTTCAGTTTGTACAACCATCTTCTCAAAAGGAGTTAAAGAAATCTTATCACCATTCAGCAAAAAAATTAAAAACATAATAAGCATGGGTATAGAAGTATATGCAAAAACTCCTACATAAAAGATTCTTATATAATCCGGACTTAATCGATTTCTATTTTCAATTTTAAAAAGACCCATATCTTCTTCTCTTATATTCCACATTCAGTTTTTTCACCTTCTATATAGTTTAAATAATTCTCATACACTTAAATTCTATTTCACCCTTATTTACTTTTCGTTTTGAATTTTTTATTTTGTTTTCGAGTTCTCCCACGCATTCTCTCATTTTCTTCCCAAGTCATATTAAATGATTTAAATTTGAATCTACAGTACACCAATAGCTGGAATTCTGCTGCACCAACGGCTACTGTATATAGTAAAACAGTACCTATTACATATCCAATAAAAGTATCAAACGTATAATCATTATGAAAATAAATCAAAATAAGTAGGATTAATGCGTATATTAAAGCCCCTTTCATCATAGTTTCTTTTGTTTTACTAAAAAAGGAAGCGGATCTTTCATTCATGCTAAATGCACCTTCACTTGCCTGATTAAACGTATCAATCGTTGTCACAATATGAACAATCACTGCTCCTATAAATAAGAAACCTACATATACTAATGTAATCTAACTTTTTAAGTACATTCATCTTTGCGTAACTATATTCAGATAATATTACCTCTACATTAATTACCGTACATAATCAGAATACTTTTGATAGTTCAAATAGCCTTCGTTCTCCTCAAAAGCTCTAAATATTCTTCTCTCTTTCACTTAAGCATATCCCTCATACTCTATTTTTGTTTCCCCCGAAACTGCACTCACTTAGTAAAAACATTACTGTCATCATAATTGTATCGAGATAATAAAGCTCTTTAATTTTATCTTCAGAAAGGTGATAACCTCCCATCAACAATATGCTAGGAGGTTATTACAGTTATTTTAAATTTGTTTTTATTTTAATGGATTCGATTTTTGCAAATAATAATGTTATTTAATTTGAGAGAAGCGAATATTAAAAACCTACTGCTTAATAACTCGTAATTAAGTCTTCACCCTCATATCTAGGGTCTTTCTCAACTTTACCATCTTTTGTTTTGATGACTTTTAGTCTACCTAACCACTCTGCTCCCTTATATGTCTCTTCACTTACCCATACATTATGCTTTTTACCATCTACCTCAACTACTAATGTGGGGTGTGTAAACATGCATTCCTTCTCTACATGCCTACCTACAATTTCTGCATGTAATGATGTACCTTCTTCAACTAATTTACTATTTTGATACCCTTCGATAATAGGTAATCCAATAAATACAAAGAATATCAGTCCAAATACGATTACTTTCTTCTTTGTACTCCATTTATTCTTTTCTTTCAATTCCTTCTGTCTCGCTTCTCTTTCTTCGCGTTCATCCAAACTCTCATTTAAAGCATCTTCCCATGCCTTAATTTCCGCTTCGATTTCTGCTTCAGCTCTTGCTAGTTTTTCTAGTTGTTCATCGGTTGCTACCATCTCATATGAGTTATCTCCAACCAAACGAATTTCAGTACCATTTTCTTTTACTTTTCGCAAGTCTTTTTCTGTACAATTAAACTCTCGAATGATTTCCCCTTGTGTGTTTAACAATCTAACGTAAATGTTTTTTTCTCCTTCTTCTTAAACATCTGCACTCCCCCTTATTTGTTTCCTATCATAGATAGCCCTATTGCAATTAAGAGAAAGAAAACGATAATAAGGAAAGTCTTCCCTTTGCTTACTTGTGTTGTAGAACCTTCCAAGACAGCCCATATAAAAATTGGGAAAAGAAGAATACCTAGAAGAATATCAACTAACTTTTTGCTACTCTTCTTTAGTGGTTTTTCTTCTACTATCGGTTTTATCTGAACAGCTTCTTTTCTTATTTGTTTCGATTTCTTTTTCTTATGTCTATGATTCACCCAACATACTCCTTTTAGAATAACATTTTCCTAACTATAAAAACACCAAAATATACCATTTTTATCATATAGGATAAAATGATTCATTTCTTCACAAATAGATTTCCACCATAAAAACAGTCTATGACTATTATTTACAAATGTTATTTCAACTTTTATTTTATTCTTTTTCTATTCGCTATAAATTCTTGACGTTCTTTTTCATGTTGTTCCCACGTAATACTAGATATTTAGATTCTTATTCAATCAAAAATAGACTTTCCTCTTTCCATGTAGGAAGAGGAAAGTCTATTTATTTCTAAATATATTATAGCCCTTGTTTTATTAATAATTGTTACTTATTATTTTCAGCCTTGTTCTTTATCGTTTTTACAAATTCATTTCGCCATATTTTAAAATTATGAGCAAATTTTCCTTCAATAGAATTTTTATACCCTTCAAATTTCACTTCTAAAATATCAAAGTCATTGAATAATTTATATGTCTCTGCCGTCAAACCTACTGGGTGTAATACCCCACCATAATCATAGAAAGTGTCTTCATCGAGAAGTATTCCTCTTGTAGTAATTACATACTCTACATCTTTTTCTTCCTCAGTACTCAACCTCACTACACTTCCTAAAGGCAAAACTTTCTCCATATAATCTTTCATATTAATTCACCGATCCTTTTAACACGATAATTTTCTCTTCTATTTTTTGTCGCCTTTTTTCTAATTGGCGGATACGATCAATAAAAGCATCACGTGTTTTACCTTGCAAACTATTATCAATACTACTTTCTAATCTTCTAATATCTCCTGTCAAAGATACAGCTGCTTTTTCAAGTTGCATAACAACGTTAATAATTTGATCTCGCCCACCACTGTCCGGAAATGTACTATGAACCCTCGACATTATCATATGTAAATCCATCCTCATTCCCCCTTCCTTAACATTTATCAATAATAGGAAACCGAAGCTAACTCTTCATCTTTTGCTATCATAGAAATTACCGCATCTGTAACGTCTTGACTTAACTCTTTTAAATCATTTGAAAGTTCGTTCACATCTCTGGAAATCTCTACTAATAATGAACGATTTAACCCTCTACTACCATCATTCATAAAATAGTTTAATAATGATTGGCGATGGCTTCTTACATAATCTCCAGCAATTGAAGCAATATTTGTATCAATTTCAAAGTCACCTTTAAATACATCTAAAATATCTTGAACAAGGGAAGATGCTACTTCTTTTGCAATTGTTATAATTTCATCACGTGATAAATAAAGAATAATGCATCCTACTAAAAAATCTACAGCTGCGTTAAATACTGATTCTAACACTTCAAGTACCTTTTCCTTACATTTTGCTAATTTATTCTCTATCCAATCCACAGCCGCATTTACCTGATTTCTAACTTCTAGTATAACTTCCTTACTAAATTTCAAAGCTTTTTTTCCTGTTTCTACACCTATACTTGCTATTTTTGTTGCTAGAGCACTAGTATCTCCCACTACTGTTATTGCAACTAGAATTGCACTGACTGGGGTTCCATTTACTACTAAATCCACTACAACTTCTTCTGTTGTACTTAATGTTTTTTTTCCAGTGATTCCTTTATATAGGTCCCCAGCAGATTCTGATATTTCTAAAAAACCAAATTTCCAATCAAATCCTGTTTCGCTAACCTTTTTCAATTTATCTATTGCTACATTCCCATTCCCAGAATAAAATTTTGGATCATATAAAAAAGAATGCCCTTCCCCATTTTCCATTTTATAAACCTGTCCAGGTATTACAAAATCTGCGGCTTTAATGGCGCCATACAAAGGATCATATTCATTTATAAGACTGCGGCAATTTTTCATATTGGTCCCGTATCCGTACTTAACCACATCTTTATTTAAAACAGGCGCAGGATTTAAAGCTAATACGTTTATATTATCTTCTTGATGTCTTAATGCAACTGTATTCGCTGCTCCGCCACCTAAAGAGTGCCCTAGTAAAGTTATCTTCTTTCCTTTATTATCCGCTTTGACTTTTTCATAAAATCTTTCCGCTTGACTATACTGAAACTCCGCTAATGACCCAAATATAGGTGAATTAGTTAAATTATGCAGTCCAATTGCTCCATCAGTTGCTAAATCGCCTATTTGACTCGGTTGCGTTCCAACGTAAACTATAAAAATTTCACCTGTATGGTTGTCTTTTAGAGCGTATGCCCCAAAACCAGTCTGAGGATGTTGATCATCCTCTGCTATTAGTTCGGCATCAAAGTTATCTTCTAGTCTTTTCTTATTTTTTCCTGGGTCTGGATTACTATAATCATCTTCTTTTTCATTAAAAGCATAAATATCAGCTGCTGCTAATCTTAATTTTCCTACATCACTGTTTATTTTAAATCTTTGGAGATCATTTGTACTATTCCCCACACTTATTCCCTCCTATTTTATACATTACCTATTATTCATATATTGTCTTTCATACTCCTCATATTTGTTTTTAGAATTTTCATTATTATCTTCTTTAGTATTTAAATAGATTGCTATTTTTTGATCATGTCTTATTAATTGACCTTCTTTATTCTTTTTTTCATACCCCATCGTTATGCTTATCGTAGTGAATTCCATAGGATTTTCTTTTGTATCTTTTGCCGAATTAAATTCCAATAATAATATTGCTTCATCAAATTTATCATAGTCCACCTTTAACTTATCATTAATTATTTCTTGAAATTCCGATTCAGTTAAGTAATATGTTACCTTGGATGGTTCACTAAATCTTTTTTTATCTTTTTTGGGTTTTAAACTATCTATTCCCTTCAATCTATCAAATATAAAATGAACATTCGAAACATCCAAACTTTGATCTGGACTTTTCAATTGATTATCTTCATATTTAATACTAGTTCTATATATAGTTTCTTCTTTTTTTTGCTCATTATTTAATGAACTAGCAATTTCTTGTAAAGTTGTCCCATAGAACCTTTTTTCTTTGATATTGTATACCGCTCCTGTCGTTTGATATACGACGTTAATGCGTTTATCATTTTCCGCCCAAAACGTACTATCCCTAACCTCTTCTTTCACATACGCATACCCATCATCACTCGCAGACATAACCGTCTTCATATCCCCTTCATCCAACGCCTTTACTAATCTCTCATACTCTATCTTTGTCTCTCCAAAACCACATCCACTTAATAAACTTGCCACTATTGACACGACTATCATCACCTTAGCTTTCTTCTTTAATTTCATACTGTCACCTCGTTAGTTACTCTAGGCATTTTTAGTTTCATTATGTTCCCTTTTTGATAGTAATACACTTCATCTTTACCTAATGGTGCTTCGTTGCTTATATATTTTATATTGAAGATACTTTGATCATTTAATGGCATTGCGATAATTGCTGCTGTTAGTTTACTTCTCATTTTCATAGGTAGAGCTTCACGATTTCGGTCCATGTAGTCGTGGTGACCTGCTAATACAAAGTAAATACCTACTGTACGAGATAAATCAATTAAAGTCGCTGCATCCTCCATTTCTAAATAAACAAATTTACTAAACTCTTCAACATTTGTCATGATAATGAGTTGTTTTGTGAATGCAGGAATTTCTCTACCTTCTTGTCTTGCTTGTGCTAATTCAAAAGCTCGTTCACGAATTACTTCCATCCAATACTTCGCATGCATATTGATTTCATTTTCGTCTACAATGTAGTGCGTCACATCGTCTTTATATTGAACGAAACTATACTCTGCTGTATCCACCAACGTCACACTTTCAAAATAATCTTTATTCAATTGAGATAGGATGCTAGATACAATTTGTTTTCTCATACTTTCATCTACACTATAAATCATTAAATGATCATTCACTGCAATATCATGAGCTACAACTTCTACGTTTGCAAAATCAAGCCCCATTGGAATTCTTGCTGCTTGTAGAGCTTTTGTAACGTCTTTATTTTTACGATAAGTAGCAATATCAATCACTTCTGGCATCATTGGAATTGCCTTCGGACGTTCTCCATCCCATTCTCGATCCATATCATTTGCTTCTTGTTGTAATAATTGAATTTGCTGTAATTCATCTTCTGCTTTCGTAGGTAATGCAACCTGGAATAATGTAGGAGATTCTAGTTTTATTAACGCTCTTCCTGCTGTTTCTTCCACTTTTATATCAGATCTCCCTACAATACTAGCTACTTCACTTTGATCAATCATATATAAGCAAGTTTGGATTTTAATATTATTGTACAATTGAATTCTAAGTGCATTTTGTCGCCCTGCACTAATTAAGGTATGAATTCCTAAACTTGCACCATCTCGGACAATTTGCATAATTAGCATTTCAAAGCTTTCATAGAACTTCGCTTCTTTTACTGCATCATAATTGTCGATTGCAATAATAATATGTGGTATTTCTTTCCCGCTTGCCTTTTCATACATTTCAATATTTGCAACGTCATATTCACTTAATAATCGTTTACGATTTTTCATTTCTTGAGTTAATCTTTCAACAAACTTTAAACATTTTTCAGATTCATCAATCGTAATCGTATCCGCTACATGAGGTAATCCTTTCAAAGGTAGAAGACCATTTGTTCCAAGGTCCACTAAATACACATGCAAATGCTCCGGACTATGCTGACGAGCTACATCCATAATGACTGATTGTAAGAATGTTGATTTTCCGTAGCCTGGGCTTGAGAAGACCGCTACGTGTCCGTCTTTACTAATATCTAATGTTAATGGTGTTTGTGATTGTAATTCAGGCTGATCTAGTAGACCAACTGTTGCTTGTAATGGTTTCTTTTCTTTCGTCCATGCTTCTTTGAACTGAATTGCATGTAAGTCTTGTAAATATACGCTTTCTGGAAGTGGTGGTAACCACGGTCTAGCTAACGCTTCAATTTCATTTATTTCTGCGTAATCGTGAATGTAGTCAATAACAGCATCCAGTTCAGATGGTACGCTTATTACTTCTTTACTGCTACCAAGGCCACTTAAATCTTCACTTAATATTTCATATTGTCCTAGATCATTTATTGCATAGATTGTTGCGTCTAAATGTTCTTTATCCTCTTTGTTTTCTACATAGTCTGCTCCGCTCCAGGCTGATTGGAATAGTTCATAAATTTCATTATTCCCAACTTGTAAGTAAGCACGTCCTGGTAATGTAATTTCAGCAGCATCTGGCGTTTTTAAAATTTCATTACTATCTGACGTATTTTGAACTTTTAATGCTAGTTTGAATTTCGAGTTACTCCAAATTTGATCATCTACAACACCACTCGGTTTTTGCGTAGCTAATATTAAATGGATTCCGAGCGAACGACCGATACGTGCTGTTGAAACTAACTCTTTCATAAACTCTGGTTGTTCTGACTTCAATTCCGCGAATTCATCACTAATTAAAAATAGATGCGGCATCGGCTCACTTACTAAGCCTTCTTTATACAGTTTTTGATACTGATTAATATGGTTTACATCATTTTCACCAAATAATCGTTGTCTTTTCTGTAATTCAGCTTTAATTGATGCGAGCGCTCTCATACTTTGCGCTCCATCTAAGTTCGTAATTGTTCCTAATAAATGCGGTAAGTTTTTGAATAAATTCGCCATTCCGCCGCCTTTATAGTCAATTAGTAAAAAGGCTACTTCGTACGGGTGGAAATTGACTGCTAGAGATAAAATATACGATTGTATAATTTCCGATTTACCTGAACCTGTTGTACCTGCTATTAATCCGTGTGGTCCGTGTGCTTTTTCGTGTAAGTTTAAGTTTACGATATCTTCTTTACCACGTAATCCAAGTGGTACAGCTAAAGATTTATGCGCTGCATTTTTCTCCCAACGACTTGTGATATTCAGTTCTTTTACTTTTTCAACGCCGTACATTTCTAAAAATGTTACGCTTTCTGGAATACTATTTTTTAAGTTTTGCAAATGATTTAATGGTGCTAATGCCCGTGAAATATCTTCTAAATTGAATCCTTTTGGCACATGATTTAGTTTAAATTGACGGTTAACAAGTTCTCCTTGCTCTAAGATGATGTTCCCTTGTTTTGCATCTCTTATATCTATTACCGTTTTCACATGCTCCGGTAAACTTTGCATAACATCTTGTACAAATACAAGTGATACACCTAATTGACTCGGATCATCATTAAAGAATTCCATAACAACATGGTCTAATATTAGTTTTTCATCTGTAATGAGAACGACATAGTGCGGTGCAAAGTACATTTTTTCATTAGTAGAACTTTTTTCATCTAGTTTTAATTTTCGTTCTTTCAATATTTGATACAAACTATTTAACACTTGATCACGGCTACGATCATGGTATACAAATCCACGTACATTTATATCGCGAACACTTCCATGAGGCAACCAGCGCATCCAATCCCATTTTTCTTTTTCTTCTTCCGGAAAAATAGTAATAAACTGCAAGTCATAATAACTATGGAATAAAGCCGTTTGTGCAACTAATAATTGTAATTGCTCTAACACTAAAGAGCGTTGACCAATATAACCGACTGGTCCATTCATTAAATCTGTTACAACTGGTACATCTTCCAACGATAGATAACGCTGTCTTAGTTCACGTGCTATATCAATTAATTCATCTTTCGTTTGACTAAATTCTTCTTCATTAAATTGAATTTCAAAACTCGTATTAGCTTGTCCTGTTCCAACGCTAAATGTTAAGAAATCATGATGTAACATTGTTTTTTCATAAATTCGAGGATTTACTTGAACTGCCATATTACGTATTACTTCTACATTTGGATTGTGATAATGTAATGCGTGACGCTGTTTTTCACTTTCTGCATGTAAATCTTTCGTTTTTTGTTTTATATACTCTCTATAGCTTTTATCTCGTTCAACAATATCGACTTTATATTGCTTTAAATTTTTTATATACGATGTGACAGAAACAATGATTGTTACTAATGTCATCGCAATCGATGCGATAATAAACATTCCATATTTCATGAAAATAGCAAGTAATACGGTTACGACAATCATGACAAGTGAAGGTGCAATGATTCTTGCTAAATGCTCCGTTGGTTTTGATGGCATACTTGAAGGCTTTGCAATTGTCATTTTCTCTTCTGGTTCACGGTAAATAATACGTGGTGAACGATGATAGTCTGGATAACCACTTTGATAATTCGTTTCTGATTCTACTAAAATAGGTAACTCAGATTTCACTTTATCTTCTGAAGAAAGTACTTGAATGTCTTCACTACCAATCTCCAATAAAATACCATCAAAATATAATACGTCTCCTGATTCCAACATAACGCTATCTTTTAACTTCGTATAATTATGAAATACATCCCCGCCATACACGTTCACTTTAAAAGAATCGTACAACGTTTCGCGAGATAGCATTAAATCTACACTAGTCCCGGTAATAGAAATATCATCGTAATCGTTTTGACTCACTGTAAGAGAATGTTTCGTTCCGATATCAAACACTTTAGTTGTGCCAACAATAGATATAAAGATTTTCAAGCTCACATCTCTTGTTTTCCCAATCTCAATTTCCTTATTGAATTCTATTAATTGATCCTGTACCATCCAAGCATTTACTTCATTATTCCACTTTAACTCTACTTCTTGTTCTAAACTTGGATTCGTAATATCGTTTGTCCACTCTTTTCCAATCGACACTATTGATTGCTCATTTGGATGTAATGTGCACTTATATATTTTATCTCCATAAGTCAATACTAATAGTTGCTCCATCCGTGTTCACTGCTCCTTTTCAACTGTCTCATCAAGTGCTTACTCTTTTTTCTCTGTGTCCGACAAATTTTTATCGTTTGATGAATTGCCATATTTCTTTTTATATTCATCTAATTGTTGCTCATATGTTTTTAACTTTTGATCACGTTCTTCCCCTGATAAATCTGGATTATTTTTCAGTGATTCAATTTGTTTAACAAGGCCGTACATAATAAGCTGAGGATCATCAAGTGTCTTAGCTAAATCTAATGATTTATCAAAATTACCTTTTCCGTTATACATCCAATACAGCAAATACTTTTCATCACTTTTCAAACTAATGTTTTTCATAATCGATTTCTTTTGAGCTTCACCTAGTTTTTCAGCTGTAATATATGCAAATGCTAACTCATATTTAGATGCAATCGGTAATGATTCAAACTCCTCTTCATTCAATTGCGTAATGACTTTGTCATAATCAGTTGCTATGAAACTTGCATTTGCTTCTAACAATTTATTTTGATAAGGAAATTTTATAAAAGTGAAATATATTAAAGGAGCAGCTAAAATAACTGTCGCCGCTATGAAGGAAAAAGCTAAGTATTTAAATGATTTATAGCTTTTTTTAGGTACTAACTGCATATTTTTTTCTGTTTTTGTTTGTTCCTTCTCAAAGCTGTCATCAAGAAACTGCAGTAATGCATCTAAGCTTTCCATTTGAGCAACGGTCTGTTCAAATGTTGTTTCTTTTGCATCTTTTAGTAACCCAGCATACAAATCATCAAAGTTATGTTTTTGGGAGAATAAAGCAATAATTAGACACTTATATTGTGTTAAAAATTGCTCTTCTAATAATGGGGTTGGCGGAACAATATCTCGAATTCCTCTATGTATAATACTTGGTATTAAATTAGCATTAAAAACTATATTGTCTGGATGTAAAAAGAACGTGATTCGTTTATTTAAATATTTACGAAACTGCGCAACATTCCGAAGTAGTCTTAATTTCTCATTTCTTCCAAAACGGCTAAGATCGTCCCACTTATATAATTTTTTATCTACTTGATATAGAAACGTAAACATATCATCCGTTTCTTCTATTGTTAATGGTACAAATTCAGATGATTCGCCCGTAATTATATCGAATTGACGGAAGTCTTTTATACGTGTTTGAGATTTGGTCATCTCCAATTTCCAATTTTCTTTTTCTATTTGAAATTGATAGTTCATTGCATCAATTTGAATTATTTTTTCCGTCATGTTTATCCTCTTCTCCTTTTCTTTATAACCCGTAATAACTTATTTTCAAATAACTAAAAGTAAAAAATATTCTTTATAAAACTTGCAAAATATCTCCATCTGTTATTTGGTGATCAATTAAACGATCATTATCTGTTAAAACAATTGACTTATTTTTCACTTTAATTACAAAATGTGAACCTTCATGATTATCAATCTTTAGCGTATCTAATAAGTTTTTTAATAAATATTTAATAGATTGATGATTCGGAATACGCAAATCATATGTATTTCCATTCCATTTACTAAAATCTACTGTCACATTGATATGTGTTTGTATTGCCATCACTTTACCTCCAACTTTTACGAAGAACCGTATAAATACCGATGCAAATAAATAGAATGCCGCCGCCAAATAATAATATTATTGTTATACTAATTGGCTCTTCATTCATTGTTTCATTACTCGCTACTTCATCTGCACTTTTTCTGACAATGTATTCACTGCTAAACAAACTATTTTTCGTATCTTTAACACTATTATTCTCTTTTTGTTTTGTAAAAAGAGAATCTCGCAAAGCTTCCATATCTTTTTGTTCTTTCTTTTTCTTTTTCTCAATTTCTTCTTCTATATCTTTGTTAAATAACTCAATCGATGCTTTATCTAATTCTGTTTCCTTATGTTCCTTTTTATTTTTTTCTTGGTCGCTTTCTTCAAGTCGATCCACTTTAAACTTAATCTTCCCATCATCACCAAGATAACTGTCAGCCGCGCTCCTTATCGGTAGCGCGACAAACAGTAAAAGGATAGAGAGAAATGATAACTTAGCCACTATGCTCCATTGTTTGATCATTTACTTCTTTTTCCTCCCATTTCTTATGCCATACAAATAGATTACTAACCAATCCAATAATGGCAATTACAAACAATACGACAAAAATAACTTTCCCAGTATCTTTACCACTAATAAAATCATTTAGAAAACTTTCTATATACTGAAGCGGTGAGAATTGACGTATCTTTCCGACAGAGGACATTTGATCTACTTTACTTCCAACTGCCTCAGTTAAAAATAGGTACATGCTTAAAAATACTAATAGTATAAACATACCTACCATTTTTATTTGTCGTAATAAGTAGGTTGAGACCAATACAAACGCCATCATAATAAATGTGATGAACGCAATCCATAGTAAACTTTGATCCTGACCGAACTTTAAAAGACGCCCAGAAATGATACCTATACTAATCCCTTCCACAATTGATATACCGAAAGCTACTACTGTAGTTGGTACATTCATATCAATTAATGAGAATTTCTCTTCAAAATGATCTGATTGCATTCGTTTCTTTTCTTGATTCGCAATTGCGTATGCTGTAAATAATGCAACAATGAAACAAGTTAATACAATTAAGTACGGTGTAAAAGCATTACCTGCTACAATTACTCCATCATTTTGCTTTTGAACTGGACTAGCTAAAAAGTCATATAGCATTTCATTTTGACGATCTCCAATACGACTATTCGCTAAAATTTTCGTAAAGTTTTTGGAGAATGATTTATCATCTTCCATTTTCTTCGTAAAGTCGTTTAATAATAAATCAGCTTTTGAAACAATTGTCGTTCCGCTGTCTTGAATTTCTTTTGCTTGTCCATTGATTTGATCAAATGTTTTATATACATCGTCTGAAGTTGCTAAACTATGTTTCGAACTTTCGACCAATGACTGACTTTGCATCATTAATGATTTAATACCAGAATCTAACGATAAAACAGCTGTTTGCTCACCAGTATGATTTGCTGTTAATACTTGCTGCTCTTCAACTAGTTTTAAGCTATTCTCACGCCATTTCGCTAAACCTTTTAAATACTCTCCTAAATTTTCATTCATACTAGTTGCTTGTTGCGTCGTTCCATTTAATTTCTCCGCTAGTAGCATAGAATTTTGATCCGCACTAGTAATAGATTGTTGATAAGAGTTTATTTTTTGTTTTAAACCTGACATATCTTGCTTTATTTCTGTAGTAATACTTGATGAAACAAGATTTGAAATTAAATCAATTAAGCTTTGTTTATTTAATACGTAGTACAAAGATTGGTCCGTCGCAATTGCATCTAAACTTCCCTCTTCTAACTTAGGACCTACATCTTTCGTTCTTAAATCAATCCCATAATACATTTCGTAAAGGCTCATTAAACCTTGATAACTTTCGACTGTATCTACTGCTTCTTTTATTAATACACTAGATATATTTTTTGTTAATACTTCTGCTTTTTGATGTACAACTTGATTCGTTGTACTTTCAGTAACTTTACCGTTATCTGTTCCCGTTTCGCCTCCTGGATTTCCTCCGGTCCCGTTATCTGTTCCCGTTTCGCCTCCTGGATTTCCTCCGGTCCCGTT